>JAXHVA010000181.1:0-6332 GCA_034189035.1 Thermodesulfobacteriota bacterium
ATAATTTTTCAAAGACCCCGCTCGATAACATTTTGGCATAACAAATCTAAATTCTCGCAGTGACAGCCTGGCGCAAACTCCATAGAAACAGAGCGCCGAGTTTCAATAAACACACCGCGTTGAACCCGCGGGTCTGTTCAACAAGGTAATAAAGTGACAGGCAATTAATACTTGATTGATTATGCGGTCATCCCATCAAGGGCTGGCTAATTGTAAGACTTTATCTCTTTACTTCAATAGGTTATGATTACTTTCAGTTTGTTGAACAGAAGTTATTTTCCTTATCTGGCATAGTCAGGAAGAAGTGGATTACCCCTCATCTCCCTGCACCCAATATCTCCATTGGTTCGCTTAGTGACCCAACCAGATCTGCCGCCAGGGGGACTTGCGTATTAAACAGTGCTTGATATGGACGAAGAAATGCTTTTAGTGGCGCTTAGCTGCGGCCGACGAAGATACTTGATATTACTGCGAGACACCCCTTTATCATTTTTGGAACTATGGATGAGAAAGCTTTTGCTGATCTCATTGGACGTGTCATAAGAGAATAAAATTTTTTTAATCTGAACGGCGCTCACTTGTCTGTCCTAATAGTTCCTAGTCCATACGCCGTTGAGAGTATATGAAAATCAGGAAGATCAAGATTGGTTTCTGGCAGAAAAAGTTGTTGAAATGGACCATGATTGTTATTTTGTTGATCGTTCTGGTATTTTTTGATATACTGAAATGTACTGAGTAGTTTAAAGAACCACCTCGAATTTTGGCGCAGGTAAAAAAGCAATTATCGATAAAAACTTAAGCGTAACTTACCCTCTAAGGCACTTTGATGATATGATTAGGAAAAGTGACAGGCTTTATGATCTAACAAATAACAACTCTCCGGTTGAATCTCTAGCTGAGATAAAAAATATCCTACTCTTGATCGCCCCTCCCCCGGACCCGACGCCAGTCGAAAAGATATACGCGGATATTCTCCGTCTCTTCAACGGAGAATATCCAGGGTACCGGGCCAGCAATACAAAATATCATGACCTAGAGCATACCTCTTCAACCGCTCTTGCTACCGCAAGACTCATTCATGGTTTGTACGTCCAGGGACAGGTTTTCTCCCCAAGGATTGTTCAGCTTTGTTTAATAGGAGCGCTTTTTCATGATACAGGCCTGATCCAGACCGAGAAAGAAGTAAATGGTACGGGGGCTCAGTACACCATCGGACACGAGGATCGCTCAATCGTCTTTATGGAAAAATATCTCACCGAAAACGGCTATTCGCAGAAGGATATCCGAGACTGCGGCCATATTATCAAATGTACAGAACTCTTCGCTCCTATAGAAGATATACCTTTCAAATCTGAAGAGGTCAGGACCATGGGCAAGGTTCTTGGAACCGCAGACTTGCTTGCCCAGATGGCAGACAAGAATTACCAGGAAAAATTGCCCTTGCTTTTTCTAGAGTTCCAGGAGGCCGGGATGGAAGGGTTTGAGACCCCCCTGGAGCTTTTCAGGAAAACAGAGGGGTTCTATCGTTCGGTAGCACGTAAAAGGATGGCCGGTGTACTGGGAGGGGTTTCTTCCGCAGCTCTCTATCATTTCAAGGAGAGATGGAAAATAGACAACAATCTATATGAGGAATCAATCAAGTATAACATAAGACAGATGAAGGAAACTGTCACGGAGTCTCTTCTGCAGCTCTCCATCATTTCAGGGGGAGATGGAAAATAGAAAAGGATCTTTATGCAGAATCTAACGTGGAGGAGGCAAGGCTTTAGCCCTGAGTCTAAGTGTATATGTGAATTCTTCATCCAATCAATTACTGGAAAACATATGCTGTACAGGCTGGATACCGAAAGTTGCAGGGTGATAGGTCTCGATAATTTCCCTTACAAACTTGCCTGTTTCGGTGTCGCGTTCGTCTAGGTTAAGTATTTCCTTTTTTTTATAACCGTCTCCCCCCTCTTTTTCCAGGACACAGACTAATGGCCTCTTAAAAAAATTCCTACTGGGAGAACTGACAACCAAAGCCAGTTCGTCAGTGTCAAGCCTCAACAGGGTGCCGACCGGGTATACTCCAAGAATATTGATAAAAATCTTGATGAGGATAGGATCAAATTCTTTGCCGGCATGATCAAGCATGTAGCCCAGGGCGCGGTCCGGACTCAGCAGTGATTTCCGGTAGGCCCGCGATGATGTTAAAGTATCATATTTATCTGCAATGGAAATAATCTTTCCAAAAAGGGTTAGCGGATTATCCCAGGTGGCCCTAGGATAGCCGGTTAGGTCATATTTCAGATGGTGCTCAAAAAGCGGTACCAGTATTCTGGCCTTGCTGTCAGGGGAGGCCTTGAGTTTTAACAACAGTCTGGCGCTGTTCAATGAATGCTCCTCAATCAATTTCAACTCATTGTGATTCAGCTTATCCTTTTTGTACAGAACTTCATTAGGGATCTCAAGTTTTCCAAGATCATGAAAAAGGGCACAAATTCCAAGACTTGCCAGAGTACGACGTGAGAGGTTTATACGCCTGCCAAGGCACATGGATAGCATGGAAACATTCACCGAATGTGTGAAGATATAGTCGTCAAAGACCCTGAGTGTGCTGATAGCAGCGTAAACTTCGTCATCCTCGATAAGATTTGTCACCATGTTTTGGACTACCCGGACGGTTTTCCCTATACCAACCACACTCTTCTTGTTTTTAATCTTCTGGGCAACCTCTTCGAGAGAGGCCTTGGTGTAAGTGTAGTCTTTTCTGGCCCTTTCCCACCGTTCAGCCTTGTCCTTGTAAGAGGATTCTTGGTCAGCCTGAGGTATTTCCGATTTCTTGATCAGTTCAATCCATTTTATATTTTCTTCAGCAAGGCAGTCTGTGAGCCAAGTGAGAGGTTCCGGCTTTTGCCCAGACTGTTCCAGCAGACGTAGGAAAGCGAGGAGCTCCTCCGCAGAGGCATGCTTGACAGCTTCCAGGAAACGCATGCCTTCCAAGCCGCGGGCATCAAAATATCTTATAATGTTATCAAAAAGCTTCTTTATGTTTCTATTGTAGGGAAGCTTTTCATCATCAATAAACAACTGGTCATTGGAAATTTTGAACGTCAATGATTCATTCTCCACGCAGTTAGATATGGATTTGGAGAATTTCTCAGTTCCTTTTATAACCAGCGTATGGTTATCACTGTAAATTCTTGCATTCTGGCTCAGGCTGTAGAAGTTTAGCAGGAATTCTTCAAACTGGGAATAGGATCTGTATTTTGTATAATCAGTCATTGGTGTTTTACCCAGAGAGGGCACTTATAGTATTTGTTCTATCAAAGGCCTTCCTGATTACCTTGAATCTGCTTTTTGAAGCTTTCTGGAGAACATTCTCCGCTTCTGGAGTGTCGAGTAATTTCAGGGCAATGGCCGCACCCTCACGAAAAACCAGTTTCCCTGAACCCATAAAATTATTCCATCCCCGGCTCAGGAGTATTCTGCGCAGGAACGGGACAGCCGTGTTTGAACCGCAGTGGCCAAGAGCCTTATAACAGGCAAGAATGTGGGTTGGATCCTTTTGAGCAGAGTTTCCTTGCAAGTAGTTCAGCAGCAAATTTTCAAGCACACTGGATTTATTTTTTGCAAAAGCAGTCAAGATACAAGTGCGTATCTCTTTGCTGGAATCATCAATGAGTGGAAACAACTTCTGTGCGTATCTGGGATCCCTTTCAACCAGCTCGTTGATTGCTTTCCTGCGCACCTTGTTAGAGGGGTGTTCGCACATCTTGAAAATAATTTCATTGACCCATTCTCCCTGCAGTCTATTTAGTATGGCCAAGAGCTTGTACCCCATCTCCAGGCCGTGCTGTTCCGCTATTTTTTTAAGAGGCCCGATGTCAAGCTGGCTCAGGTGCACTATCACTCCCGAGAGCAACTGTTGTATCTTGGGCGAACTTCTCTGTATGATGACCGGCACCAGAAAAGGGATAACCTCTGGGGAAAAATAATGAAGTGCCTCTTCAAGAGCCTCTAGCTGTTTAATTTTAATCTTTTGCAGATGCAGGAGTTTTTCGCTAATGAGTTGAAAGATTTCAGGCCTGGACAAATCATAGAAAAAACGGTCGATAAGGGAACTTTTCCAATCCTGTTCAGTTGAAATTTCTGGGGAGAGGAGCTTGTACAGTGACTGAAATAATTTGACCAGCAGATCAAACTTTTCCAGCGCAATGGTTACAACAGCAACTTCCGAGATGAACCCTAAAACCGCGGTAAATTTTTCCTGTTCGGTCTGGTTTCTAAGAATGATCAGTAATAATTCAAAAAGATCATCTGTAATAGCCCAGCTTTCTTCCTCCTTGACCATTTGCTGAAGTATTATCTGATCGGTATTGGACAGCTCCAGTTGGGCATGACTGATCGATGGATCGGCAATACTTCTTGCATAAGTGTCCTCGCCGTACGATTCTGCCGGTTGCTGAGGCCGGTCCATTTCATTTTGATCAGCGACTTCTTCCGGCTGAGGCGCGGGAGGGGGGAGTTGGGAAAAATTCATTAACAGCAAGTCCTGCCAGAAAATATCCACCGCCTTGAAATCTATATATTCTAGTTCTTCATCCATCAAAGCAGTGACAATATCTCCCTCGGTTTCCTCTGCGAAGAACCTGTATTTATGAGCTATTCTGAAAAAGGAGGCGATTTCTTCAAGGGAAAGGCCCTCTTGAAACTCAATCCATTTGATGCCGTCACGATAGAGCAGGGTAATGATGTCCTCCGAGGGAGCCTCTTGTGAAACTCTATAGAGGATTTCAGACTTGTAAAGGAGAGAGTCTTTTTCAACAGTTAGTCGCAGATCTCCATGTTTCGTGAAAAATCTACTGAATGCGGCAACAAGGTTTTCAATGGATTTTATAGAGGATTCATGATCCTCAGGATACAGGCCGTAATTCTTCCACGCCAAGATAAAAATGTTGATTATCTGCCTGATATCCCGCAATTCCTTATCCGAAAGGGATGTTGGTGCTGGAATTTCGTGCTGTTCTTTTGTACTCACTTTTCCACTAAGTAAAGAGAACTATTGCAAGCTTCAGGTTTACATATTCTTAATATGAATAAGATGTTGCTTTTTACTCACTTAATTTTGCCAAAAGTGTCCTTGTGGGTCAAGCAAAAAAACTGCCCCCTCCCCCCTTTGTAAGCAGGGACATACTATATTCCTCCCTGTCAAGAAAAGAATGAGCTTTAATAAATCCTATTATAATTAAGCTAGATTGAAATTCATAGTTATTTTGTAAATACATCTCCACTAAGCCTTTGCAAGACCTTTTCAATTATTTCGGCGAATATCTCTCCTATAAACGAATCTGAACATAATAGTTATCAGTCTCCGATGTACCTTTCTCAAGTAGGATCATCTATCATCCTTTATCCTGAAAGGATTAAATATTCTCCCAATGGCTTATGAAAGTTGGCAGTGGGCTCCAGCCCAAATACCACCTTCGTAAATCCACCTTGTACTTTGAATGCCTCTGTTAGAAAAAGAAGTCAAATCCCTCTCGAGTGTTTGCAAAGGACAATCGCCTTAAAAGTGTCTCACCAGTGGGCCGTGCTAAAAAATCTTTATGATTATCCTTCACTATATCAATACCATCAATGAGATGCTCCTTGGATCCACGAATCTCTTTCTTTAATTGACGAAGTTCTTGTAAACTGGTATCCTAGCCTTTATTTATAGAAACCTCCTGTTTAAAGATTATTGAAGTATCTTTTCCATTTTTTTCTTAAAAGGAGGTTTCTTTTTTGGTAGTCTGCTAAATAAAATTTAATGACTATAGTAGTTAACTCAGAATAAATAAAATTTTGTTTTTATTATTAAATGGATAGCTTTATCATGTCTTTATTTGAAGCTCTCGTCTCTTATTTTTAGAATCAATACGTTACCCATAATGTTTTCGGAGCGAAATCAATAATCATTAATTTTTTTTTAGGTTACCTTTTGTGGTGTAACCTTAAAATGCTGCAATATATAACGCCCTTCAAATTCTAAGTTGACAGGAAATCAGGAAAGTGATTGAGGAAAATGTATGCCAAGATCATCACGACTGGACGCGACTGGTGTATTGCATCACATTATGATCCGGGGGATAGAGCGTCGAAAGATAATAGATAAAGGGACGGCAAATAATACTTACTTTAATCGAATAAAATTCTTAAAATCTTAAGGGCGTCCCCTTGTCTATCCTATGCATGGAGTATCTCCGTAAGGAAGAGAAACAGATCCGGGCATTGTCGAGAAAAAGCAGATTCACTCAAGCGCGTCCAGTGGGCGTCGGACGACGGAAATGTCCTTTTCCATCACGTGGGTA
>JAXHVA010000182.1:0-6118 GCA_034189035.1 Thermodesulfobacteriota bacterium
CCACCCACGATTCGGGAAATATGAAATTATTTCAAAGAACAATCTGTGTTGCTAAGAACTCTTTCGAAAGACATATCTATTTAATTTTAAGAACTAATTTTTCTCAACTTTTAAAGATCAGCTTAAAAAAGAGGAAGAAACTTATCAATGAATAAACTCATTATAAACATAAAACGGAGTTGTGAAGATGTCAATAGACAGATTCCTACTGCCAAATTTGATTTCTTGATTGACCTGAAACCTTATGTTTTGGTAGTGTTTGGAATTTAGAATGACAAACCTGTATTTATTTAGTCTCTATCCATAAATTTGCAAGTTTGTTCAAGATCAAGGAAGGAGAAGATTTTAACATTAGGAATATATATACTTATTTCAAGAATAAAAAACTGAGACCAGTGAAGAAGATTAGGCAAAAGGGCCATTTATGGATGGACACTGATTAGAAAGACAGTACATCCGATATACCCCAAAGAAAAGATCGTATCAAATGGTATGAGGGAATGATAAAGAAATTACCTATACGAGAAATGGGATTCTTTAATGGATTGACATACAATCTGCAGGGATTGTGGTTAGGGATAAGAACACCCAAATTACTCGCCTTGGGGCTACTTCGCTTTGTTGTGGTCATTCTTATCACTATAACCCTTGCCAGTCTTATCATTATATACCATAACGAAATCATGTCACTCATTTGGACAAAACCCGAAAGTCATTGGATTATCTGGATGTGGCATATTCTTTCCTGGTTCATCTCCTTATGCCTTGTGGCCTTGACAGCGGTTGTGTCCTATTTGATTTCCCAAGTCCTTTTTGCAGTGGTTATCATGGATTATATGTCTAGGATTACTGAACGCATGATCACAGGCCACGAGAATATCGTATATAATGTGTCTGTATTAAAACAGTTTTCTTATCTGATAAAACAGGAAGTACCGAGAAGCATATTGCCGATAATATTCTCTTTGCTCCTTTTCATCCTCGGTTGGCTTACACCATTGGGACCTATTCTTTCCGTTGTCTCATCTATGATGGCCATTGTCTTTCTTGCCTGGGACAATACTGATCTTACCCCTGCAAGACGCTTTAAATCCTTTAAGGACCGTTTCAAACTCCTTGTACGTTCTCTTCCCTTTCATTTAGGTTTTGGGCTCCTCTTCCTCGTACCGGGAGCAAACATTATTTTTCTTTGTTTTGCACCTGTGGGAGGTACACTCTACTATATCGAAAAATACGAGCACAGAGAAGTATTACAGGCCCCAAACGGATCAAGAATACGCTCGGATGATCTTCCTTAATTCTCGAACGCGAGATGCAATATCAGGGGCTTGAATGATTCCCGTCACCATGGCCACCCTTCGGGCACCAGCGTGTAATAATTCGTGTATGTTCCTTTCATTGATTCCGCCCATAGTTGTAAAGGGTATATTGAGCCTTAGTTCGACTTCACGGATTGCATCAGGTCCGAGAAAACGCGACAGACCGTCTTTAGTCTTTGTTGGGAAAATAGGGCCGATATTCACATAGTCTGCACCGTCTGTTTCCCCCTGTATGGCCTCTTTTAGACTGTGGCTTGACGCGCCAAGGAGGAGTTCTGAGGCAATTTCCCGTGCAGCTTTAATGGGCAGATCATCCTGTCCTAGGTGCACTCCGTCTGCTTTTAGGGCCAAGGCTATGTCCAGATGATCATTTATAATCAGCAAAGCATCATACTTGAGGGTTTTTTTTCGAAATTCCAGGCCCAACTCGTAGAGTTCCCTCTTCTCCCAATGCTTTTCCCGTAACTGGACAACCCTTGCTCCTCCTGCCAAAACCCCATCGAGCACATCCAAATCTGTCCGGCCATTTGAAAGATCCTGGCAGGTAACCGGATAGATGTCTATCTCTTTGAATCTGGCGATGCGTTCTTTTCTATTCATACTTCCTGCAGCCTATGGAGAAAACCCTGTACAGCTCCGACACCCTCCTTATCGATCAAGCGGATTGTCTGTGAGCCGATTACCGCAATATTCACTTTGCCCTTGAGAAAATCGACATCAGACTTCTCCTTAACCCCAAAACCCAGGGCCAAAGGGAGATCCGTCGCTTTTCTGCATCTTCTCAGATAATGATCCAGTTCTTCTGAAAAATCCGTATTCTTGCCGGTGACACCTTTCCTTGCCACGCAATAGATAAATCCCCTTCCATACGATGCAATGTATCTCATCCGTTTATTAGATGTATTGGGAGAAAATATAAAGATAGGGGAAAGGTCCTGTCTTTCCATATGGTCGAGATAATCTACACCCTCTTCAGGAGGGAGGTCAGGAACGATGGCACCTGTTAATCCAATGTCTGCCATCTTCTGTACAAAGAGGCCAACCCCGTATTTAAAAAGAATATTGTAATAGCTCATAAAGAGAAATGGAATGTCAAATGTCTCGGTAACATTTTTGCAAAAATCAAAACACTTTTTCACAGTGCATCCTTGTGAAAGGGATTTCTGGTTTGCATGGAGGATTACAGGTCCGTCTGCAATGGGTTCTGAAAAAGGAATCTGGAGCTCCATCAGATCCACACCTGAATTGACCATTGATTCGATGATCTCAAAACAATCCTCAAATGAAGGATACCCGAGTACAATATGAGTCATCAAAAGAATCTCCTTTTCCTTAAGTCTCTCCTTTATAAAATCTCTAAGCATTATACTCCTCCGCCTTATTCCGTATGAATTCTCTCCACTTGGGATCAGCGAATGCATCGGCAACTGTGAAGATGTCTTTGTCGCCCCTTCCGGACTGATTGATAAGGATAATATCTCTTTTTGACATACTAGGCGCTTCCTTGAATGCTCTGGCAAAGGCATGTGCCGATTCGAGGGCAGGGATCAATCCCTCCTTCTGAATCGTTAGGGACATTGCTTCTACCACCTCTTTGTCAGTTGCTGCCTCAAATCTGACACGTCCGGTTTTCTTGAGGCAGGCGAGGATAGGAGAAACCCCTACATAATCGAGACCTGCAGCCACGCTATGGGTTTGTTTCATCTGACCGTCATTGTCCTGAAGAAAGTATGTCTTGTACCCCTGTGCAATCCCCACGCTTGCATTCGAAGAAGAGAGACGGGCAGCATGTTGATCTGATTGGAGGCCCTTTCCCCCGGCTTCAACTCCTACAAGTTCTACCGGATCATCCAAAAACCCCTTGAAGATTCCCATTGCATTGGACCCACCCCCCACACAGGCATATACCCCCCTAGGGAGCCTGCCTTCTGTTCCCAGCATCTGTTCTCGCGCTTCTTTTCCTATGATTGATTGGAAATAAGAGACTATTTCAGGAAAAGGATGGGGGCCGCATGCTGTTCCGAGAACATAATGTGTGGTGTCCATATTAGTTACCCAGTCGCGAAAGGCTTCATTGATTGCATCCTTAAGGATTCTGGTCCCATATCGTACAGTGATCACTTCAGCTCCCAGTCTTTCCATCCAAAAGACATTGGGATGCTGTCGCTTTACATCTACCTCCCCCATGTATATGGTGCACTTGAATCCGAACTTGGCTGCCATGGTGGCTGTTGCAACTCCATGCTGTCCTGCCCCGGTCTCTGCAATCACCCTTGTCTTTCCCATCCGCTTCACAAGAAGTCCCTGTCCCATAACATTGTTTGCCTTATGGGCCCCCGTATGATTGAGATCCTCCCGTTTTATAAATATCTTTGCACCATTGAAGTGTTGCGTGAGATTTTCGGCAAAAGTCAATGGCGTCGGCCTGCATGAATAGGTAGACATTACCCTTTTGTATTCACGCCAAAACTCGGGATCATTCTTTGCCTGATAAAAGGTTTCTTCAAGCTCATCGAATGTGGCTGTAAGGATTTCAGGGAGGTAAGCCCCTCCGAACCCTTCATAGTAACCGCGATAAAACATCTGAAACTCCTCCTATTGTTTGAGAGAATACAAATTGATCCGTGTGGCAGTATAGTTCTGAAAAGATTGCATTTTGTTTTTGCGAAAAATCAAGAAACCGTTTTACAAGAAGAATAGGCGTGTCTTGAGTGACTCCAAGGTGCAATGCCCTTTGCCCGGACAAATATCCAATCCTGAAGTTCTGTTTCCCTCCTATGGGTTTCATATGGTAGTATTCATTCACTATCTGTGACAGAGACCTGTCTGTCATATCGATCTTTTCAATCCCCATAAACACTGTGGGATTGAGATAGAGTTCCTCAATGAGAATCGGCTTCTCTTCAACACAGCTGATACGTAACAAAAAGTATGCATTTCTCTGTGAAAAAGGATTTTCACTGTCCTTATCCACTGTAATTAGGCTCGTTTTTTTCATAATATGTGTGACAAGGGATATCCCTTTTTTGTGAAAAGCAGAGATGGTTCCTGCAAGTGAAAAGAGGTCAACCTCTTGAGGTTCTGCCTGAACAAAGGTCCCTGATCCCCTTTTTCGAATGACCAGACGCTTCATGATAAGCATCTGTGTCGCCTGTCTGACTGTGGGTCTTCCGATTTCGTAAGTTGCTGCAAGGGCATTTTCAGAAGGAAGCTTTGATCCCGGCGGATATTTACCGGATCGTATCTCCTCAAGAATAATATCAGCGAGTTGGTAATAGAGTGGAATAGGAGAGTCTGGATTAAGCATAGAGACCTCTGTGTTTTTGTAGGAGACGAATAAATTCTTCTGCTATAGAAACATATATTGGTAAAGTTGTCAAGACAAAAAAATCGTTGTTCTTTTGGATTGAAATCATCGTATTATTTATAGCCCTATGAAACAGAAAGCGCAGACTAAGTTCGACTACAGTTAGCTTTTAAATATCTGTACTGTATGAGCGTTTTAGTGCGAATCATGAAAGAATAGGGGATTACCTTACATTGTATATCCTAAATAAGTCATAATGGAGCTACTGAATTGAATGGTCATATACTGTTCTTCCTTTACCCTCATTTGGATGCGATTTTAAACGGATAAAAATCTGACTGTAGTCGAAGCCCACACTTTAAAAAACTAAACTATTACAAATCATCAAATAAAAGGAATGTTTACTATGACTAGGAGTCATTGAATAGAGAGTAACAGTTATTATTATGGATTCTTTTCCAAAAATTCGGCATATTCTCTGTAACCAGCCAGAGCCCTGACAGACATCTCACAACTGGGCAGAACAGCAACCTTCCTTCTTCTCTCTAACTTTGCCTATGCATCGTAATATTTTCCATACAGGCAGCAGAAACCGGTTTGTTTTTAACCGCATCAACGGCTTGTGAAATGGGTTGTGAGATATCCCATGACTTGTGTTTACCGAAAATTCCTGAGATAAAGACAATACCATCTATGTTTTTGTCAGCTAGCATAAGATTGAAGGCTCTGCTTACTACCTCATTATATGGACGCCCATAGACCTGGAAGGCCAGCCATGCGTCAAAAGGGTTGCTTATAGCCAGCCAGGGCGGGAATAGACGTTTGACTTGTACGAAAGTCTAAGAGGACAACTCAGCTACATCGAGTTTATGCTGATGAAACATCTCTGCAGCGATAACGCCGCCAGCCGCGCTCATGGAGATTATTCAAATCCCTCTTTCCTGCATCAACGGTAAGCAGGGTAAGGCCCTGGCCAGACAAGTTAGTTCCTCAATGTCTGCTCCCCTTATTACTCCGCATTGGTTGAAAACAGTGTCGTAGATCTCATCTCTACCCGCTAATGATCCGGTGTGACTTGCTGGCTATTGCACCGTACTCGACTCTTCTGGATTTTAAAGCAACGATCGGCTTCTTTTTAGCAACTCTACGTGCCACATCGATGAACCTTCACACATCGTTTATTCCTTCAATATAGAGGGTTATGAGTTTTATATAAGGATCGATCTCGAAGTACTCAAACGCATCAGATACATCAATGTTACATGCGTTACCTAAATACGGTAGTGTACAATATTTTGTATAAATTTTGAGAGTGTAGAAAAGAGGGTGCTTTTCCTATTAAAAGAGATTTAATCAGAAACCTTAATAAGAAAGGAGAAGCACCCATGAAAGAGGAAATTAGTGTACCTGAGGTAATGAGTATTTGCAAGGAGATTCAGGAGCAGCTTGAGAATATTTTTAAGATGATTCGTATAGAGATCAAAGAGAAGGT
>JAXHVA010000183.1:0-6069 GCA_034189035.1 Thermodesulfobacteriota bacterium
TGAAAAGGTCAGTTCTTTCCTGCATTCCTCCAACAGCCTGGATCAGAGGCCATGATATCATTGGTATAGGTATAAGCTCTCCTTCTGCATCCACCGCATATATACCTGTAATCGCACTTCCCGCATTTTCCTTTTAAGTTCTCTCTGTTTCTGATGAGTTTTAGCGTTTCATTGTTTCTCCAGATATCCTTTAATCTCTCCTTTTTTAAATCGCCTATCTCCAGTGTCATTATATCACCGGTTACTACCTTCCCGGAAGCCGTTATGCAATAACTGTATATTCCGGTAATACAGCCTACACAAAAATCATAAAAACCGCAGGGCATATTCGGATCGCCACAAACCCTTTTGCAGAATTCATCCTCTGCAACGATGTAACGGTTCTCAAACGCTATCCTTTCCCATCCGTAGTGTTGCTGTGCATCTACCAAATAGCGCTGCGCCTTTTCTATCTGCTCTTTTGTTAATGCCCAGTCTTTCCTCTCTGAAGCTTTCCCTAAGGGAAGAAATTCAACCATTGTAAAATCAACTCCCATACTCATGGAGAGGTCTACCATTTTTTCTAATTCAGTGTAATTTAAACTAGAGAGCGTCATTATGAGCATGACCTTTGGGATACCAGCAATTACAAGGTTTCGAAGTGCATCCATTGTCTTTGCAAAAGAACCATCCCCTCTATTGTAGTCATGATTTTCGCACATGCCATCCACACTTACCTTTACTTGAGAAAGCCCCGCCCATGCCAAATCCTTGCAAAGACGCTCATCAAGGATAAAACCATTGGAATTCATGGCAACACTCATGCGTCTTGATGTGTATTTCACTATATCAACGAGATCTTCTCGCAGGGTTGGTTCTCCACCAGCGAACATTACGATTTCTGTTCCCGCTTCATATATATTATCGATTATATCATATACCTCTTTTGTACTTAACTCATGAATTATAGGGTCATCGGTTCCTGGAGGATGGTATTTTGCCTCAGCAAAGCAGTACTTGCAATCGAGATTACATACATCTGTAAGACTAAACCAGGCAAATAGGGGTTTGCACTGTGCAACTGCTTTATAGTATTTTTCTTGTGTGATACGCAAGAATTCATCTTTATCTTGATCTTTTATCATCTTTAGCCTCTCTTTTCCCGCCCTTTGCTGAATATCACCGGTTTAATGCTGATTACAGAGGAGATGATTCTTTTTGATTTAAAGCTGTCTTTTTGGAGCGATATTCCTCTAAATACCCCAAAATCTCATCTAAAAGTTCTCTGGGGTATACATTGCCAACCAGTTTATCCCATACAGGCCTTGTCCTTTTTTTTAACACGTCAAGCTCTTCGGAAGTAAGCTTAACCTCGTTTAGTCCATACTTCACCATTGCCTTAAGACTATTTTCATTAAGATCCATCAGGGTCTGGCGGACCTTTGGCTCTAAATCTCGCATTACTTTCACAATCGGCTCGTGGTGTTTTAACGGGATTCTATTCCATGACTTTATTGATAGCACTATAGAGCCCAGGACATATCTCATTTTAGAAGGTGTTACATATCCGCCCAGTGTATAAAGCTGGCTACCCACATACCAGCCTGAAGGGCATGCAAGCCCGTTGCATATCCCTGATCTTATAGACGAAACAACTTCCGGGACATTCAAAGGAATTGGACTCGATCCAAGGGCTTTAAACATCTCTCGTTCCACTATACCAGAATACGATACAAATTTGACTTTAGCAAAGTCATCCGGTGTTCGTACCTCTCGTTTTATAGAGAAGATATCATCGAAAGACTGATCAATTATCATAAGCATCTTATATCCATTTCCTCCGAAACCATTATCTACTTTTCCTCGTATCCTTTTTTTTATATACGCCACTTCGTCAAAATCTTTGAAGAGAAAAGGAAGCTGCAAAATACCCATATCTCTAAAGGCAAGGTCAACTCCAGAACCGTCAAGCCCGGCTCCTTGAAGTTGATCAATCTCCATCTTTGCAATCCAATCTCTATTGTCTCCCATAATCCCACCGTGATACCAATCAATAGTAACTTCACCGTCAGTCACTCTTAAAACACCGTTGTAGACATCCTGGTTTAAGAACCTTGAAAGGCTCGTGCCCTCGGGGACATTGGTGGCCATCTTCAGTATGACCTTCCTCTTTTTCGAACCAGCATCAGAAATTCCAGCCCAGTGAATAAACAATACAAAAAAAACTAGAGTTAAAATATAGAGTCTTCGTATAATCAATTCATTCTCTCCTTTCTCTGGTCTATAATAAACAGTCAGTGCTCACTAACAAAGAGGGACGCGGGGAATAATAAATTGCGAGATTAATATCTCACTAAAAGCTCCCTTGAATATTCTTTTCTTACGTCTTTTTTCCTAAAAAGGCCTTGGACTCTTTTTTAGTACCTCGCGATTTACAAAGAGAGAATTTTATTTACCTCAGATATCATTATCCACTGGGTGATCAACATAGATGCATCAAGGGGAAATAAAAGCAATCATATTACAAAACGATATTTATTTAAAGAAAACGCACTTTTTAAAGGAGATCTCTAGGATATACCTTGCCAGCCATTTTGCCCCACAATGGCCTTGTCCTTTATTTCAGTAAATTGATCTAATTTTGGTTTAGCCTCACCTCCTTCATTCATACTTGTTCATCGTCTTAAGACACCTGTGGCATTGTCATCCTATCCGTATTCATTTAGCCCATTCTCATGCTCAAAGAGTATGTCATCTAATAAAAGCTGTGAGTAAAAAATTATTTGATGACCATTGAAGGAATATTTTGTTTGGGAAGCAGTCTTTTTCTTATCACATAGTGGTTGCTTCTATTCTATATTTTTTCCAATAGCTTAATATCTCATATAAAAGTATTCTTGTATATTCTTTTCCGGCCATCATAACACAGACGCATCTAGTTTTTTTCTTCAGGACTCCAATTTCATTCAGGGCTAAATTAATCTCTTTTATTCCGTATTTAATTAATGCTTTTAAGCACTTATTTTTACTGTCATGTCCAACTAATTAAAAGCACACTTAATTTAGTCAGTATTCGGTCGATTTCCCATTG
Organism: Thermodesulfobacteriota bacterium; assembly: GCA_034189035.1. Taxonomy (GTDB): domain Bacteria; phylum Desulfobacterota; class UBA8473; order UBA8473; family UBA8473; genus JAUXFK01. The sequence goes on from JAXHVA010000183.1 coordinate 3,071, forward strand.
GTATTCCAAAGGAATCTTATTCATAGCATTCATTGAAATTATAATCGCACCTGGGCTATGCGGAATATAATAGGGAGTAACTGCCTTCGTTATTTGTATAAAGCTGAGACCCTACCCATCATATCGGTGGAGCAAGTTATGCATTGCATTATTTATCCTAGACCTTAGTGGAGTAGCGATTTCTGGACTATTCACTGGTATAAAAATTGTGCCAAAAGCCTTAAATATTTCATTTTCTACTGGGCCGTACCATGCCATGAATTTGCTTTTTGCAAAGTCTTCATGTGTATTACTATCTAGTTTTGTTAAAAAGATCTTATCAAAGTCCTGATCAGCCTAAAAGAACAGCTTATATTATTTTTTTTCTTGAGTATTCTACCTCAACAAAGCCTTCTATGAAAAATGGTAACTGAAATACAGCTATATAAGGACATGTTATAACCGTTCCAGATGATGACATGCCTGCACTCTGCAGCTGGTCTATCCCCATCTTCGCTATGTAGTCTTCATCATTTCCCATGATTGCACTCCAATACCAGTCAAAGGTCACACTTTTTGATTGGTTACCTTCTCAACGTCTTTTGTAAATCCTTTTTTATATAGTTTAGACAGCCTATTCCATCCGGTGCATTGGTGCCCATCTTCTTTACAAACTTGGCTCCCTTCGAATATGACCCTGAAATCCCTATCAACTGAATTAATAATGATAAAAAAAAGATAATAAAAACTGTATTTTCTTAGGCTCATTATATATCCTCATTCAATAGCAGTTTCCGTACAGATTTAGTATGCGGATCTCTTTCTTTGACAGGTCGATGCCATTTGTGTCTCTTTGTACTCTTTCGGTTAACGATCTCTCAGTGAGTGCATGCACTGTAACCCTGTTCCTCAGCTATCTTGTTCTATAACAATTCTTGTGAAAATAGAATTCTGTTAATACAAATACTGTAATACGCATTCTACTCTACCGCAAATCCATTTCTCCATCTGCGATCCTTCTTAGACGTGTATCGAAACATTGATTATCATACTTCAAAAGTTTTTCTCGAAACAAAAATTCCAGACCTTCTGGTAAACGATCGATGTTATCCATCAGATAAAGCCCTGTTGTGTATTGCTCTTTTAAAATATTCTGCGTCTTTTTGTTATACCCGCATCCAATTGTGATGAGATCAATCCTGTTGTTTTGGCAGTATTCAATTGCATAGGCAACATCAAGCCCACAATTTGTTTCACCATCGGTTATATGAATAATCAACTTTTTATTGCTGCGCGTTTTTTTTATAATCATGGCTACGGTCATAATAGCCTGTCCCGATGGGGTCTGACCAACTGGATACAATGTAAACAGTTTACTTTTATGAAATAACTTTACGACCTCACACTGTCCATTCAGTTCAAAATAACCGTAAACCTCCAGGTGATTACTAAATCCTTTTGCTGCTTCGGCTAGAGAGACGAATGTCTGTTCCGCCATCAACCAGGAGCTGGCGAATGTTCTGCTTATTCCAATTCTTCTTCCCATAGACGCAGATGCATCTGCAACAATAGCAATATTCCATGAGAGATCGTCTTGCCTAATCTCCTTCCTTTTAAAAATATTTTCACAAAAGGGAACCCGATAGAGTCTTCGAACATCCATATCACCCATGTCAAGGCCTCTTTTTACACGCCTTTTTCTGGACTTCTTTATCATAACTTCATGTTTTTCAAATATCTTTTTTAATCGCTTCACCTGGCTGTGATCAACGTTTGCAATACACTCTGCAACTCCTTGGGAAAAGACTGTTGTCATCGGCTTTGCATCATGATCTTGAAGTACGGCCCCTATGCTTTTGGTTAAATCCTTCTTCCCTTCATCGAGCATGGAACTGATCTCTTCAGCGAGTTCTTGTTTCAGTTCTTTTGAAGAATCTGAACTTTCCTCTTCTGATGAAGGATCATCCTCAGCATCATCCCTTGGTTCTTCCAACCTTACTTTTTGACCTGATTCATCCTGTATACTCACCCCATCAGCAGGAGATTCGAATCTTTCCCATTGTGAAATGACCTGACAGACACTATTCCACATCTCAAGATATATATCTACCCTATGCTCTCTTCTCTTAACAACAGTTGGAAGCAACTTTACTCCTTTAATCGCTACAGTAGAATCTAGGAGGATTCCCATCAGGTCATCATAGTAATGGTGCAAATTATCAGGTAAGAATTGAAGAAATACGGTTTTTCTCCAGATACTTGCCAAGCTTGATGGTACCGGTGGTAGGGAAGGGTCTCTCTTCCCTTTTGTACGGGCTTGGAATTTAAAGTACTTTGACAAGTAAAGTGACCATACACCCGATCGTACCAGTTCATCTATATAGATCTCTTCAGCAGCAACTAAGAGATAATCGAGATATTTATCCAGTTCTCTATCCATAGAGGAAGAGCGTTTTTTTACCTCTTCTTTTACCCATTCGTTCCATTCAAGGCAAAGAAAGGAATCCCTGACTACCTGGCCCACTAGGAGATCTATTTTTCGGTAAGGGACAGGATAAATCCCTTTGATTCCATCAGGATCAAGAAAGATGGCATCATCCGAAGGACAGTACATGCCTCTCCAGTAAAGCGGTTTGACATTATTCCCAATATGACTGGCTACCTTTCGCATGGCAGCTAAAACTGCGGCCATCTCTGTAGCCTCATGATTGGAGATATTCTTCCGCCAATACCTGGAGTATATCTTCGTATGTTTAGCTGGAGATATCTTTCTTTCGATTATTGATGTGCTGTCTAATGTATTGAGGCTCATGGATGTTAATCTCCTTCTGGTGGTAGATATCGAACATATCTACGATCTTCCACCTCTGTGTCCCCAGTCTTCTCTCCATGTATAGAGAGAAGCAATGACTCCAATACATCCAATGATATCTGAAGGCTATAGATAATAGCCTCGCGTAAAGGCGAACCCATAGCAATAAGCTCGGAAATCATCAGACTGTGACGTATTGAAATGCCCA
>JAXHVA010000184.1:0-5975 GCA_034189035.1 Thermodesulfobacteriota bacterium
CGTGTAAAAAAGCGATTTATTGAGTGCGGGATGGACCTCACCCTGAACGGGAAGAAAGGTAGCCGTATATATGCTAAAAAAGCTGACGGTGACTTTGAAGCCCACCTTATCGCATTGAATTTTTAGCCTGCATGGAAAGGGTTTTGGATGTCTACAAGCGTCCCTATGACCCAAAGTTTTCTGTTGTCTGTATGGATGAATCTCCCAAGCAGCTTATAGGGGGGGAGGCGGAAACTCCAATTGCTGCAGGACCAGGGGAATTTATCAAATATGATTATGATTATATAAACATAACGGTGTGTGCAATATTTTTATGGCCAGTGAGCTATTGGCCGGGAAGCGACTTGTCAAAATAACAGAAAAGGAACCCAAGGTGGATTGGGCACACTTTCTTGAGGATATAGCCACTCTATACAACGATGCTGAAAAAATCACCTTAGTCATGGATAATCTCAATACACATACTCCGGGCTCAGTTTACAAGACCTTCTATCCCGTCAAGGCAAAGCAGCTTTGGGACAGATTCGAATTTGTATTACCCCCTAAGCATGAGAGCTGGCTTAATATGTCAGAAATAGAGCTGAATGCGCTCACGGGGCAGTGCCTGAACAGGAGGATTGATAAAATAGAAGACGTCCGGAGAGAAACTGCCGCCTGGCAGGATTACCGCGACAAAATTGAACGCAATTCCCCGTCTTGACGGTATAAAGTTTGCTGATTCTTCTCTTCCAAAACCTGAGGTCATTCAAGACCATGATAACCAGAGCAGCTGAAGGATCAGCAAGGGGTTAAGAGCTCTCAACCTCTAACGCTTCGATTACTTACAGCTAATGGAGTGATCCTTAGAGGTATATTTACAGGATAGTGATCTTAACGTGTCTATCACCAAAATTTAAAAAGCATATCTCATTGTCGTTGAAGCTTGATGATAGCTTCCTATTTCATGGCGCTAAAATGATACGACAGATTAATTCAAGATAAAATTAGAGAAGCTTTAGTTTTAAACTCTTACAGCGATCCATCCGATGAATAATACAATGATCCAAGCAAAGGAAACAAACAAAAGGAAAGTCTTCCAGTGATTTTTGAAGTAACGTTTTGTAGACTGAATGATCCATGTCCAATTAAAACAGATATGAAAGACCATAAGGATCAGAAATAGAAATGACAGGTAAAGATGGATATCGCCCCATTCATGTCGATGGAGGCCAAGAAAATACTTTTGAGAGCCCCCTACCCTTCCTTTTGTAAGGATAAATCCCAATAAGAGCCCTATAACCGCTATTGAGCACATGTTGATAAAAAGAGAGATGTCGATTATGTACTTGAGTTGATTCTTCTTCAAGTTATTCTCCTTCTTTATAAAGATACGTTTGCAATTTCTATTTCCAGCTATTGAATACGGGCATCTGAACTTTCGGTACTGGCGCTAAAACATCGCGGCGCTTGGGGATAAGTTTGATAGAATTAGTAGGGCACTGAAGCGCGCACTGGCCTAACCCAATACTTTTTGTGACAATGACCGTCTTGTTCTCCTTTAATACAATGGCGTTTGTGGGACAGTGTTTTTCACATTTGCTGCAGTAAATACATTCTTCCGTATCCTTTATTTCGGCAAGATTAATAACGCTGAAAGTAGAAGGTAAAAAGGTTGATAGACATAATTTTTTATCCTTTTGTGGATCATCCGGAGGGTGTATGGCGCCAATGGACTGATATGGCTTACCGGTTACGGATGTCAGAAGATTTAATAGATTGCATAATGAAAATAAATCAGCTTTTTCATCGAGTTGAAGAGTTCATCTGTCTTTTTCGCAAAAGCCTTTTCCAGGTCGGTCTCTTTTCCGGAGCAGAGTTGGAGTTCTAACCGACCTACAAGAATCGGCATCAATTCATAGCCTTGATCTCCGTTTTCAAACCTATACCGCTATATCCATCCTTTCTTAACCAGGCCTTGCAGGTATCCGTAGGCATGTTGTTCGGGTATGCTCGTCTTGGCAACTGCCGGTGCAGTGGTGTGCGGCTTGGCGCCCAACTTTAAAAGAAAATCAATGTCTTCGGGGAGTGCAGTCAAATCCATCAGCTCAAACAGTCTCCTGACAATAATGATGGGTATTTCTTTTTGGTCTTCATGAGTTTTTCCAGGGTTTCCAACTTTCTCTTCCATTCAGGACTCATCTGCGAGGTGCTCATTCGTATCTCCTTTCTTTCAAGTTTTCTTGAGGGCCTTCTTCTTCGCTTTTAATCCACTAAGAGTCCCACTCGTATTCTTTAGAAAACAATTGTAATAGGCAAAACAAGTATAAGAATAAAAGGCAAGTGTACGGTTTTAAAATCCGTATTCAAAGTTATATATATTTCTTCATCCTGTATTTTTCAGCCAATCGGATTCTTTCATCATCTGGAAGAGATTTCATATGCTTTTTCCATCCTGGACACAGTAGAGCGTGCCATCTCCATAACCTACCCAGTAATGACTTGGAATTGTTGTCATATTTTGCTCTAAATCCACAATTATCACAGCCGTGTTTGTTCATTTTTTTTATTCTCCTTTAAATAGACTTATCGGTTGGATTAGATTATTTGTAACAGTTTAGTTACATCTCTTTCATGGAGGTGAGTTTTCTGTGGCATCTCTTCCCCACAGGGCAAAGCCAAGTGTGCCCAAAATACCGAATGAGAATGCAGTCAAGAAGTTTACATTTGGACTTATCTGCCATAGGAAAGCACCACCAAAGGCCGCTATTGAAACGATCAGATCACGCAGAAGGTAGTAAAGGCCGAACATGGCTGCTTTTCTGTCTACTGGCGCCAGGTCCATGATGAAGGCTTTTCGTGTGGGCTCCCCAAACTCCTTAAGTCCCCGCAATATGAATGCAAGAGCGAGCCAACCAAAGGATTTGGTAAAGAGAAGCACCAGTGGAAAGAATGTGAAAAAAACGAATGTTGTTACAATAAAGGGTTTCTTGCCGCTTCGATCTGCGAAATACGCAACAGGGATATAGATCAAAAGAGCTGTTGTCATTTCAATTCCGGTCAGGATACCAAATTGGAAAGCACTAACCGGTGCTTCAATTACCTTCATACACCAAACGACAACGAATGCATAAGGAATCTGTTCACAGAAACGAATCAGGATATCGGAAACAAGCAATCTTTTAAGGGGTGGACACATTTCACGGAAAAGGGCAAATGGATTCTTTTCCGGTCTGGGAATCTGTCCGTCACTTGATGCTCCTTGTGAATCCTCTTCAATGAGGATTTGTTGCAGAACTATCGCTACAAAGGATAAAAAAAGAGCAGCAACAAAGGCCAATCGCACTCCATTGACCTCCCCCCAGATAGCAATGCACACGCCGCCCAAAATCGGACCAAGTGCCATTGGAATACGTCGAACTAGAGAGTGCATGGAAACCCCCATGGTTCGTTTGTTTTCAGGCAGAACACTCGCTACAAGGCTCATGGTTGCCGGTAGAGAGATGGCTGTCCACGACAGGAAAAAGACTGCACCCACCAGGACAGCCTGCCATGAAGAGATCAATATTACTATGAGGAATCCGCCCATGGCGACTATATTGAAAACGAATAATGCCCGTTTAGTCCCCAGGTGGTCGGACAGATACCCCCCTGGGAATGAGTAGAGGGCAGATAGCAAATTATCGAGACCGTTGAGCAACCCGATAGAAAAAGCCCCGCCACCCAAGGCTATGAGATAGATCGGCAGGAACCTCTCCGCCATCTTTTCGCCCATACCCACAAGAATGACCATACACAGCATACCAACCGTACTTTGATGTAGACCAAGAAAGTCTGATACTCGCTTCAATCGGGACATGCAAAAAAATCTTGTTAAACTCTGGTAATTTGTATTAGATTAGTGCTATGTAAATAAAAAGGTGTAATCAAGCTTTAATGACGGCCCAGGATTTATAAAAACCTTCTCAGGGGAAATGCTTTTCAATTGGAATAAAGTCTTTATTAGATAAGGCAACGAAATACATCATTCGCTTTATACGGAGCCTTCTCCAACTCTCCAGTATTAAAGAATACCTCTCTTTGTGAAAAATTCCGAAATCTCACCCTATATCGCACAAGAAATGCGCACAGAAAATCTGTTTCAACTGCAAGTCTGCATTGCCCCCACTGAAGGAAGCCTTCTGTTCTATCCAAGTCTGGATTACTCAGTAACCAACATATATGTAAGAGTGTACAGTTGATACCAAAAAAATACCATCTTCACAAATCTCGTGTGCCTTGATCCTCTCTTTGGTCACCTCAAAGGTTGTTTGTTGCTTAAGTACCAAGCAGGCATTGCTCAGAATTATTTTTGTCCTCGTAATATCGTGCTTCGACGAGGTTGCCTTCAGGGTCCTTAAAATAGATCGACGTTCCAGTACCGTGTGCGCCCCAGCGCTGAACAGGTCCTTCTTTGATAGTGACGTTGTTATCCTCAAGTCGCTTGAAAAGATCATGCCACATCCTCTTGCTCAAGGCAATACAGAAATGGTTTAATTTTCCATATGCTTTTCCAGCCGGGGCATCTGCCTGCCATATATTTTTAGGAAACAGGTCGATAATGGTATCTGTATTCATCCGCACTGAGGGAAATGGTACCTCTCCTGAATGGTATTCATCGAGGCGCTCTGGTGGCATCATAAGTATTTTTGAATAAAAAACGATCATTTTTTCAACATCTTTAACATTCAAAAAGATGTGGTCCATTAAAAAATTCATAATTAATCCTTATTATAAATATTATAAACACAACACTAAAAATCAGCTGACAAGAAGGCCTATATAAAATTTCGAGTCAGTTACAGTGTCAACAACTATTTTACATTTTATTTATATAAATTATCAGTAAGTTCCGGTTAAAAAATTGCATTTATACATCAAAAAAGGTCAAAAAAACAGAATACGTCAATATTTTACTTAACATATTTATTAAGTAATGTACTGAGCGGAATGGATTCTAATGACTAATTGTTTTAAGGAGTTACGAACAATACCGAAAACATATTATCCTTATGACAGAAAACGTACACTGCGTTTTGATCCGTCCATTCAACCTGCTTATGAGGCTATGATTGAAATGCCCCTACCCAAAGCAAAAGGGAACAGGCCTTTACAGATGACCTTCAAAGATGAACTCAAATCATTGGTCTTCTTCCACCTTGAAGAAGACTCATCAGCACAACACCTCCTCCAAGTCCTCGAAGAAGATGATTTTACCCGTGACAATATCGCTCCGAAAGAAGGCTTAAAAAAAAGCAGCTTTACAGAGGCTATTAACACCCGAGGTCTTGAGCAGTTCGCCTATATATTCCAGAAACTTCAAGATCAAGCAAGTGAAGTCCTGCCGAAGAATCACTCTACACTTTGAGACCCAGTCGGCATTGACGGCTCATTGATTGATGGAGATCTCTCAATGTACTGGGCCGACTATAGAAAAGGTTCTAAGAAAGCCAAAGTTTATATCGGCTTTGACTTAAACAGGAATATTCCAAAAAGATATTCCATCACTGATGGTAAGGGAGCTGAACGCCCCTTTGTAAGCCGGCTACTCTCCCCCGGCCTAAGTGGATTTATGGATCGAAGATACCAATGCCACAGGCAATTTGATACTTGGCAGGAGGAAAAAAGTTTTTTGTATGTTGGATCAAAGACAGTAGCAACAAAATCTGCATCAAAGCTGCCCAGGTGAATCCTGACAGTATCGTCTTTTATATTCATACCCCGTTTTAGTGGACACTCATAAGAGCCTCAAGTTAAATAAAAGAGGGAAAGGAGTGATCCATGAGTAAAAAGAGGAAGAAATATGATTCAACATTAAAATTAGAAGCGATCCGCCTCATCAACGAGGAGGGACGCAAGGTCTCAGAGGTGGAGCGTAGCCTGGATATCAGCAGGGGTACGTTGGCGCGCTGGATAAGGGAAAAGAAAGCTGATCCGGAAGAAGCCTTTCCAGGTAAAGG
>JAXHVA010000185.1:0-5947 GCA_034189035.1 Thermodesulfobacteriota bacterium
CGGAACGGGAAGAAAACGATTCTGTACTGGTGTGCGTCTTGTTAGTCATGTAAAAAAAATGCATTTTTTTCGGATGGAGAAGTGTTTTTTCTCTTGACAAGCCCTTTAATGGGTGACCCCAGTATCACCTGGAATCTAACTGTAAAAACAAACTTTGCAAGACGCCCAATAATTGCGAGCAGCCGAAATGTGGAAACGCGTGGTTTCACTCTAAGGCAATCCTTACAGGGCGATCATTTTAGAGGAGTGAAAAAAAGCCAGAGAAGATAGGTATCTACTGTTGGAATGAAACGCATAATATCAAATCAGCCCTATTATACCCTAAAAATCATATATGAAAAAATCAGAAAGGAGCAATCACTATGTGGTCATCGGCAATAAGACAATTTACTTTCAATGGCAGCATAATGGTGGCTATTGGAAGTGGCGCTCCCCCCTGTTCCGCTCAAAGGCCTCCTTGTGGATGTCTATCGTTTCTCGTTCGATGGAGATAGGAATCCCCAATTTGAGCGCCTGAATCAGGCAGCAGCAAGGACAAGCATAACAGGGGATTTTTCGTTTATTAATTTGTCAGTCCCAGTAGAAGTACAGATGGTCATCCCCGGCAGCCCCCCGTATACAACTGTTGAAATTACAAACCCCAATAGTCTGCCCAATCTTGTCTTTCGAATCTCTGTCGAAGCGGAGGTCTTTACAAGTGGGACATCGGAAGGGACTCAGTTTATAAACATCTATGATGAAAGAGAGGCTATCGATCAGGACTGGATTTCATCTCACTCGGAACGCGTACATGTGCCGCTCAGCACAAGCCCAGCCAGTTTAGTACTGATCCGAGAAGGAAATGAACAAGCGACTCTTTTAGCCGGAATTGTTTTCCCTGCTTCTGCGTTTCCCGGCAAAGAGTTTCACTTCTTGCGCGTGGGCAGGGCAATCCGCCAGGATGTCGGGGAGTTGGGTGACTCAAGGCCCGAATATATCGGTAAACCTATGTATATGACCTCCTCAAATGAATGGACAATAACACCACCGGAACCATCCTTTTTCCCGAACATAGTCGATGCTCCCTTTGGCGGTACTCTACAGATCGGCGGACACTTCGGCACAGACTTTCTCACCCCACCGCTCTCCAGCAACCTTTACTACACAGTAAGTTTCTGGGAATACGCCGGTAATCCTATGAATCCTTTTGACCGCACACAATTAACAGATGAACTTCAGATTCTCAGTCCTCTTTTTAACAAGCGCTACATCCTTCCCACCCCTGCCCTTCCAAAAGGCAAGTGGGAAACCCTGAATCTCGGCCCCTTCAACGGCACCATTACTGCAGTTGAGGTGCCTAATGACCCTGGTCCTGTTGGAAGCTCTGTCATGGTCTACAAAAGACCGGGACTGCCTGATCTTACAACGGAATACTGGCCGTTCTGGGATATGATAGCCATCTGGAGCTCTGCGGCTGCTTCCAATGATCTGATCATACTGACTCTTGAGGTCTATGAAAAGACCGGAGGAACAGATACAAATCCGGAACTGAAAAAGCTGGCTATGGCATCTTCCATTAATGATCATCTGCCGTTGCGCATCGACAACCAACGTCCAAAACCGAAATTGTTCGATTGGCGCACGGGTTTTGCAATCTTCAGCCCTGAGACCATGGGCGCAGTTGCACCCTTCGATCCATGCAGTCAGATGCCCGTAACCCCCCCCGGTCAAGTAAACAGCAATGAGTCCATCCTCGTAAGGTATAGTGTAGAGGATGATACTGGCAAAACCCATTCGCATCTGAATAGGTATGAATTGTGGGTGGAATTCACCCCCAGGCAGGTGGCAGGTGCACCGCTTTCTACCCGAATAACATTAAAAGGTCAGGGAAATGATCCTGCAAATCCAGCCTTTGGGATTGGTTTGGGGTATAACGATATAAATGGAGAATACGCGCCCACTCTCCGCTCTTCACCGATGTATAGTGTGCAAAACTTCGAGTCTGTCCTAGTTCCTTACAATGATGACGGCTGTGGCCCCCTGAGCCAATGGGAGACCCGGCCTCTCCGTGTGCACAGTATGCAGCTGAGGTAAGTTTGGGATGTTCCGTCAGAACCGTCAACGGGTGGAGCAGACTTTTCGGTTCTCATCATATATCCCGGCACATCATTATTAAGAGATAACAAAGGAGGTCAGTAACAATGGCAATCACATATCGTTCTCAAGACAAATAAGCCTTTCTTTTTACAGGTCCCACTGCAATAGACCGGTTCATAAAAGACCTGGAAAATGTCTTTCAAGTCCTCACAGAGTACTACAACTATCCTGCGAGTAATATCCATGTGGTTCTCGGATCAGCGACAGCAGCACCGAGTGTTCCCGGAGCCACGGTAATAAACATCAGCAACGCGGGTGAGTTGCGAGTGGCCCTGGAGAGTTTCGCTGGAATGGCTTCCGGGCCGGCTACAGGACCGAAACTTCCGCCGGGCACATGGGAAACAATTGCCCTGCTGTACTTTACCGGCGGCGGTATTAGTGATGCATCGGGCTCAAAGTTGGTGATTGATGACGGCCCCGGCACTGCCAATATTGACCCTGCATGGCTTACAGCCCGCCTCAACACATTCAGCAACTGCCATGTAAATGTCATTGCCAGCAATCCTTTTCCGGCGGATTTATATCAGCATTATCCACCTCCACACTAAGCCAGTGGAGCTTTACGCATTCGTGCAGAGATACCCAAGACAGTTACGGCAACAACACCCTGGGCAGCTTTTTCACGCACGGCTGGACTAGAGGTCTCAAGCTTGAATCCCTACCTGCCGGAACGCCTGATGTCGGAAAATACGCCGATGAGCTAGGCTCGATTTTGGAGTCTTCAAATCTTCTCTTTTCTTTGCAAGAAGCCATGGAGTTTGGAAAACAGATTCACGATGCAATGGGGTTCGGTCCATTATCAACACCTGATTACAAAGAATCCGGAGGGGCAAAGTATCCGGGATTGCCGGAATTTTTTATTCACGATAGCACACCACCGAATTGGTGGGAAAGTCCCGACATCTAACTAACTTACCCAAACCATTCTTATTTACCCCCTTGCGACCTTTATATCCCTGATCCTATAGGAGCTTCTCCTCCTTACAATAATACGATCAACATAGATGTTCGTAATATCGGCACACATCAGGTACGAGGCTATTCCCTCGGTGTAGAGTTATTCAAATCCGGTATGGGCGTAATCAATGAACAGCATACTGCTTGCGATAAAACTCCGGCAGCGACCCTCTTGCTCCCAATAGATATTACCGATATTGATACTCCTGATGATATCAAAGATACATATGAGTGGAATACCCCCTTCACCATAGGAACTACCCATGAATGCGTGAAAGCAGAGGCAAAACTCCTTTGCACTGATGTGGATTTTGCGTGGGCTGTTATAGCCAATGACTTTGAGGGACAGAGAAACACGGATGAAATGACCATAGTTCCTCTCCCTCCACCACCACTGCCATTCCCTAATTTACAGGGTTTCAAGGAACATATTTACGGTATTCAAAACCGATTCGATTTTCCTCGCAGATTCATTCTTGTGTTTCCTGAAGGATATCAAGGCTATAAAGATGCAATTGAGCTGAACTGGTTTGAAATAGTCACAAAAGACCGGTCAGAACAGATCCCCCTTGTTGTAGTAGATCAGCCGGTTATGCACATCCCATTCATGCTTAAGGCCGGTGAAAAAAAGGATATTCTTTTGCATGTAAAGATGAAGGCCGGTTTCACGGTAACTATAAAGAAGGGAAATTCTACTCTAAAAGGAGCTGTTCTGGATAGGAAAAACAATCCGGTTCGCGGAGCTAAAATTTATATACGAACCGTCAATGAACTTCAAGGGGGTGCTGTTTTAACAGACAAATCAGGCAACTATGCTTTTACGGATATCAATCCGGATATCTACTACATACATGCTGAGGCTGAAAACTGGCGTTCCAGGGAACAGATGGTTTTACTCCTCAATGGAAAAGAGGAAGATTTAGATCTTTACCTTACTGAAGAGGTCACTCCAGCAGGTAAACACCTGAAGGTGATACTCGATAAGATACGCATTATGAATGATCGTGATCCATGTATCAAAGGTAAGGGAGAACTGACTTTCTTCTCCATAGCCATTCCGGACAACGATGATTCAAGAAAGCAGGTAACCCTTTTGCCAGGCAAAGGTGTCTACCATATTAGCGATAAACCCGGCGAAAACGAGATCAGACTGGGGGGCACCCTCTTTGATGGGATCGTAAAAAATCGTTCTCTCTCTCATTATTTCAGGTAAAGAGATCGATTGCTTTGACCCCGACGATGAATTGAATAGATATTACAGAGCATTTTCCGGTGATCCCGATTCATGGTACGGTCATTACCATCCGAGTGATGAGTATCTCGACAGGGAGGATGTAGGAGATTGGGCTCTTTGGTACAGGATCGTAAGTAGCTGACCTTTGCGAATAATAAACCGGTGACCATCCATAATTGGCATTTTCCCCAATCTCTATGTTGGGCGCTGATTGTAATCACCTACTCTTCCACAATGATATGACAGATAAGAGATCGGTTTTATGGGCAATGAGACAATGGGCTGTATTCATCAGAGAAGATGAATACAGCTCACTGCAAGAACTCTTCCCTAGAAATTCTAGTAGATAAGCTTTTATAAACCTACATAAAGACCAAATCCTGAGGGATATTAAAGCATGGATTGATCTCACAGAAAAAGATATGGGAGATATGTCCGATGAACTGGTCAATTTTCACAGAGAATTTCATGATTGTTTTGGAGAACTAAGCATTAACGCTTGTGCCTTGTGTACATTGCTGCCATACGTTCCAACACTAAAGTCTTTCCTGGAAACCCAGAGTTGGTCTGCAGCCTTATAACGGGCCGAGCCCAAAACTCGAAAAAGAAAAAGTGCTGCCCGGCCAACCCGGTTAAAATCTGTATTGAAGATCGCACAGTCTGAAGACATACAATGGACTCCTTTAATCCTGTCTGAAGGTACAAAAGGGCTTATTATAGCTGATGTAAAGCCGCTTAGATTTTACATAGCACGAGGTGACCTTCCTGAAGAAACTCCCTCTTGGTTATTCATCCACCGTACATCAGACGGCCAGGTGAAATACGCCATTTCCAATGCACCGGGAAACATCCCATTTTCAGAATTATGTGAAGCATCAACAATGCAGTGGCCTATAAGACAATGTTCTGAAGAAGGAAAAAGCAATCTAAAAATGGGTGATTATGAACATTGTTCATGGCAAGCATGGCATTGACATATAACCTACGTGATGCTTGTTCTCTATTTTTCCTTCGCTTGCGCCTAAAAACCTAAAAAATCCTACACTCACCTTACCAAAGGCGTAAAGGGTAATTTCAACGGTGCTACTAATTTCTACAGTTAAGCATGCACAAGCACTTAAAATCATACGGTATTACATACGGTGAAATTATATGGCATATAGATCCCACAGAAAAAAACTCCTACAAACAGCCGATAAACTGTTTAAAAATATGTCACTGTAATGCTAATTCCCTTTTTATAGGAAAAGAATTTTTTTTCTATTCCCTCAAAATTTACATAAAATATTGTACACTACCAAAAAAGAGGACATACAGGTTTTCTTTTTTGAAAAATACAAATTCAGTCAATGAGGATTCCAAGCATGTCTACAAGTCTTCTGTATCTATGGATACCAGTATGTTGCCTGTTATTTTTTTCAGCCTCCACATTTCGGTAATGATTAACAAAAGAGCCACACATAAAATTGTATATTTATATAAATTATTAGTAATTTCTCGTTAGGTATTTTCATATGGGTACCAGGAATACACCTGCTTGATTTTTTTTGAGGTATCTGAATTAGTCTGGAGATTATGGAATTCGTTTTGAATTTTGATTCGCAGTTTTCTCACTCTTTT
>JAXHVA010000186.1:0-5925 GCA_034189035.1 Thermodesulfobacteriota bacterium
GGCAGGATTACCACGATAAAAATAAATCGACTGTGAATTGGCAATTTACTACAGATGATGCCAGAATCAAACTGGCGCGTTTTTATCCGTTAATTAACACTTGAAATGACACTAGTTGGACCTCAATAGAGGTATAATCAATCTATTAAAGAACAGGGAGGCTATTTTTATGAAAGCATTTTATATTGGATTTTTTACGATATCTTTTGTATTTGGAACATTGGTTGCTAATACACTATACTATTGGCAAAATCTCAGTAATGCAACCGTGAGTTTTGAATATGGGGAACCAGGGCCTTACACAATGGTTGAAGAGACTTTTAAAAATCCAGAGTGGAGAACTGGAGAAAAGGTATCCGTCTTTTTCCCTGCAGAACTTACCGAGCCTGTACCTGTATTGTTTTTTTTGCATGGTTTTGGCTGCACAAATTGGAAGGGCTATAAAACATTGATTACTCATTTGGTTTCAAAGGGATTTGCTGTGGTGTATACTCCATATCCTTCCATAGGGATAACAACCAGGGTTTCAGAACGCTATGATATTCTTTGGGATGGGTTTATAGAAGCTACTGACCGTTATGCAACGCGTTTCGACTTAAAAAGAGTCGGCTTTTTAGGGCATTCTTTTGGAGCAGGCGCCATACCGGCTATTGCCTGGAAAGGTCTGGTAGAAGAAGGCTGGGGAAGACAGGGAGCATTCTTGTTTTTGATGGCCCCCTGGTATGTTCATGACATGACTGATAAGGAAATGGACGCTTTTCCAGAAGATGCCAACATAATTATACAGGTATACGATGAAGATTCGATTTGCGATCATCGCATGGCGATTGATGTTTTTGAAAATATTGGAACTCCGTATTCAAGGAAGGCGTATTATAATGTTGAGAAAGGCTTCTTTAGCGCTGAACATTCAGTGCCCTCAGATCGTAGGGTAAATGAGTTGGACCGTTTGGCTATTTTAACACCCTTAGATGCATTAATCGATTTTACGTTTGAAATTAATGATCCAAATGACGGATACGATTATGCCTTAAAGGGAAAAGGTGTTCATTTTCAACACGAGGTTACGAAATATCCTGAAGTCATAGCGAATGAATCCAAATATCAATGGAGATGGTCAAGTAATTTAAACCCTAGGTATGATGAGTAGGCGTTTATTCCATTTTACAAGCGTAAATTAAAGGTGAAGTGGTCAAGATCTCTACATACATTTTGAAAATAAATTATGAAAGTGGGCAGATAGACTGCTTTTCAGTTATCAGCTGAAATGTGATTCATAAGAAGCGGATTGATGCGCAAGGGGGGGTGAATTTTTCACTAAATAACCTTTTAGTTCTGCATCAACTCCAGCAGCCGAGCTGTGGTGCAATGTCTATGAAATTATGCAATAGCAGGCTTACGCACATTGTCTATATATTAGCTTATTCGTCACAGACCTCGCCAGGCCATTCCCATACCTCGGCACCGGCCTCATCTAGGTTCAGACACCAGTCCCTGTTGCCCGTCCCGATATATAGCTTGCCTTGGAATATTTCAAATGCCCGTATCCCCCAGACGCAATCGTTGTCAAAGCCGTATCCAAAATAGATGCCATCTTTGCCAACCAGCTCCTTCCAGTCATCGACATTTCCAGTAGAGCTACGCCACAGGGAGGCACCTCTGTTTATGAAGAAAGCGTTTAGATAATTGTAAGTACCGAGCCATACCTGGTTTTCATATGTCGCGAAGCGCCAGGCAAACGAATTGCCGAACACACCGAATCCGTTGGATATCACTTGTTCGTAGGTAAGCCCGTCTGATGTCCGCCACACGCTGAATCCTCTTGTAGGATTAGATACACCTACATACATCTGGCCGTTGAATACGTGCATATCCATTGCTGAACGATTTCCACGTTTGCTCCCAAAGCCTTCTGGGGTAGCAGCACCCGGGCCGACGACCATTTCAAAGTTTGAGCCATCCATTGTACGCCAGATCTGCAGGCCTGCATTGCGATTCCTTGTACCAACATACAACTGACTATTGAATACCTCCATTGTATGCATGGAGTTATTATCCCGATCTCCGAATCCATCGAGACTGACAGGGATAAATGTCGTACCATCTTCGGTGCGGTAAAGCTGTCCAGAACCAGTACCTTGATTCTGAAGACCAATATAAAGAAAACCAGCAAAGGTTTGCATTCCACGAATAGAATCATTTTGTGGTACACCAAATCCATCGTCCATCACGATTTCCCAATTCGTACCATCATGGCTGCGCAAGAGCTCAGCACCGGAATAAAGGTTCATCGAACCTGCGTATATCACGTTGTTTAATATCTCCAAATTTCGAAAGCCCTCGCTTTCCTTTGAGGTGAAACCAGCGGATACTACGTTCTGCCATTCTGTACCGTCATAACGCCATATCTCACCTCCTTTTTTCATGTTTCTCGTGCCGACATACAGGTGACCGTTCCAGACTTTCATACTCCAGCAATACCTATTAAATTGGCTTCCAAAACCATTTTGATTAACCTGTATAAACTGTGGATCACACGCTGCCTGAGCAGTATCCGTTTGGAAGGTCAAGAACCCCAAGAAAAACCAGATAAGTATGAGATTTGAGCTCACTATTCCTTTTGATTGTGTATTGCGCTTTTTCCAAAAAATTTTCATAAGAAAACCTCCTTAGCACGTGTCAAGCCGTAATTGGCTTATTTGTCCAATTTATGTATCAGGCACTGAATTTAATCCTCAAAATATATCATTATATATTTACTGAGGTTCAAATTGTCTCCTTTTGGAACTATGAACGAAAGTGTTTATTTTTGAATCGAGGCTATTTACTGGGTTGAATATGAATTGAGGAAGTTAATTTATTAAATGAACCGAGGGATTTTCTTTTTTCTCCACCAGCGATCTCTAAGTAGTTTCCTTTGCATCCAAAGTCAGCATATAATCGTATATAAGAGAAGTTTTTTCCGACTTTGATTGATTGAACAGCATTATTACATCCAATCAAATCGATACGCATTTCTTTTGCAGGTTGAACTGTAATTTTTGTAACCTTTTTTTTAAAATTATTACTTCCAAATAGAATGATTGAGGACTTATTATCACCTCCTGATGCGGCATTTGCCTTAATAGCGATAATTCCAAAAACCAAAATAAGAGAAATTACGAGTACAGGTAAACTCTTCTTCAATGGTTGCATTTTTCCTCCTTTCTTTGAATTTTTTTTAAAAAATGGATCTCTTTAAAAGCAGTTTATTCAATCACAGTCTGTTTTATTATAGGTCATATAAGCAATTTTATAATTAATCATACTTAAGCAGCCCTTGTCAATAAAAATAAATCAGTCGTAACTGTTTAGATGGATAATAATTTGGATAGTCTTGACGAACATTTTTGAGTTAAACAAAATTTCGGCAGCTCATTCATATGATTAAAGGATAAGTAACAATTTCATTACTGTGTAGAAACAGTATTAGGACATGAAAAGAAAAGAACTTTTTTAAATATTCGAAAAACAGGATAAAAACGTAAAAGGGATTTGACAGAAGCCTCTAAGCCATATATATTAAATGAAGTACTCACGAAGTGAGGGGAAAATTATACAAAAGGAGTAATTAAATGTGCGCTGAAAATTCAATAACAAGGTTCACTGGCGCCTCTAAATACGTGCTGGATGAAGAACTTGCGAAAATCGTCAATATATCTATTGCGTTGGAAATGCCTCTTCTTTTAAAGGGAGAACCCGGTACAGGGAAGACTATGCTGGCACATGCAATATCAGAATCTTTGCAGATGAAACTCATCATACTCAATGTCAAGTCGAGTATGAAACTCATCGATACTCTCTATCAATATGATACCCTTACTCGTCTCAATGATAGCCGCTTTGGTGATTCAAAGAGGGATGTGAGCAATATAGAGGAATATATTAAGATGGGGAAGGTCGGGCAGTCCTTTGTTACTGATGAACGTGTGGTGTTGCTTATGGATGAAATTGACAAGGCTGACACGGATTTTCAAGACGATATGCTTGATGTTTTGGATCAGATGGAATTTGATATCATCGAGATAGACAAGACCATAAAAGCGAACCATAGGCCTGTTATTATAATCACGTCAAATGCAAAGAAAGATCTTTCTGATCCTTTTTTAGGGCGTTGTAATTTTCATCATATTGCATTTCCTGATCCTGATATGATGAGGAGGATTATACGTGTCCACTTTCCTGATATTGGTAAGAATTTACTAGATTGCTCCATAAAATCCTTTTATCGCTTAAGAAATATTAGAGGTGTTGAAAAAAAACCAGCTACTAGAGAACTCATCAATTGGATAAGAGCTCTTAAGGCGGATCCTGACTTTGAAACTAAAGACCTCCTAAAAGGGAATATCCCATACTTAGGTATCCTTTTCAAGAAGAGCCCTGATTATGCAATTGCACTGGAAAGCCTTAACAGCTAACGTATATAAGAATCAGATGCTTGAGAAAAAAAGTCAAGCAATTAAGGGATTGGGGAATGTTTATCGATTTTTTTTATACATTAAAAAGGGTTGGGATACCTGTTTCACCGACTTCATTTCTTCAGCTCCAAAAAGCCCTCAGTATCGGGCTGGTTAACTCAGTCGATGATTTTTATATTGCTGCCCGTGCGATTTTAGTGAAGAGTGAGAGGTATTTTGATCTTTATGATCAGGTGTTTGCACATCATTTTAGGGGAGCAGAACTCCATGAGCCTGACGAATTTGAGCTTTCTGAGTTAGCCCGCACCTTGCTGGAAGAGTGGCTTGATAACCCGGAAGCATTGGCTGATGCCCTTGGAGTCGACAAAAGTGTCGTTTCAAATATGACCCCAGAGGATTTACTTCAATACTTTATTGAAAGGTTGAAAGAACAGACCGAGGCACACCACGGTGGCAATAAATGGATAGGTACCCATGGCACATCACCTGTGGGTCATTCAGGATACCATCCAGGCGGCATGAGGATAGGGGGAGTTTCCAGAAACAAGTCTGCTGTAAAGGTAGCCATGGACAGGAGATATCGGGAGTATTCTCAGGATGGTCCTTTGACAAAGGCCCAGATTGGTGAAGGCCTAAAGAGGCTTAGAAATATGGTTCCATCTGGCCCAAAAGACAGGGTCAATATCGATGAGACCATATACCAGACCATGAAGAATGCGGGTGAGATTGAGATTGTATTTGATCAGAGCCTCAAAGATCGATTAAAAGTTATCCTGGCTATCGACAACGGAGGGTGGTCTATGGACCCATACATTGACATTGTCCAGACCCTTTTTAGCTATGCAAGGGCTCAGTTTAAAGATCTTAAGACCTTCTTCTTCCACAATACAATTTATGGAACTATTTGGAAAGACCCCCCAAGACGTTACCAGCCTTATCCGTTAGAAGACCTGGTTCGCCTAGACCCTGAAACACGATTTATCATTGTTGGTGATGCGAGTATGGCTCCTTATGAACTTATGGCAGCTAATGGTTCCATTCATATAGAAGAAAAAACAGACAAGCCCAGCTATGAGAGACTCCGTTTCATAGCCGATATCTTCCCTTATTCTGTTTGGCTTAATCCGGTGATGTCTGTAGAATGGCCATACACAAGTACGATTAAAACGATCAGGGATATCTTCCCTATGTTTGAGTTGAACCTTGACGGTTTAGAAAAGGCAGTAAACTTCATGATGGGAAAGAATTAAAAGAATACTGTTTTGTCAAAACGAAGTCTTGTTTTGGTTCTTAAATTCGTATATATATACGTTTTCAGACAATCTGCTAAACCTCTATATGGCCTCAAGTTGTCAAGAAAAAATTCCTCCTGTAGATCGGAAAAAGAATAAAGAGCATAAATAGCATCCGTCTTAAAATATGTTACCGTTGACAAACGGCCCTATGGTTCCGGCTTGCGTCTTCCGTC
>JAXHVA010000187.1:0-5920 GCA_034189035.1 Thermodesulfobacteriota bacterium
CACAAGACGACAGAAGTAAAGCCATTAATGTAGGGCATGTAAAAGAGAAATGGAATAAAATATTAAACCTTATCAAGCCTTTTGTATCGCATAAGCTTTTGGTCAAAAAAGCCATATCCGAGGGCAAGCCAGTTCCCGAGAAAGTTCTTGCTGAGTACCCTGACCTTGCTGAAAAGCCAAAATATACCGAAGACCAATTAAAAGGCATAAAAGTGGAGACCACAGCAATAAGGGAAGCCACAGGTGAAAAAATCAAAATAAAGGAGGATGCCACAGCAGCATTAGATTCGGCAAAAAAAGATATTAATGAATACAAAAAACTGCTTAATTGCTTAAGGTAAAAATAAAATGAAAACCATACCAGAAAAAGAATTGAGGATATTAACCAGAAAGGGCCACGCAGAAAAGGTTGAAAGGTTTGTAAGGCAAAAAAAAGATAATGCCAAAGAAAACATTGAAGATAAGCAATTACAGATTGCGAGGATGATGTTGGAAATTATTGAGAAAAGTGGGGAGAAAACAGATAATATGGCAATATTAACCCATAAAATGGGGGATGCTTTTTTAAAGGCCATAGAGAAAATAAATGAACAAAAGGCATATCAACCAGAAAAAAAGGTGAAAGAATGGGACCTAAAGGCAGTGGAATGGAATAAGCAAGGGAATATCACAAGGGTTAAGCTTAAGGCGATAGGGTGATATGGGAAATAATTTAGCAATACAAGTATGCCCAATCGGGAAAGAGTCTCACATCGCAGACCCAGGCGCCAGCGTAGCAAGCCTTCAAACAACGATTGTGGCAATCCTGGATTTACTCGAAAATCTACAACTAATGGAGACTGCTGCTGCTCCTGCGGTAGTTGCAGAAGATGTCTTTTTTGATTCAACAACTGATGAGTTTTTTGATTCGGATACTGATGAATTTTTTGATACTTAGGACACAATAAATGCCCAAATTCATATATTTTACCAGGAAAGAGAATGGCTTACAGCATGAAAGGTTACTTGATGTTGAGGATATTTCTTGGTGCCATTTTTGCAATATGCCTCCCAATAACAAGGAAAAACGTGAAAACAGATTGGTTATCAGCATGAAGAATGGATCTAAATTGCAGTTTTGGGATAAGACGGCAAGGCAAGTATGGGTTCATTTAAGGAAAACTGTAGGGGAAAAAATCTAATGAAATTATTTAGATATTTAATGGCGATTCTTATTTCTGTCTTTCTGATATCCGTTTCCTATGCTGCCACTACATGGGAATCCGGGAAAAGGTATCAATATAAATGTACTGGTGGGTTAACCGGTGGTGGCACGTCTGCTCTAGATGCTATTTCAGGGGCAAGCATAGGGGAATATGACACGGCTATCGTATATGACATATCAGGTAGTACAATTTATCGTTATAAGGCCGAAGTGGCGGGAGTAACGGGCACAGAGAATTCGCCATACATTATCGAGCCTGATGGTGTCCTGGCGGGCGGCACAGCTCCTACAGGAACAACCAGGTGGGAATTATTAGATTCTTATGTGTCCCGCTTTGAATGCTTTGAGTTAAAGATCCAGGGCACCTTATGGGATAATGGAAGTGGCGGCATGGCACAATCAGTTGTCAGGGCCTCTGTCACATCTTCAGTGTTTGATAAATCAACTGATGAGATTGAGCAAATATTGTCTGGCACGAGTGATCAAATTATAGCCTATGATGCTTCAGGTGTGGCGAAAGCGATTGATCCATCAAGCACAAGAGAGGCATTAGGGGTAGAAATAGGCACGGATGTTCAAGCTTATGATGCAACCAATGTGGTAGACGGAGATTTTTCTGTCAATGGCATTATGATAAGAACCGGGGCAGGGGCATATGCTTCAGGAGACACTAATAATGCCAAGCCAACAGGGGCGTGGGATTTTTCCACAGGAACAAGCGTTTCCGCAAACACCCCGACGGACAACAGCCATGTTGCTACAAAGAAATATGTTGATGACAATGCAGGTGGAGGAGGTGGTGGATCAGGCACAACTACCTTTGACACCGATAGTGGAAGTGCGGTTGCTGCATTTCGCGGAGAAGCCACTCGTATGGGAATTGCAGGGAAAGAGGGCATTGAAACATCAGCGAGTGGGGAAACGGTCTACATTAGTGGTATATGGAAACAAAAGGCAACTGGAGTTACGTGGCTGGAGGACAGTGGCGGAGCGACAGTTTTCGCTATGGACTCCACTGGGTTTTCATGGTGGGCAAGTGGCAGCGGCTTGACAATTATGTTTGTTGACCTGAGCGGTGCGACTGCTATAGACCTGGGTATTCAGAGTAATAATCCCGCCGCGTCAGGCAAGTTACATATGTTTGAAGGGACAGCAAACGGTACTAACTTTGTTGGGATACAAGCCCCAAGTAGTTTAACGGGTAACTACATGCTGACACTCCCATTAGTGGCAGGAGTCAGTGATCAGGTTTTAGCGGTTGATGGATCTGGGAACTTGACTTTCAGTGAAGCTGTTTCACAAGCCACCTTAAATGCCCACGGCGCACCGAGCACAACTACAGGTACATCAATCCAGGCACTAGCGGTCACGGAGTCTAAGATAGATTGGTCGAGCGGAACGAGCATCGCAAGCGCGGTTACAAAGTTTAAGTCTTTTACCGTGTCAGACTGCCAGGATATAGGCGGAGGATCGGGGAATAGTCCCTTCGCTTTATTCCCGGTTCCTACATCCATTTATCCTAACGGGGTGTTCCTGGTTTATTTAGGGTTGTCTGCTCAACATGGTTCAAGTATCGGTATTGATGGTAATTTTTCAGAATGGAGTAGCGGGTCTTGTGCTTTCAACATCGGGACATTGAGGGTAACAAGCAATACAGGGCTGGCAGAACATAACCTTATTAGTGGATCAACCTGTGTGATTGAAGCTGGAAATGAAGTCTTCTTTCACCTTGAAAATACTTCTGGGGTTTCAATTATAAGCGGTTCAATCGGCTTCATGCCGAGATAGGAGAAAAATGAAAAGACTGGTATCTTTATTTCTATTTCTTTTTTTTATTATGCCAATAACTCTCTTTGCACAAGAAATGAATAAAAGGTTTTCGTTTAAAAATTTTAGTCGGCAATCGCTTAAAGGTGTTCCAACTAAAGGCCTTAATAATACAATAATTTATGGTAGCTGTTTTTATCAAGAAGGAAGCCCCAACAGCGATATCTTTCCTGCCGGGATGACAGGCGTTATATTCAAAGGTTGCAATCTCGATAACGTAATTGTTCCATTAGGGAATACAATTATAGATAGTTGCCATAGGCAAATTGACGTTCAGAATGATTGGGACGATTGGATTTTAGATGATATTACTTTGCAACCGATGGAACCCATGAACAAGGCTGAACGAATAAAGGCAGGATTAAGCATTGACCCTAAAGACATCCCGAACACAAAATGGACGGAGGAACAAAGACGTGCGTTTGAAGATCTTATTAATAGCATTTCTGATTAGCCTTATCCCTTCAATGTGTTCCAGTGCGGTCACTTATTTTGTGACGTCTCCTGGGAGTGGAGATAAAAATGGTTCAGACTGGGCAAATGCCATGGATGAGGCTCAATTTCGTGCCGCACTTAGTGGGGCTACATCTGCTGCTGGAACAATGTATTTTTTGGGCGGGGATACAACATATACTTTAGGCGGGGCATGGGGTGATAACACCATTGATGGCACGGTGCTTGAACCAATTATTATTGCTGGTGTTACTCCGTTAGTAGCAGAGCCCTGGCCTAATAATCTTTGCTCTGGTACAAGCAGGCCGGAGATTTTAGCTGGGGCTAATAATTTTAGACTTGATCTTAATTGGCATATATATGGTCTTCAAATAGAAACAACGGACACGGAAGGCTTAGACTTGGATTCAGGACAAATCAGTGGATGTTCTATTTATAATTCTTCTGGCGTTGCCGGTAGATATGCCATTTATGCCTTCTCAGCTGAAACCTATATTTTTGATAATGATTTAAGATCGACTAATGGTTTTGGGGCCAACATACGAACAAATTCAACATTTATCTTTAACTACATACATGATTCACGCGATGGCATTTACGTAACTCTCTATACAAACCTTATTGGCTTTAATGTTTTTGACACCATAACAGAGGAGGCGATACTAGCGGTTGAAAATACGTTAACCATAATATACAATACAATCTATAATGCAAATGAAGGCATACAAATTGATGAGGATGAACAGTTTATAATTATTCGCAATAATATCATAGACAATTGTACTTCGGGTATTGTTGGAGAGGCTGGAAAGCCAGGTTATAATATTATCATGGATTATAATAACTACAGCAATAATGTATCAGACACAGTTAATATCTCTAAAGGCCCCAATGCCACATCCTATGATCCTCAGTTCACTGATGCGGCGGGCGGAGATTTTAGCCCTGATGCCGAAAGTGGTGTTACATCGGCGGCTGAAGTAATGAAGATCCCTTATGGGATGGGAGAGCAATGAAATATTTAATTTCAATATTCTTAACCTTAATTCCTTACACAATCGTTTTTGCAGGGGCAGACCCAGAAGGCATGTTCCAGGGTGCGGTTAACCCATATCAGACGATGGCTCAAGGGGCAGTGCAGACGCTTACTATTGTCGGTGGTACTACACCACCTCCACCAGCAGCCAAGAAAAGGATAGCCCCTAAAACCATAATCATAAGCAAGCTACAACAGGATGAAAAGGCAAGATTAAGTGTCCAAAAAGATATCAGCATATTTTAGTGAAGGTGGAAGCCCAAAAACAGGGCTATCTCCCACAATAATTATTCGCAATATAACGGATGGAGGGCTTTCTGTGAATGGGGATGCCGTGACCGAATCAGGAAATGGATTTTATGAGTATGATTTTGCAGGCCATGACTCCCAAAAAGAGTATGATGTGATTGTTGATAGCGTGACATTAACAGGGCGTGAACGATATGCGATTACATATATACCAAAGGATAAAGTAGATGATCTATATAAATTACAAGGATTGGATGTGAGTAACCCTATGACTGTAACGCCCACATCAAGGGTGGCTGGTAGTGTGTCGCAAACAATATCAGGAGATGGGGCAACAACAAGCACGGTAACCAGGACATAGTAATGTATGCACCATTCACTTTCAATAGCGACCAGGGGCCATGTTCCGAGAAGCACTTTAAAGGCGCTTCAGCTTGCCACCGATGGATTTCTTTACACGGCTCCATCTCTGGCAGTAACGCCAACCCCTACTGCTCAACCAGGTGGAGGGATGATAACGTATTGGGAGCCATACCCCGAAAAGAAGAAGGTTTTTAAAAGAGATAATGATCTTATGGAGCTTGCAAAAATGATTGTAATGTCAGGGATATTGGACGATTAAGGATAAAATAATATGAAAAGTTTAGCTGACTGCTTAACGGCTTCAAACCTATCAGGGATAGAACAACAAGCTTTATTGGCTGCGTCCGATAAGATCCGGGCTAAAAAGTTAAAAGGGGTGTCTGTATCCAGTGCGGATGTCATAGAGGGCATTGAACATAAAGCCGATCTTTCCGTGGTTAAAAAAGCCTTAAAATCGGCAGAGAATGAATTAGTATCCATTGAAAAACAAATTGATGAGACATTAGGGATAAAAGCGAAAGAAGAGAAGCCAACCATCCCTCCTAAACCGAAAAAGCCAGCAAAACCCACACCTAAACCCCCTGTAGCACCCACACAGCCCAAAGAGAAGCCAACCCATGCCAAGGCAAGAGTAAAAGGCGTAGTGCGTCCATTTGCCCATTATAGACGACTTATAGGCAAAAGAAAGGGCCAGATCGAGATAGTCTTTGGCAAGGGGGCCTATGCCAAAAGAGCAGTCGTTGAAGCTGAAAGTGTAAAGGATTTAGATTCGGCTGTCCAGGTTAAAA
>JAXHVA010000188.1:0-5894 GCA_034189035.1 Thermodesulfobacteriota bacterium
CCCCTTTAAAGGACACCCCTATAGTATGTGATGTTTTTATAGTTTAATGAATAATAAACTCAATCTGTGGCACCACATTTTCGGTGTTTTCAAAGAACGATTCGCTATTAATGCAGGTTTTTAAAGGGTAACACCCTCACAACTGTAAAAAAAGTTAAAAAAAACAGGTTAACAAATATTGACTATTTCGGAAAAATAGTTATTTGACAAATATATCACATTGTGATAGAGAATATAAATTTACTCCTAGTGACAAAATTTAACTAATATATCATGATTATACAATGAAATTGTTTATATTATAAATATTTATATTTCTTATTCGAGGAATACATTAGAACCAGGATGTTGAGACTCTGGTAGAAGAAATATCCTTTAATTCCAAATGTGATTTTTGATAAAATCTCTCGTGTCGTAAGCTTTGGTAACTAGTGTCCATTTATAAATGGCCCTTTTGCCCATACTTTTTGTTGGCCCAGATTTTAATCATCGAAATATTTCAGTATTACAGTTTGCCCTGTGAAAAGTGAAACCGTGCTATTCAGGACTGATTAAAATCTTCGCCTTCACTATCTGTTTGTAACATATGGTTTTTTAGCATTGGACAAAATCGCTCATCTCTGAATGGACACTCACTATAATGTTTTATAGGAGGTTTTAGAATGCTGTTATTGATGTTGTCTTATTTGGCCTTAGGAGTTTTTTTAGTAGTTATTTCGGCAAAGATCTTAAAGTACTACAATATGCCATTGCATGTGAGATGGGAGCTTTATCCCCTTCCACATGAAAAGGGACGAGATTATGGGGGATCTTATTTTGAGGAACTCGACTGGTGGGAGAAACCTATTGAAAAGTCCCATATAGGGCAGCTAAAGTTTATGATACAAGAGATGGTTTTTATAAAGTCATTGTATCATGATAATCGAAAGCTCTGGTATGTATCATTCCCTTTTCATTTTGGGATTTATTTGGTTATCGGAAGCCTTGTATTGCTCTTCATCGGAGCGATTGCAAATATCATAGGTTTATCTTCACAGGGTGCCTTAGCCGTATTTATCCAGTCACTTGCAATCATTCTTGGAGCAATTGGTTTTGTGTTGGGCACTATCGGTTCCATCGGTCTACTTACAAGGAGGATCTTCGACGAAGACATGCGGACTTTTGCAGCGCCTGCGGATTATTTCAATCTGCTCTTTATCCTTGGTATCTTTCTCACCGGTGTTATTGCATGGGTTTTTTCTGATTCGACATTCGTATTGTTTCGAAATTACATGAAAAGCATGATAACTTTTTCCCCACAGGCTGTTGGTAGTCCAATTTTAGCATTGCATATCATTCTACTGTCACTTTTCATCATGTACCTTCCATTCACCCATATGACCCACTTCTTTGGCAAGTATTTTACGTGGCATGAGGTACGCTGGGATGATAAGAGGAATATGAGGGGAAGCGATATTGAGGCAAAGGTAAATAAACTCTTGAATTTGAAGCAAAACTGGTCAGCGCCCCATATCAAGTCCGGAGAAACATGGGCTACAGTCGCTACAGAGGAGGTTGAATAGATGAAAGTACAAAAACTAAAACCAAAGGATATAAGTAAACCATCAGAGCAGATGGTTGAACTCAACCCTGCAGATTTCATGAGGCTTCCTTATCCTTACGATACTGCAGACTCTGATCCTGATTTCAAACAACTGACAGAAGAACAAAGAGGAAAATACGAAGTATCCCTAGACGGCATAACAGCTCTCAGTCTACCCAAACCGGCCACAAAAGGGGAAGAGGATGAACTCGTCAGGAAATTCCTCTCAGGCCTTGAAAAACTGCTCACAAAGGAGAATAACTGGACCTTTTTACAGCCTTTAACCCTATCGCTTGAGTATTGTGCCAAATGTCAGACGTGCAATGAGGCCTGTCCTATTTATACAGGAAGCGGGAAACAGGAAATATATAGACCTACCTATCGATCTGAAGCCCTTCGAATGATCGCAAATAAATACCTCAAAAAAGGCGGAAAGACTTTTGCCAAGTTCACAGGGAATGATATAGATCTCAACTGGACGACAGTTGCCAGGTTAGCGGAACTCGCCTATAGATGCACCCTGTGCAGGAGGTGTGCCCAAACCTGTCCCATAGGTGTGGATAACGCCTTAATAACCCATGAGCTGAGAAAGCTCTTTTCTCAGGAGATGGGCATCGCCCCGGCAGAAATACATGCATCAGGCTCTATGAAGCATTTGAAAGACGGATCCAGTACTGGCTTGATCCCGGTAGCCCTTAGAGATACAATAGAGTTTCTTGAAGATGACATAAAAGACCGTACAGGACTAGATATAAAATTCCCCATAGATAAAGAAGGTGCAGACATACTCCTTATCCATAATGCCGGTGAATACATGGCATGGCCGGAAAATCCAATGGCCTTTGCTATAATTTTCGAGGCAGCGGGTTTAAACTGGACAATCTCGAGTGATCTATTAGGGTATGATGCCGTGAATTACGGACTATGGTATGATGATGTCCAGTTTGCAAGGGTCGCAGTAAGACATGCACAGATTGCAAAGAAACTCGGTGTAAAGAAAATAGTTATAGGAGAGTGTGGACATGCCCACAAGGCGATCTCTGTTATAGCGGATCGTGTTATTACCGGAGATATCAATATCCCCCGAGAGAGTTGTCTGACATTATTGGAGGATCTCGTATGTAATGGGAAATTAAACCTCGACCCAATGAAGAACGATTTCCCTGTTACATTACACGATCCTTGCAATGTAACGCGACTTATGGGTGTAGTAAAGCCACAGAGGAACATCATGAAGAAAATCTGTCCCCAATTCAGGGAAATGGAACCGCACGGTGTGACGAATTACTGCTGCGGAGGGGGGAGTGGATTTGCCATCATGCCTTCTATGAATTTTCCTGACTGGAGGGTGCGTATTTCCAGCCGGATGAAATTCAAACAGATACTCGAAGCTTTTCAAGATGTCATAGACCCCAGCATCCCAAAGATGGTCTGTGCGCCTTGCTCCAACTGTAAGGGTGCTATCAGAGAGATATTCAACCATTATGATGCGTGGGAAAAATGCGGCATATCTTATACTGGTTTGGTTGAGTTCATAGTCAATGCAATGGTTGATATAGAAGAGCCCTATATCGAATGGCCTGAAATTTAAACAATACTTCTAAGCTCAGGCATGATATAAATGTAAAATGCTGGATTGCATTCTATTTTAGAATGTTAGTATAATGAATTTTCTGTATATCCTATATTGAATCTTGATAATGGTATACTTAAAAGGAGGAAGATTATGGGAAAAAAGATAATGGTTATAGATGATGAGCCGGATATAATTACCTATTTGACTACCCTGTTGGAGGAAGACGGATATGAGACCGACTCGGCAAAAGATGGTGTGGAGGGCCTGGAGAAGATAAAGGAAAACAGGCCGGATCTCATCTGCCTTGACATATTGATGCCTAAAAAGTCTGGTATAGGATTATATAGAGAACTCAGGAAGGACGAAGACCTTAAGGGAATTCCCGTAGTTATTGTGACGGGTTTTAAAGGTGAAGACAATCCACTTATGGATTTTAAGGAATTTCTCCATAAGCGCTCTGTACCCGGACCTGAGGGGTATCTGGAAAAACCCATAGACCAAGAAGAATTTTTAAAAACCATTAAAGAACAAATAAAATAGATTTACATATAGGGGCGATCCGAGGATTGTCCCTATGCCCCATATCTGCCCTCTCTGATCCTATCCCGCTTAAACTTCAAGCTTCTTTTCTGATGTGAAATATTGAGAAGTTTCGAGAAGTGATTATTCTTGAACAGCTTCTTTTGCAGGAGCTGGAAGTATAGGAAATATTGTGACAAAAACTCTGTAGATAAGCATAAGTGTTGCAATAAGCCCTATAGTAAGCGCAAGTTCGCCAATTGCAGGGAAATAGGCCTTCTCAGCAAAAGGGGGGTTGTACGCAATAAAGAAAACCGTACACCGATTTAATAAAACTCCAAAAATGTACATTGTTGCAGCGGTAAATAACCAACCGGCAGAACTCCTCACTTGAGATGATAATAGCATTAAAAAAGGAACTACCGTCAACACGCCAAATTCAATCCAGAACATCCAGGATTGGATCGATCCTTCAAAGAGATATACATAAGAGCCTCTATAAATCATATCACCGATCTTTAAAACAATATAAATACCCAACAGAATTGGTGTAAACTTTGCAAGAGGTGTCAAGATGTGCATCTCTGGTTTACGTCCAAAGGATTTCGATGCTATCATGGATTCAAATATTACCATTGGATATCCAACTGCAATAGCTGATACAAGAAAAAAAAGTGGTGAAAGAAGAGACCAATACAATGGATGAACTTTATAAGGGGCGATTACCATTAATGTACCTAAAGACGATTGGTGCAAACATGATAACACCACGCCTGCGATGATGAAGAGAAACATGATCTTCCCAAAGATATTATCTAACAGCTTGAGAAACTCATCGATCATATTATTTAAAACTGAAAGACTCCCCGGCAGATTTATCTTGCCTATAAAACGTTCGGTTACTACCGGTATAAATTCAATATATAGTACAGTTAAATATATCATGACACACATGCCAACTTCGAATAAGACCGAGTTGCCCTGCCACATCATCGGAAGAGCAGGATGCCATATATTATACCACCTGCCAAGATCAAACATTAATCCTATCCCGACAAAAGTATACCCCAACATTGCGGTGAGCAAAGCAGGTCTGACTATAGCGTGATAATGCTCTCGATGCAAGATATGGGCTAAAAATGCGGTTGTAAAACCTCCTGCTGCCAAGGCTACTCCACTGGCTACGTCAACCCCGATCCACATCCCCCATGGGTACTGATCATTTAAGTTTGTAGTAGACGCAAGGCTAAATCCCATACGATACAGACCGAAGCTCACCCCTGTGACCATCAAGACAATAAGAATTTTTACTCCTGTTGTAAAAAAACTCTTATCAACCGGGGCAGGTTCCTCGTGAAAGCTCATTTTTCCTGTCCTTCTTTCTCCAACAATGGTTCTGATTTTTTCTCCTGAGGCCTTAAAAACCACATAAAACAACCAAGTAAAGCAAACAAGGTCAACGGAGGGATAAAATGCTTAAAGATGGCATGCTGTATAGGCTCTGTGTAATTGGGAGCTGAAGTATATCCAAAATCGGGAAAATCAATATCTTCAAAGGGGAGACTTGATAGATAAAGCCAGGAGGTCCCTCCCAATTCATGCTCTCCGTATATATGAGGAACATATCGATCCGGATATCTCTTGATGCGTTTTTCGGCTATTTTGATTAATTCGCTTCTCTTCCCAAAGGTCATAACCTCCATAGGACAAGCCTCAATACACGCAGGTATTTCCCCTTTTGATGTCCTCTGTTCAAAACAGAAGGTACATTTTCTCACCTGAGGCGTGAAAGCGTTTGAATACTCATATGCAGGAACCTGGAAGGGGCATGCAACCATGCAATAGCGACATCCGATACACTTCCAGGGATCGTATCTCACTGCCCCGTTGTCTTCTTTTGTCAAGGCCCCAACGATGCAGGCTGAAACACAGGCAGGATCATTGCAATGCATACACTGAAATTTTACAAATTGCTCTCTTTTATTTTTGCCGAGATAGCGATTGACAACTGTATAAGAATCCGATGTCATTCTTCTTCTTTTCTCAAAAACAGAGTCGTTTTCGAAGGATTCGGGCTGTTTCCTCGGCAGATCCTCATTTATCTGGTTACATGCCTTTTCGCATGTACGGCACCCCACACAAAAAGTCGTATCAACCAGAACTCCAAGAATATCACCATGACCGACCGTACGCATATCAGCCCAGACATCACTACTT
>JAXHVA010000189.1:0-5861 GCA_034189035.1 Thermodesulfobacteriota bacterium
GAGACAACTCGCAGGATTGGTTTTCCATGCAAAACTGGACCCCTCATGAGTCCACGGAACACGGAAAACCAATCCTGCGGATCATCTTGACAAAATTAACGATTTGGCTCGAAGGCCATAACTATTATCAAATTGCTCAAAATGATTAGTATCTTTCTAACTCTAACCGTGCTCTTTGCAGGTTATGTGCCGGGCATAACTGCGGCAGAGGTTCATCAAAAACCACCGCCAGGGCGAGAGGGATAAAAGGATAAAAGTGACAGGCAAATAATACTTTTTAATCGGTTCATAGCTTTCTACTCCGGCTTCCCTCAGACGGTCTTTCACGATTCCGCCCTTGCATTCGGCCAGTACTTTTGCTATGTCTCACGACATTACAGGGTTCTCAAACAGGGGACTCTTAACCCATAAGCTCATGGCTGTGGCGAGCGTACACAATTTGACTTTATTTCTAACCATACCAATTTTCTCTTCTGAAAAGAGTCGACACCGTTATCAGGACTTAAGAGAAGACTCCTAACAGGATGTTTTATTGGATTCAACAGCCGACATAATGCCAAAGGTTTGTTTAACAATCGTTACAAATCTACAATCTGTTAAGAAGAATGCTATCTCCAAAAATTGGTGTGACATATCTGCTTCAATCTCATTCGTTCAGGAATTGTTACAATACCTGACAATTTATGGATGGATACTATTTAAACACGATTCTCAGGTTCTCAACATTCTGCCTTATGAGCATTAAATAAACACTTTGCTCTGGTTACCGTACGGATCAAAAAACAATACTTCGTATGCCTATGTCTGTGAGCTTTCTAACTGTACTGTAACTCGATGAGGTTCATCTTCCCAGATCATCTATTGTGCTTTGTAAGTAGTGAGGATATTATTTATTTCTTGCCAGCCTTTTTCATCAGGTACATGATCAGTCTCCCAATGAAGGCTATTAAGGTTTAAGGAGTAGCGTTCTTAAAGATACTGGTAAACAGGGTGAGAGGCGAGAAGCGGTAGAGTCTCTTTGCCTTGTGTTATCTCGAGAATGCTCTGACCAAGGTCAAGGAGGTCTTTTTTAAGAAAATTAAAGTTTGTGGTGAATTTTGATTCATAGCTGGGCAGAAATTTTACCATTGCATTTTTAATAACCAGGGCCTGCTGCAAAGCAAGTTGCGGATTCAACCATGTAGTAAATGCTACGTAAATGCTACACCTGCATGAGTGTGTTCACCTTCGTTTCCGTGGGTGTGAGTAACATTGTCTTCCAATTTGAACCAGTCTGATCGGAATTTGTGAGAGGTATTTACTATCTTTGATAAAGGTAAAGCGATCTTTTCTCTCCATTTGGCATAATGAGCTCCATTGAGCATAATGAAATCTGTCCTTTGATACGAACTGATAGTTTGATTGTCAGGCATCCAAAACGCAGGGTCTTCATCATAAGGAGCAGGAAACAATACTGATACTTTGTCTTGTGCAATTCGTTCAGTAAAAATACTGAAGAGGGTAATTGACAACGCAAAACTGTTTGAGGCTTTTTCTGTTAGAAGAGGAATCAGCTCCTTGAGAATGTTTTACCGGCAGATGCACCATTAATCCAGCCAATAATAACCAGATGATTTTAGCCTTCATTCTCTCTCCCTCCTCTATTTTCTTAACAATTGTCCCTTTCACTCTGTAAATGTTTGGCAGGTATTTCTATAAAAGTATGAAAAGTTATCCACTCTAAAGTCGTATGCCTAGAATCAGCTCTTCGGCAAATTGAGTAGTAAGCCAGGAAGCATGACCAGCAATCAAAGCACTTACGGGAAGAATAATGAAAAGCTCCAAAGCTTGAAGCCAAAATATAGTTCCCCGACTGCAACCGATTAAGAAAATTGTTTCCATCTCCTTTTTACGCAGCCTCAAAGACAGAAGCACTACTAGTAAAAGAAAAAGAGCCGTAGAAACAGTAACAAAAACATGGTTTGTATCAATATGCCTCTTCGCTTTTAATACCATGCCCATCATCTCCTGTACTACGGAAAAAGGTAGCAAGGCCTTAAGTACAGCACTATCGCTGTTATATTTTCCTCGAAGAAGTGCCAGTAATTTTCTGCCGTTGGGAACAACTATGATGGCTGTGATGGGCAAATGATCCAGATCAGCGTGAAAATGAAAAGAATCGATATTTTTTTGGTTGATTTCCTGAAAATGAAGCAGTGACGCATTTGCAGAAACGCTGTTTTCTGTCCGATTCAGTATCACATCATCGCCGGCTTTTCTCACATCCATGTGCCCATGTCCGGTACCTGCAATAATCCAAGCAGTCTTTGTATCCACAAACACAGCATCGTCATCAACCGTATCAGTTGCCGCCAGTATTCCCCGTACATGCATGCGAAGAGGATATTCACCGGCAATATCAAAGACATTTAGTGGATCAGAAATGAGTTTATCTCCGGGTTTTAATTTCAAGTCTTCCCCTACACGTGCGCGGACAATACAATCGCCCAATAATGTCAATGTCTCACCCCGTGCAATCTCTAAAAAACGAAATGACAAATAGTCAATGGTTGTTCCCACTATCGGATATTTTTTTCGTGCAGTAACCTTGATGTATAGAGGAATGGGTAATCCCGGGTCCGTTTCAAGAATCTCTCTCAGATCAGCAGTTTTTACTTCTTCCCCAATTCTGTTGCTGAAATAAAGTTCATGGAGGACCAAATCAAATTTACTGCCTTTGGGGCCGATAACCAAAGGGGTAGTCTTTGCCCGAACACCGAGTTGGACATCAATTTTTTTGATCAGCCATTTCGTGGCAAATGGAAGGTACAAGGTTAAAGTGATACAGATCAAAAGAACTGTAGTCTTCACTTTGTGGTAACGAATATATTACCAGGCAAGAAGAAGTTTATTTTTCATGAAAGGAATTTTCCCTAATAGTCTCCTCAAGTCCTTGCACCCAAACTGAACAAAACGATCCGAATAGAAAATCAGATTAGGCCCAGGATGAAGGTTGCGGATCAATCATTAAAAATCAATGGGTCACCATTGTTGAACTCTTCCTGTTGACTTATACAACTCTGCTCTTAATGTATCCGCTACTCTGAGGAAAGGTAAATAATTACCTTTGCCGAAATGATTCAAAATATATAATTTTCTCAAAGTGGTCAAGAAGTGTCATATCATGAGTTAGGATAATTAATGTTGCCTTGCTTTTGTGAGCATGTTCAAAGAGAAGGTCAAGGATGCGTGCTTTGTTTTTTGGATTGAGATTGCCTTTTGGTTCATCAGCCAGAAGTAGATTAGGCGCAGGCAAAAGCGCGCGGCATATTGCCACCCTTTGCTGTTCCCCTTGGGAAAGCTCATGAATCATACTATTGAGTTTGCAGGAGATTCCCATGGAATCAATGAGTTCGACAACCTTACTTCTCACTGAATCAGTCAATGAGAGTGAGTGGTTTATACGATAGAGAAGCAAAATGTTCTCTCGCACATTCAGATGTTCCACGAGGCGGAAATCATGGAATATATATCACATCCGGCGCATACGGAAATCTCTCTTTTGGGCATCAGTCAGTGTATTAAAAAAAACACTTCAATGTTGATCTGACCATTTTGAGAGTTGAGGATGCCAGAGAGGAGCTTAAGGAGAGTTGTTTTTACTAATCCGCTTGGTCCAACAAAAGCCACATACTCGCCTGACTCAATCTGAAGTTCCGGTATAGAAACTCGAAATCTGTTGATCTTGTATTGAAATTCCAGCAACTCTACCCGAATAATCATAGTATCTATTTTTTTACTCCAGCGGAACGTATGCCCGTACGAAAGAGTACTCTTCTTTCATTCAGTATATAGTAATCAGTAATCTTCTATGCATTCTCTCTGACATTTATTGTAAACAGAGCCTCGTACTCATTTTCCCGTGTATGAATATGCCCCAATGTTCCACCGTCCCAACTACCCGCCAGAGACATTTGGACTTGAATTGAGGCAGCCCTTCAGAGTCGGAATGAGAATTCATCATCTGGCAGTTTACCACTTTGACTTCTTTAACCCGTACAATCGCACCTGATTGTTCTTGCATACGCAATCCGTTTTGGATCTGGAGGAACAATCGATCAAGCAACTGGCCATCCACATTATGGGTAAGGGCATTGTAGATATCACTTTCCGCTCTAAAATCAAAGGTACGACAAATATTACGCCCCAGTGTTTGAGTCAGCTCACCAGAATCATCATCCTTAATGGGAGAAGAGTCTGAGAAATGCGATTGAAAAGTAGCATGTTCTAAAGACCAGTAGATCACACCAATTATTAAAAAAAGGGGAAATCCCGACCATTTGATCACAGGTGCTGTCTGTTTATGTCTGAAGCTTGTAATGCCCATCCACAACAGAGCGCATATGAATGCTCCAATACTAAAAAGTGGCAAAGAACACTGGTCAGCAAGTTTTGCTTCAGGTACGGTGATGCGATTTTTTTTGGTAATTCCCCTTCCTGAGTCCATTCAAAGTCAGAGGATGATCTTCTAAAAAAATGAACAATAGAATCATTATCGTGCACAAAGATAACAGACCGTAAAAAAGGAGCATATGCGTTAAATATGTCCCATTTTATCTGAACATGCTTGAGCTAACCTTTAGTGGAATAGGATAATATGACCCCCAGTAGTGCCTGATAGACATTCACACGGGGTTGTTGAGCGTTCTGAGCAAAATAATTGATATCTAAGCCAAAGAACTTATATGTTGTACCAAGGGTTTTACGGTGACAACATCGATAACAACAGGATTTCGGTTACTGAAAAATTCCTGAATCTCTTCTCCCGCAACTTTTTGTTCTTCAACTTCCAGAAAACCATCATTGACCCGCTTGAGTGGCCGCCATTTTTCAAAAGTAAGAAGGGAAATCAATATTTCGTGTCGAACCTCTTCCCCTGTAATATATATATAAGAGTATAATCCACTGTAACTTATGATACCAAACTGCTCAGGAGTTTGCTGAGCTTTTTGCCTCTGATACTCTTTCAGAGTGGGCGCTGATTTTTTAGGAGAGTTTTTCCAGTCAAACCTGATCGTGAACGGTTTTCTTTTTTGAAGTATTACCGGACGTTGAACCAGCATACGATCTTGAAATACGACTAATTCCATGACAGCAGGAAGAACTGCATTTTGGCCTCCAAAAGTCTGAGTGAAAGTGATAAAGTTCTGGGAGGTGTGAGAGGAAATTTAATATGATAGTACACATTGCGAGCAATCAACTCTGACTGAAAAACACCTCTTTTAGGAATACTCAACATATCGACCCGCAACACTTCACCTTGCATATGTTGACCTTCTTCGTTGCGAATCGTAAAAAACTTCTTCAAAAAATCTTGGTGCTCCTCGGCAGCCTTTTTAATCTCCTCATATGGATATCTACTTTCTGCATCAGACGGCAGATTATAATACAAAACCAGATAAACGAGCTTTATCTTCATATTTGCTATTGCTCTGTCCTTGAGAACATTGATTACCAATGAACTCATCGAAATCGGATGAGCCCATAAACGACCCGATAGAAAAAAAGACTGCCAGTCCAACAGCACTGAGACATAACAACATAATTATATTGTTGAACAGACCCGCTAGCGCGGGGGATTGTAATAGAAGGGCCGTGATAAAAACAGGATAAGTTTTAATGGAACCGACAATACAGAAGATATTCGACACAGGATACGACGCTTATCAAGAGAGCCGACGACTTCCAAAGCATGTGAGATATGCATCCCACACTATCAGGGCATGCTGTACTGCGGTATTGGGCGGACATGTTCAGTCATGCCCGGATGGTCACTTCCACCGGATCTGGCACAACTCATGCAAACACCGGATGTGTCCCCA
>JAXHVA010000019.1:0-52574 GCA_034189035.1 Thermodesulfobacteriota bacterium
CAAGCCGATCACTTTGACTGCGCCGGGATAAGGGTTACCGAAATATATTCTGATGCTGCCCAAAGGCAGCGTGCTGATTGTCAAAGAACGTTTTTGACTACTCAGTTAATCTATATAGATGTTTGGTGCAGACGCGTTATGCGTACTGACTCTCGCGACGGAAGACGCAAGCCGGAACCATAGGGCCGTTTGTCAACGGTAACATATTTTAAGACGGATGCTATTTATGCTCTTTATTCTTTTTCCGATCTACAGGAGGAATTTTTTCTTGACAACTCGAGGCCATATAGAGGTTAGTATTTATTTTTCTCTCTCCTTTTTATTTTTGCGATTTAACCATCTCAAAGAATGGAATGCTCCGTCAATCTTCAATGTCTCGTAAGTGAGTGTGCAAACCCCCCCGAGAGTCTTGAAGCATCCCGGAGGGACAAGCCCCCCCCCCCTCTCTCTCTTCTCCTCCATAAGTCTTTAGGACTTTTTAGACTTTACTAGACTTTAGGGACGTTGTTTCTGTTTATGATATTTAAATAAGTCTTAAGGTTGTTCAGCTCTCGATTGAGACCTTCCTAATAACGTCCCCAAGCGTCCCCAAGTCTCCTTTCTAGATTTAGAACTACTTTACAACTAAAATGACTGTGCTTACAATAAATTGAATATTTTATTTCACAGCTATTCTATAGCGAAACTTCAGTATTGGATTTACTTATAAAATATTCTTACATCCTTGATTTATCAACATTAGCACCGACCTAAATCTGAATTAATTAGGAAATCTATTTCCCAATCAATGGGGTCTATTACATATTTGGCCTATTTTTTACCTGTCAATGGTGGAATGATGGGGGAGAGAGATAGGATGACGTTATACTCATCAGCTCCTATATTGGGATCACCATATAAGGGACGATTATCGCCTTCGAAATCATCGAGAGGGTAATCAGCTGGATTAGCTAAGTCTATGCAAGACGAACCCAATTGGAGGTGGAAATCCGCCTAACCAGCATCTACAAACAGGGGGGTCAGCAAAAATGCAGGTGCTGTCACAAGTAGCATTGTCTCCAAGATGATCGGGGGTATTCTGCCAAAGGTCAGAGTGGGTCACAGTAATAGAGGAATAACTGTAGATTCCACAGCCATCGTTGTTGGAAATGATGTTGCTGTGGAAAACAACTGGCATATCACTGCCCCCATCTAGATGGATGCCTCTGCCATAGGAAACTGCAGCTTGATTGTCGTAAATTTGATTATCCTCCACAGTTATATCGGTATATCCATCGATGAAAATGCCACCGTCGTTTTTAAAAGCCGAGTTGTCGTAAATCCGGTTATTTCGGATTGCCGCGATGCTGTTGGATGTCACAAAAATGCCACCGCCATTGAACACCCCGTCCGGGGCATTGCCATTGCGGATGTCAAACCCTTCCACCGTCACCTGTACGCCACTGGTGGCAATGTAGATTAGACGGCCCTTACCATCGCGTCCAGCGTAGTGACGTTGGTGTCAAGATCAGGATCCCCGACAAAGTCAAATGTGTAACCACCTCTCAAAGTGAGTTCTTTGTCGATGTTTGCGGTTTGGTAATGATTACTAACTCTTCTACCCCGGCACAGTAACCAGATACTTTGACCAAGTCGCAGGGGGAAGCGTTGTCCACTGCATCCTGGACGGTGTTATAGAGCATGGTATCGCCGTCAATCTTCGCCTTACAGAAAGTGAATAAAGGAAGAACGAAAAACTCGCTTCCCAGGTCGTCGTTCGTTTGTACTGTCGGGCCAAAGATGTGAGGGATATTTTC
Organism: Thermodesulfobacteriota bacterium; assembly: GCA_034189035.1. Taxonomy (GTDB): domain Bacteria; phylum Desulfobacterota; class UBA8473; order UBA8473; family UBA8473; genus JAUXFK01. The sequence continues at coordinate 1,797 of JAXHVA010000019.1, forward strand.
ACGAGCGTCGGTCCAGACAACCAGGGTTTCATCCTCAGCCGGGCCAAAGGCCAGGGCCACGTCTTCCTGGTCGTCATAAGCATCGCTGAGGGTGAAGGATGGTTTCAGCTCTTTAAGAAGCACCCGGCGTGCCCTGAGATGGGTCTCGTCGCCGTTCTGCTGTTCCCAAGCAACCAAGTAGTGGCCATAGCCTCCATCGTGTCCGACAAAATAGATCACGCCCGGTGTCCTGCAGTCCGCGTTGATCATGTAGTCGCTCACCTGGAACGCATCGCCGACGAATTGCTCTTTTTCATGGGGACCAATATTCGTTTCCTGAACCTGCCGTGCCCAGATAGTGTCATAATCAATCGATTTGCTTTGCCAGACGAAAGGTACTGTTTTTCGTCCACGTTGTAGGTCACCTTTGGATTGGTGGGTGCTCCTGCAACACCATCTAATACGAGAAAGGGAGCTGTATCTGTTATACCTGTCGTCGTAGTGTAACTTGCAAATATGTAAGGTTTAGGTTTAGTTGGGCCACGTCTTATTGTGTATACTCACACTACCAGAAAGCCCCCAACGTCGTTAGCAGACACGTCGGGATGGTAATGTGAATGAGAGGTGGAATAGTTGCCGTTGCAAACGGTAAAAATGGTACCCATTATGTTCTTGGTCACGGAGCGGGCCTTGATGTCATAGCTATAAGTGCTGCTGTTCAACTCTTGGCAGGTCACCAGCCAAAATCCAGCGCTGGCGCTGTAGGTTACCGCCGGGTTGTCCCGAGTAATTTCAAACTTCTGGTTATCGATATCCGGTTTATCGGTATATATTGGCATATCCTTACTTTTCGCTATATCCAGCATCACTTCTAGGGTACCATTGGCGTTAACGACCCCTCCCATAATGGTCCTGGTACTATCGCTCCAGACAACCAAGTAGGTGTTCTCATCAGAGTTGTAGGCTACGTCAGGCACGGTATTGTTTGTGGTGTTCTCCGCTATGGCAAAGTTGATCCCCGGGTTCACCGCCCGGAAGTATGATTTGACAATAGATGTCGTTGTCACTCGCACCACTCCGATCGTCATGCCATACCAACAGGTACTCATCGTCTGTGCTGTTATAGGCCACGGCTGGATTGACCTGATCGCCTGGCTGAAAGGGGTCTTCTGATGATGCCTGCATAGGTGTAGCCTTGGCCACATTGATCAGGCTCGGGACAGATGCAGCGGTGCTGACAAGCAAAATGGCTATAGCAGCCAATGTTTTGAATAACATTTTCATCGTAACCCCCTTATTGTTTGAATGTAAATCAAATGCTCCGCATAATTTCATCATGCACCTCCTTTGATTAGTGATTTCTGGTTACTCCTTACATACCGTGAGATCATCTCCTTTAGTTATGCTAAAGAAATACCTTTTATATGATTTTCAGCCATTGACAGGCTGTTGCTCAGATAATGAATAAGTATTATATGTCTTAAAGGATACTCTGCTGATAAATTAAAGAACATAGACGTCCCTTTTATATGTATTGCAGCAGGTTTTATACTATATTTTATAGTGACTAATGTTAATATTATCTAATATATTGAATTATATAAGATAATATTTTTTATCGCCCTTGATTTCTCCCCTTTTGCACCAACCGACCTCGAATAGATTGTGTAATCTGTTTCTCGTCTTATGTAATCAGTTACATATTTTCCCTATTTTTGGGGCATCTATGATTTCATGTTTTTTATTCCATAAACACGAACCTTAGGAACAAGGTCTGATCATGCGAAGACTCAGGCCCATAATGGCCGCAGTGCCCTTTATTGTCTAAACAGATCGAGGGTTTGTTTTACAGATGATCAGCACCGGGTGGATTCTGAGGTGAATGAGGAAAACAGGCTCAGTTGATTCCTGATACGAGGACCTCCATATCAATAATTACTGTAGGGAAATAGGGGGGTGAAGCCAGTAGTGTTTTTTTCTTATTAGTCGGTGAGAGAACTCGGCATTGAAGGGTATCACATGAAGAAGCACTTAGAATTCAGTTCCTCCTGTAGTATTTCAGTGCCTCTGGGAGTAACTTCTTAAGATTGTTGATTCTCGCTTCATCCGATGGGTGAGTGCTTAGAAATTCGGGTGGGGATTTTCCTGATTTCAGGCTTGCCATCCTTTTCCAGAAATCCACGGCTTCATGAGGGTCGTAACCCGCCATAGCCATAAAGATCAATCCGAGATGATCCGCTTCAGACTCATGTAGCCGGCTGTATGGAAGAAGCACTCCCACTTGAGACCCTAACCCATAAGCGCCGAGAAACAGATTCTGCGTCTGTTGCGGTTTGTTCTTTAATGCTTGTGAGAGGGCGATCCCGCCGAATTGTACAATCAGGCCCTGACTCATTCGCTCTTTTCCATGGTTTGCCAGAGCATGTGCGATCTCATGTCCCATGACCACTGCAAGCCCTGTTTCATCTTTGGTTATAGGCAATATCCCTGTATATACGACGACTTTGCCCCCCGGCATACACCATGCATTCACAGTAGAATCATCTACAAGGTTGAATTCCCAATCATACTCTTTCAAGTGTTCGGACATGTTCTGCTCAGCAAAGTACTGTTCTACAGCCTTTTGGATTTTTAACCCTACGCTTTTTACTGTTTGAGCCTGGCGTGTATCAGTGATCACCTTGTTTTTTGAGAGAAAATCATCATACGCCTTAAAACTCATTGAATTGATCTCGTTCGTGGAGATTAAGCTGAGCTGCCTTCTTCCTGTAACAGGAACCGTTGCACAAGAAACGAGAAAAAAGAGGAGACATAAAAGGAGACTAAGCTTTCTTTTCATCTTTGAACTCCTAGTTTGATAATGTGGACAAAAATTGTTATTGACTTCCCTCAGAAAAAATCGGTCATAGCATAGGCAATAGCAATTTAAAAAAATCATTTTAAAGGGATAAAGTTCGGGGGTTAGAATAAAGACTTAAGGCCGCCCGGAAGTCCACCCTTAATATCTCCGAGCAATCTGTTTCCCTCATCAAGGCGGCTCGTTATTTCACTGTTTATACCAGCAAAGGCGCCGATTTCTGTCTGTAAAGCGCTAAGAGGCCCTTTTACTTTCTCCGAGATGGCCTCCTTCAATTCTTTCTCAAAACGTATGGTTTGTTCTTTCAACTCTTTGCCAATGACATTTTTCAATATGCGATCTATATCAGATGAAAGCCGAATATGATAGTCCTTGAGGGTTCCTGATATATCTATATTGATATCTAAGCTTTTAATCGCAGAAAGTGAGGAATGAACGGCATTTATCAATGGGGATTCTCCTTCTTTGGGACTCAAAAGCTGCGCTGAATAGAAACGGGTCAATACATTTGCACTTATCACTTCACCCCTTCGACTCACATTTAGCTTCAGATCAGCCAGTGCCTCCTTTAAAACAATCGGCAATTCCTTGCTTTCAGACAAAGCCAGGTTCTCTATATTGTACCCTCTTATTCGAAGGTTTGCCTTGTCATTAGGTTTTGATGGGACTATATGGTTTAGCTCACCTTCAAGTGTAACAGAGCCTGCTTCCTTAAGATTCTCTCCTGAAAAAACAAAAGTAAGAGGGATGCCAAGGACATCCTGATCAGGTGTGATGTTCTTAACCTTTCCTTTGATATCACCGGCTTTAATCTGTAATGATGTATTGGCCATTTTGATCATGAAATCAGGAAGAGGCTTCTTCTCTTTGAAACGCACATCAACACCCTTTGCGCGAATCGGCTTTACAATATCTGGCTCTTCTTCTCCTTCACTTCCTTCTTGTATCTGTCTGGTACGTTCAATAACCGGTCTCAACCGCTCGTACCATACAAGCCCCGCCTCCACCCAATTCGACACCTTTGGCCCAAAGAGCAGCTGTGTAATGTTCGAAACCCCCTGGCCCTGAAGGCTGTACTTCAGCTTGAGACGATTGATATCTTCTATTGGCGCTTTTGCTGCTTGATCTGCACGCATTTTGAGGGAGTTCAAAAGAGCATCAAACTCTTTTCGGGTGCTCTTGATATTGTCGAGGTCATTTGTGATATCTGCACGAATCGACTTCAACTCTCCGGCGATACCCAATAAACGAGAGGCATCGATCTTTTTTACTGATCTAAGCCCTTCAATTCGCTTTTCGTAATCATCAAAATCTTTCTTGTCTGGAAGGCCTTCCAAACGCTTCTGCCAACTTTTTTTCTGATCTTGAACCTCTTTGCGAAGTGATACAGTGAGCTTTAATGATTCCAGCTCTTCCCTTTTTAAAATCTCATTGACATCTGGAATCTTAAAAGTTGGGAGTTTAAACCTAGGTTCTTTTTTTCCTGGTCTTCTCAATCCATATTCATCATCTGCCGGCTTGCGAGCAGGTGCTCCGGAGGTCTTTCTTTCAGTACCGAATCGGACCCCTTCCATAGCCATACGCTCAATGATTACCTTCCTTCGAAGTAAGTTTAAAGAGTCAAGTGATAAGACAGTCCTTTTGATTTCGACCGTGTTTGTCATTGGTTTTTCTGGATCTGTGACCTGAAGCCTGCGAAGATTTAGCCCTAATGGGAAGAGCGATAAATTAGCATCGTCCAGTTCAACTTTTGCGCCGACGATCCAGGTACCTGTCTTTTCGATCATACGTTCAACAAAACCGTCCACAAAGAACAACCACAAAACGGTCCCAAGGGCTATGACAGCCACAAAGGCAATCAACCCCTTCCAGCGTATCATATCCTTCATGTTGTACCTTCCCATTGTGAAAGAGAATGGTATGCTCGATACAGTTTGCTTGCCATAAATGCCTTCATAATCCCCGTTTTGCGTACCCATTGAAGCACACGTTCTCTATACTGGCGGATCATCAGATTCAATATGAGATAGAGTGGGACAAAAAGAATAAGGGAGAAGAGCAGGCTCCCCATAAGGACAGAGTTATTAAACCTCTCAATACGCCATAAAGTGGAGTTATAGAGGGTAGTCCATAGCCCTTCCATTGGTTTTGCAGTGAGTATTGAAAGGCCAATCCAATGAAACAAAGGATTAAGCAGATACCCTCCCCCTTTGAATAAAGCTATCCCAAGAATGAACGCTGACAGGTTGACCCTGAATACCAAGATCACCAGCAAGACCACTAGGTTATGTAGGCTTAAAAGAGGTGTAAACCCGATGACCATGGAGAAACACAAAGCCATACTGATTTGCCCAGGCCGGGATTCGGAGTTTAAGATCTTGAGTACCTTAGCGATTGCGGTTAACATTCGATCACCTGAAAATCCTTTTTCGTTCGATTTACATTTATTAGGGGACTGCTATAGATTCACTTATATTCCCAGAAATATACGTCCAACCGGATTTTACAACATCATCTACTGTGAATGTAAAGGTCGTCCCAGCTGTTACGTTCTTTACCCAATTGGATCTAATTAATACACTCCCCTTTGAATCAGTTATCCTGGAGTCTGTTTCCGAAGTAGCATCGCTCCATGTACCAGATACTGTCGCACCTCCTATAAAAGAACCCTCACCATCCACAATTGTTACCCTTGCGATTGCCTTTATGAATGTATTTCGCCCGATTCTCCTGATGAGAAGATCCATATCAATTCCCGCCTCCATAACGAAAGCGAGTTCTTCTGTAATCGTGGCTATCGCTGTATCCGTATCGTTTAAGCCACCGTTATCTGTGACAGTCAAAGTTATGGTATAGACACCTGGCACTGAATACGTGTGAGTAGCAGTTACACCAAACCCGGTAGTTTGGTCACCAAAATTCCAGTCGTACGCAACTATACCATCATCTATATCGTAGGATCCCGAACCATTAAATGTTACTGCTTTATTCAGTGATGCTATTTGGTCAAGACCTGCATCTGCTACTGGTGGATCGTTGACCTCAGCAATTATAGCGGTTGTAATCGAAGGAGTAGAATTGATTGTACCATCATTTACAACCAGCGTAACTGGATATTCTCCACCGGCAGTGTACGCATGGGTTGGTCTTACCCCGGCTCCGGTTGAACCGTCGCCGAAATTCCACATGTAGGTCAGAGGGTCTCCATTCGGATCAATAGAACCTGATCCATCAAAGATTAAGCCACTGTCCTCTTCTCCCGTGTAAGGGCCATTTGCATCTGCCACTGGTGGATCGTTCGGTACATAGGCAAAGTTCAAAGCAGCAAGGGCATCTACGATTCCCCAGCCATATACTGGATCCCAACCAGGAGCCCCTTTATCCTCTGCAGTAGATTGCAAAACTTCTCTGATCTCATCCGGAGAAATCGCCACATTATAGGCAATGAGTAAGGCTACCACTCCACTCACATGGGGGGCGGCCATAGAAGTGCCTTGATAGAACCAATACCCCCAATCCGTAGGATTCTCACCGAAAGTCTGCTGGAGAATTCCATCAGCATAACCGTCTTCGTTCTGATCAACGTTCAGATCTCCACCAGGCGCAACCAGATCCAGGGAAGCTCCATGATTTGAATAATAGGCTATTGTTTCATCATATCTAGTAGCGCCGACTGCAATACAATAGGCATCATAGGCAGCAGGGTAACTCACTGTATTTTCCGATCCATCATTTCCCGATGCACAAACTATGGTAATCCCTTTTTCGTAGGCATAGGCAAGAGCATTCTCTAGCGTAATTGACCTGACAGATCCGCCCAAGCTTATATTGATGATATGGGCACCTTTATTGGATGCGAAATAAATGCCATCTGCAATATCTGCATAGGTTCCAGAACCGTTTTCGTTGAGTACTTTTATATCGGCATGATCGATGTATCAAAGGACACTCCAGCTACTCCTAGAGTATTATTTGTGCTTTGAGCAATGGTTCCTGTAATATGAGTCCCTTGCCCATCATCGTCATTGGGGTGTTCATCGTTATTTACAAAATCATAACCTGGTACAAAATATGTACTTCCCAGGTCAGGTGCCTGTTGATACGTAATCCAGTAATCTTTATCCTGTTCGGGATTATCAATGAATTCCTCATAATCTTCATACGCCACACCTGTATCTATTACTGCTACAATAACGCTCGGATCACCGGTTCCGACATCCCAGGCCGACTCCATATGAATACCACCATATTTAGCATTATCCATATGCCACTGATAAGGATAGTACGTATCATTCGGAACCAAAAAGGCATGGGCAATATAATTTGGTTCCGCATATTCTATAAGCGGATTTCGGCTGTAAATTGCGACCATTGCTTCTATAGTTTTGTTTTTGGGTATATTAAGGCGTATAAATCCCCCATCCTTGCTTATGGAACGAACTGAAATCCCAAGGGGTTTATTTATCTCGCGAATTATATCTTGAGAAATCCCTTTTTTGAATTTGACGATAATCTCTCCTGGTGCATATTGTATCCCTTCAATAGCCTTCCCTGCGCGTTTCACAAAGAAAACCTGACCGAAGCTGACGCAGGTAAAACAGAAGACCAGGAAAACCACCAGTGCCAATATAAGATTCGCTTTCAACGTCTTCATTCGATAAACCTCATTTGATTTCGAAGAAAGAGTTTGCTTGCTCTTTTATCTTGAATAACAGTGTTGGTAATATTACCAACACAGACTTTTATCTGTTAATAATGAGTGTCCAACCATAAATGGGGACTCTTGTTTACGGTTAAGGGGATGATTTGAATTGCAGCAATATGTTGTTATGTAAGGGAACAGTGCGATAGAATTTTACATATTATCCAGTGTAATGAGAGATAAAACAATGGGGATCCCGTTCCTTAAATACATTAAGGCCATAGCTATATGTGACGGCAAGGCAGCCACCACAAACCGGACGGATATCACAGGATCGACATGCAAGGGAACCCTCACGGTAGCGTTTTGCGATGTCAGACTCATAAACATCAGTGATATTTTGCTTGAGGATATTCCCTATAGGAGAAGGGAACTTCCTGCATGCGTGAGCCTCTCCGTCTGGAAGGATTGTGATAAAGTTGAATGCCGCACCGCATCCAAAGTCAGTACACCCCCCAAATGGTTCAACGTGTCTTTGGTGATGTATGATGTTTATGAGATTGTCTTTGAAACCAATAATAGGATTTCTTTGAGCGGCCTCCACATATTCTTTTAAAAATGCTGCATAATCACTGAGGTTGGGGAGTTGAAGACTCGTCCCTTCTCCAACTTGAGAGAGACGGTTAAAGGTGAAGTAATCCGCATGTCCCCGAAGCCTGTCTACAAGGGGAATGACCTGATTTATGTTATCTTTATTAAGCGTAAGCATTACCGTTGAAGGGATATCAAGGTCACGAAGAATCCCTAAAAACTCGATGACGCGATTGAAATATCCTAGACCTCTTATTTCATCGTTGTAATCGGGTAGACCTTCGAGGCTTACCTGGTAGTAATTCGGTTTCTGAATCGTCAGGATTTCTTCAATCTGTTTCCTGGGAGCAGGGTTTCCTAAGATTGAAGTGGAAAAACATCGTTTTGCCGCTTCATGATAGAGATCAAAAAAATGTGAATACAGTAGAGGGTTGCCTCCGGTGAAGCATACATGTCCTTTTACATGATAACTTCTACAGAAGTTTAGTAGATCATCGAGGATGCTGTATGCCTGTTTAAGAGTCAAAGGCGACCGTTTGCTCCGGTCATAGCAGTGTTTACAATGGAGGTCACAGGCATGCGTTATATGCCACTGGAGGGTAAAGGATGACGGTGATAGGAAGGTTTTAGGAGTCTCCGGCTTTATAGGGAAGCTATTCGTATTCCTCCGGATGCGTGAGGGGGGTGCAAGCAAGATACCCTTGTCGATTGCATACTGCAAAGTGGCTTCGATCCTCTCCTTTGGAAGGTTACCTGATTTTGTTACTTCCTCTAAAGGGATTCCTTCGACTATAATCTTGAGCGCAAGGAGATCCTCCGCTTGTGCAACATCGACATGTACTTTCCTAGTCTTAATTTCGCGCCACAGAACAACCCACTCATCCTTGGGGTGAGGGAAAACAGACGGGATATCCTCTTTGTTGATGAGAGTTTGTGTGAGATGCCATGAAAGATGGAGTAATTCGACTGTGGGATTGATGATGAACTTGTCAACTTCATAAGGAATCTCAACATCTTTCGTCATCACAACATGTCGAGTCCACTCTAATTCTGCGAGGTCAGGAAGGAAATCCGGCAAAATATGCTTTTCCTGTAAAGCAGAGAGTAAGCTTGCAAACGTCTCTGTTTTCAATGATTCTCCACATGCTTCGATCACGCGGTTCCACGCATTGAGTCCCAGAGCCCTGCGGCAAGTCGTATAGATCTTCTCTATATCCTTCACCCTGGTAGATTCCATAAACTACCGAGTCCGATTGTATTGCGATTTTATAGTGTCTTGAAATACAAAGCAATGTCTCTTTGCTTGAATTATCAGGTATAATTAGTCGTTCTTCTCAAGAGTGCGGAAGGCTTTCTTTCCTCATATCGACTCAGGACAGAAGGTGCGAATTCCCTTCTAGAGTAGAATCAGATTAAAAACTTACGATTTTTCTTCCTTCAAGTGTATAACAGCTTGAAATCGTGGTATAAATCTGCATGCCTTCCGTAAGCTTCGATATCAGCTTCCGCAAGAGCCTTTTTCACTTGTACCACCACCGCAAGAGCCTTTCTCCATTGTACCACCACCGCAAGAGCCTTTCTCCATTGTACCACCACCGCAAGAGCCTTTCTCCATTGTACCACCACCACAAGAGCCTTTCTCCATTGTACCACCACCACAAGATGATTTTTCCTGCACGTTTGTTTTCGATGCCCCTGAGTCCTTTCCGCAACTGCTTGCGGAATTGCAACCACTAGGTAAAATTCCTACCCCTGCAATAAGACTTGCTAGACCCAATCCTGCTAAAAGCTGCTTAATATTTCCCATAATGATTCCTCCTTTGTGAATAATTATTTATGACCCTTTTGTGATCAATTGTAGCGAAAACATTCAATGTAACAGTGTCCATCCTGAAATGATCAAGCTGAATATTTAAGGTCTAAGCAAAAGAGCCATTTCAGGATGGACACTGTTACGTAAAAAACTCTTTTCGTTTTAACTAAATAGGCTGTTAATTCGAGTTAACCCAAATAACCTCATAATATTGTGGAACGTATAACATGAAATATTTTACGTTGTCAACACTAAATTGAATATAAATACAGGTCTATTTTTTTTTAAACTCTATTTTTTATGGGCGTTATTATTTATTTGATACTATATATTGTGGTATCAATTATTTTGATACAATATGTAGAATTCAATGCCTAATGAAAGTCGAAAAAAAATTAAAAAAATTAAATATTTATCTTGACAATGTATTTTTTTACATATACAGTGTTTAAAATGGTAAAAAGTGGTAAATAATGGTATGATTAAGGACGAAAAAAAAACCAGAGTTAGTTATGTTTCGTGGAAGGTATGAACATACAATAGACCCAAAAGGAAGAGTGAGTCTCCCTGTTAAATTTAGAGATATTTTAAATGAAAGGTATGACGACCGATTGGTGATTACTAACTTTGATTCCTGCCTTGCGGCCTACCCATATGATGAGTGGACGCTATTAGAGGAGAAGGTAAGCTCTCTATCAATGCTTAATAAGGATGTTAAATCCTTTCTCCGTTTCTTCATATCTGGAGCAGCGGAATGCAGCATAGACAAGCAGGGGAGAATACTCATCCCCCCTGTTTTGAGGGAATATGCAAAGCTGGAGAAGGATATTGTCTTTGCAGGTGTGATAAAGAAGATAGAAATCTGGAGTAAGGATAGGTGGGAACAGGCGTTTGCTATAGCGAAAGATGATTTCGATAAGGTCAGTAAGAATCTAGAAGGTTGGGATTTGGGAATATAGAACTTTTTAAATAAAAGGGCAACCCTGTTAGCCTACAGTACATATCAAAAGACATCTTGATAATCGATACGAGTGGAGATAAAAGTATAGAAGAGTTTAAATGATTATCTGGGGAATATATTCAAGGTAGTAGCGGCTGGTAATCAATTTATTAGCTATGACTCACATTGAGGATGCGTTAACGAGCTTTGAGGTCCAGGAACAGTATTGAGCATATCCCAGTATTGGTAAAGGAAATATTGGAAGGTCTTAATTGCCAACCAGGCGGGCTTTATGTTGACGCTACCTTAGGCAGCGGAGGGCATTCTCTTGAGATATTAAAATCCAGTTCCCCAAATGGGAGATTGATAGGAATAGATTGGGACGAAGAAGCAATAAGACTTGCCAGCAGTAAGTTAAATGGATTTCAACACAGGCTAACAATAGTTCATGACAACTTCAAGAATATAAATACTATTTTAATGGATCTCAAAGTAGATGCGGTTGATGGTGTATTACTTGATTTGGGAGTATCTTCAATTCAGTTGGGAGATAAAGGGAGGGGTTTTAGTTTTGAACATGAAGGGCCAATAGACATGCGAATGGATAGAAGCTCCATGGTTAAGGCATTTGACCTGATTAATGTTCTTCCTGTACAAGAGCTTGAACAAATACTTTGGAAATACGGTGAAGAGCGTTTTGCAAAAAGAATTGCCAGGTCAATTGATAACCATAGGAAGAAATTACCCATATCTACGACCATACAACTAGCTGATATTGTTCGTAAAGCGATGCCGACCAAACATTATCCGAAGAGAATCGATCCTGCGACAAAGACATTTCAGGCGATTCGGATTGCCCTTAATGATGAACTAAAGAACCTCGAAACTGTTATTGTGAGAAGTATTGATCATATTAAAAAGGGTGGTAGGTTTTGCATCATATCTTTTCACTCACTTGAGGACAGGATTGTCAAACGATCATTCAGGGTAAACGAGGGAAGATGTACATGCCCTCCTGATATGCCTCAGTGTATGTGTCTCAAGGAGAAGAGGTTAAAAATACTGACCAAAAAACCAATAACCCCATCAGGGGATGAGAAAAGAAAAAACCCAAAATCGAGAACTGCCAAATTAAGGATTGCTGAAAGACTATAAACAGTGTATTGAGGATATTTTATGCAGAGAATCGTTGCAAAAGGGCCTATCTTCAATAAAAAAATCCTTAAAAATCCTACCTTTACAGGGCATTTAAGCAAAAAATCCTACAATATCTTGCTGTCTATTATTATTACAGTCGTAGTGATATTATGTTCTCTTTTTTGTGTGTGGTCACATATTCAGGTGATCAACTTAGGTTACGAAATCAGCCAGGCAAATACCAAGAGCAAAGAACTCCTCCAATTGAATAAGAAACTGAAATTGGAGATAGCCACCCTCACCTCACCAAACCGTGTTGAGGGAATTGCAAAGAGTAAACTCAGGCTCATATCTCCGAAGCCAGACCAGTTGTTCATAATGAAATAATAGGCTGATCAATGAAATGGGTCAGATTTAGAATATTTATAATACTTCTTGTCTTTATCATTGCCAGCATCGCAATTTCTGTTCGTGCCTATCAGCTACACGTACTGAAAAACAAAGAATTGAGTCAACTTACTGAAAACCAAGTTAAGAGAGTTATTACCGTAGCTCCCAAGAGAGGCGTCATATACGATTGCAAAAGAGAAGAGATAGCCATTAGCATCGATGTAGCATCTATATATGCACAGCCTTCTAAAATAACCAATAAGAGAGAATATGCCAGGAAGCTTTCACGCATTCTAAAAATAAAGAGAAGAGACCTGATAAAGAAGCTGAACAGCGACAAATCCTTTGTCTGGATTAAAAGAAAGGTTGCCCCAGATGAGTCAAAGAAGGTGGAGAGCTTGAATCTAGATGGCATAAATTTTCTTACTGAGGCTAAAAGATTCTATCCGAGCCGTGAGATAGCAAGCAATGTTATTGGGTTTGTCGGGATAGACTCTAAGGGGTTAGAAGGCTTGGAATTTAACTATGACAAAGATCTTAAGGGTAAGGCAACTTACTCATCTGTACAAAGAGATGCATTGGGGAGAATAATATTTGGTAAGCAGCTAAAGCAAAGGAAAAACGTAATGGGCAATGAGCTGATTCTTACAATTGATAAAACGATTCAGTATATAGCAGAGGAAGAACTGCGGAAAGCAGTTCGAAAAACCCGGGCAAAAAGCGGGACAGTCGTTGTTATGAGACCCGATACAGGTGAGATACTGGCTATGGCTATACAACCACAGTATAATCCTAATGTCTTTTGGAAATATAAACCTTCTTCTTGGAGAAACAGAGCAGTAACGGATAGCTTTGAACCAGGATCCACATTTAAAGTCTTTCTGTTAGCAGCAGTACTAGAAGAAGGCGTTGTATCCCAAAGAGATATCTTCTTTTGCGAAAATGGCTCATATCGTGTTGGCAAAAACACAATAAATGATGTCCATCCCCATGCATGGCTCACAATAAAGAGGATCATACAATACTCGAGTAACATAGGTGTATCTAAAGTAGGAGAAAGGTTGGGAAAGGAAAAATTCCATGAATATATAAGGAAATTTGGGTTTGGAGAAAGGACGAATGTCAACTTGCCAGGAGAGACGAATGGATTGGTCCGATCACCTCAAAATTGGAAAAAGATCGACATGAATACCATATCTTTCGGACAAGGGGTTTCGGTTTCTGCTATTCAGTTAATTAATGGGCTTTGTACAATTGCAAATAAGGGATTCTTAATGAAACCTTATATAGTGAAAAATATCGTCACTTCAGATGGGAAGGTTATAAAAGAGTTTAAACCTCATATCGTGAGAAGGGTTATCTCTGAAAAAACTGCCAGGGATGTTACGTCAATATTAAAGTCCACAGTGAAAAAAGGTGGGACGGGTACAAAGGCATTTATAGACGGCTATGAAGTAGCAGGTAAGACTGGAACCGCTCAAAAAGCCAATCCGTATACAGGCGGTTATTATAAAAATAAATATATCGCTTCATTTATAGGGTTTGCCCCTGCTGATCATCCTCAAATAGCGATACTGGTAGTAATCGACGAACCTGAGGGAACTCCATATGGAGGAGAAGTTGCTGCCCCTGTGTTTAAGGCATGTGCAGAAAAAACACTCAATTATATGGGGATAACGCCCAAAAGTATTTTGGTAAAGAGGAATCCCGACCGTTTGAAAACTCTCATAGCGAAGAAAGATTTAAAAAAACAACGCATCAGGGAATTTATTGTACCAGCTAAATCTAGGAAGTTTGTAATGCCTGATCTTACAGGATTAAGCATGAGGCAGGCACTCAAAGTCCTGCATGGTTCGAATATAGATATAAAAATCACAGGAAGTGGCAGGGCAATAAAGCAAAGCGTAAAGCCAGGAAGGTCAATCACTGACGGAGATAAATGTTGGATACATTTTCAACAACCATTATAAACCCGAAAAATTTCATGCATCACTTTTGACCATAGGGTGTGAATAAAATGAAACTCAATGATTTACTGAAGGAAATCGAAGACAAGGAAGTGATCGGAAATAGATCATTGGAAGTGAGTCGAATTTCCTATAATTCTAAAGACGTAGTTGAGAACTCTTTATTTATTGCGATAAAGGGAAGCAAGTCTGACGGTCATACCTTTATCAGTGAAGCCATTTCTAAAGGTGCAAGGGCAGTTGTTGTTGAAAAACTACCAAAGGGTATAAAAGATGTCACGGTCATTTTAACCTACGACACACGACTGGCAATGGCTAAGATCGCTGCCCGGTTTTATAATGATCCATCTTCTGATATCGTATTGGTTGGTATCACAGGTACCAATGGAAAAACCACTACTGCATATCTAGTGGAGTCAATATTTGAGGAAGCGGGCCTAAAGACAGGGATGATTGGCACAATAAATTATCACTATGGAGAAAAAACGATTCCTGCATCGATGACCACACCAGAATCCCTCGATATCCAAAGGATATTAAGCGAGATGGCGGAAGATGGGGTTACCCATGTTGTTATGGAGGTATCTTCCCATGCGCTCGATTTAAAGCGAGTGGAATCCCTCCACTTTAATGCGGGTCTATTTACTAACCTTACACAAGACCATTTAGACTACCATCAGACCATGGAGCACTATTTTAGAAGCAAGGCCATACTCTTTAACAGGCTTCTGGCGAAAGCAGGCAATAATGGAGTCTCATATGCCATACTCAATGAGGATGACCCCTATAGTAAGATCCTTTCTGAGAATACGACGCCACATATCATTCACTATGGAGTTAAGAACAAGGCGGATGTCTTTCCAGTAAACACTCTACTTACATTGGATGGAATATCAGCAGAGATAGAGACTCCAAAGGGTACCCTCAGAATCAAATCCCCACTGATTGGAGAGTTCAACCTTTACAACATCTTGGCAGCTATTGGTGTTGGGATAAGTCAAAAAATACCACTAAATGATATAAAGAGGGGCATAGAGAGCTTGGATAGTGTTCCAGGAAGATTTGAACGGATAGAAAGCAAGGAAGGCATCGGTATTATCGTTGACTACGCACACACGGGTGATGCCCTAAAGAGGACATTAGAAACAATAAAGAGTATCTCAAAAGGCAGGATAATTACAGTATTTGGATGTGGGGGGGACAGAGATAAACTCAAAAGACCCATAATGGGGGCTATCTCTGGTAAGTACAGCGATCTTTCGATTATAACATCGGACAATCCTCGAACTGAAAATCCAAATACTATTATCGAAGCAATCAAAGAAGGGATGGAAGGCTCAGGAGCAAGAGAATATAATCAGATGGATTCAATGGGTAACTTCAGTCAAAAAGGGTACATTACCATCGTTGACCGTCTTGAGGCAATCAGATTTGCGATTGATACTGCAAAACCTCGAGATACAGTCTTAATTGCCGGAAAGGGTCATGAAGACTATCAGATCACAGGAGATAAAAGGACGCCATTTAACGATCGGAAAGAGGCGAGAAATGCAATCGCGCAAAGAGAAAAGGCACTTTCATTAAAATGTCCGAAGCAGACTATAAATTCTCAGTAAACGAAATCTTAGCATTCAGTGGAGGAAGCCTTATACATGGCTCCCACCACGTCTCTTTTAAAGATATTTCCACGGATTCCAGAACCATCAGGGCTGGAGAGCTCTTTATCGCACTGGAAGGAGAACACTTTGATGGACATAGATTTATCACAGAAGTCCGTGAAAAGGGGGCAAGCGGTGCAATCGTAAAAAAAGGGGCATTAAAACAAGAGGAGCAAAACAGCATCGGATTTGTCATAGAGGTTGAAGACACATTAAAGGCACTAGGCGATATTGCCCGCTTTTGGAGGATGAAGCATCCGATTCAAGTTGTAGGCATTACGGGCAGCAATGGGAAGACAACCACCAAAGACATGGTTGGAAAGATTCTGGAGATACCTTTTAATATATTGAAAACAGAAGGGAATTTTAACAATCAGGTTGGGCTCCCCCTGACACTTTTGAGGTTAAAAGAGAAAGATGAGATCGCAGTCTTAGAGCTTGGTACAAACAGCCGGTCTGAGATAAAAAGACTGTCCCATATATCTTTGCCGGATGTTGCTGTTAT
The DNA here is from genome assembly GCA_034189035.1 of Thermodesulfobacteriota bacterium. Classification (GTDB taxonomy): domain Bacteria; phylum Desulfobacterota; class UBA8473; order UBA8473; family UBA8473; genus JAUXFK01. The sequence goes on from JAXHVA010000019.1 coordinate 18,276, forward strand.
AACCAACATAGGATTGGCACATTTACAGGGTTTTCGATCTGTAGATGAGTTAACAGATGAAAAGGGAGAGATATTTAAGGCATTAAGTAAGGACGGCTTTGCAGTAATTAACGAAGATGACGCCAGGGTATCATCTCTCGGTGCTGCATGTAAGTGCAAAAAGATTCGATTTGCCCTACAAGGCAATGCCGATATCATGGCAAAGGATGTCTCAACAGACAATTCAGGGAATATATCCTTTATTTTAATAAGTAAACAGGGAGATGTTCATATCAATCTCCCCCTTTATGGGACATTTAATGTCTATAACGCACTAGCAGCAGCCGGAGTTGCTCAAGCACTGGGTATAGGATTGGACGTCATTCAAAGAGGGTTGGAGGATTTTTATCCTCCATCTGGACGTATGGAGGTCATGGACTTTGGCTGGTACATGTTGATAAACGATGCGTATAATGCAAACCCAAATTCTGTAGAAATGGCCCTAAAGACCCTCGTTACTTTTAAAGGAGCAAAAAGGACAATAGCGGTATTAGGAGATATGTTGGAACTGGGAGAGTTTTCAGAATCTGAACATATTCATGCGGGCAAGCTAGTTTCAAAACTGGGAATCGATTATCTATTCACAATGGGAGAAGAATCTGTAAATATTGCGCAGGGTGCCAGAGAAGATGGAATGAACATAGAGAGGATTTATTCAGGGAAAGAGCATAAAGAAGTTTTTTTAAAACTCAAGGCAACGATTAAAGATGGAGATTGTATCTTAGTCAAAGGTTCCAGGGCAATGAAAATGGAATTGATTATAAAGGAATTAATAGAATAAGGGGGGTGATTATAGCGAGGGCAAATCTGAAATCTTTTGGGGAAAGGACAAAAAAGATTCTCGTTGTAGACGATGAAAGCGACATAAGGGACATCTTATCCGATGTCTTAACATCTGAAGGCTTTGAGGTAAATACAGCAGAAAATGGGGCAGCAGCGCTTCAAATACTGTTAAAAGCCAATTATGACTTACTCATTACAGATGTAAATATGCCTCAGATGGATGGAATTGAGCTTTTAGACAGGATTTTTGAGAAAAAGATGGAAGTGAAAACCATTATAATGTCAAGCTTGCTTTCTCAAATCAATATGGAATATGTAAAGAGGAGAAGAATTTCTGGATGTATTTCAAAACCATTCCAACTCGACGAATTGATCGCTACTGTTGAATATGGGCTCGAAGTCAACGATAATAAAGCTTCAATAACACAACATTGATATCTGATCTTACCTGATTGGAGGAGTGTAGTTTTTTAAAGAGTCACTGAAGCAGCTATCAAATTTTAATTCGTGTATAACGGGTATCATTTCCCTTATTCATTTCTTAACACGAATTAAAGAACTTAAAAAAGTGCACGTTAGTAAGATTTGGCCATTGTTGAATCTTGCTGACAGTATTCTCATAGCGCTAAAATGATACGCTGATACATTTAACATTAACTAAAGGTAATTAACGGTTATAAAAGAGAATATAGGATATGCTTTTCCACTTACTCTATCCGCTTCATGCAACATATACATATCTTAATGTATTCAAATACATTTCCTTCAGGACAATCTATGCAGCCCTGACAGCGTTATTAATCTGCTTCTTGCTGGCTCCATGGTTCATTAAGAAGTTGAGTTCTCTTGATATTGGGCAACAAATCAGGGAAGACGGCCCGACCTCCCATCTCAAAAAACACGGTACGCCAACTATGGGGGGGGCGTTAATTCTCTTTACCTTGACTCTATCTGTATTGCTATGGGGGAATCTTACAAATCCATATTTATGGGTAGTCATTCTAAGCACCCTAGGATTTGGAGCAATTGGCTTAATAGATGATCATAAAAAATTAGTAAAGAGGGATTCTGCCGGATTAAAGGCTCGATACAAAATGGGAGGTCAAGTACTTATTGCTTTTCTTATAGGGTCTTTCCTGTATTGGCATAATGACTTCGGCACATCGATCAGTATTCCCTTCTTTAAAGGTGTTCAGCCGGATTTGGGAGTTCTTTATATCCCCTTTGTCATCCTTGTGGTAGTCGGCACTTCGAATGCGGTTAATCTAACTGACGGACTCGATGGATTGGCTATTGGTCCTATGATGATTGCAAGTAGCACTTACCTCCTCTTTTCTTACTTTGCGGGTCACATTAAGATAGCCAATTATTTACAGATACCCTACATCGCCGGAAGTGGAGAATTATCCGTTTTTTGTGGGGCCCTATTGGGCGCCGGTATGGGATTCCTCTGGTATAACACCTATCCAGCAGAAGTTTTTATGGGAGACGTTGGGTCCTTGTCATTAGGGGGAGCGCTTGGGACAATTGCTGTGATAACCAAACAGGAGTTTCTTCTTTGCATAGTTGGAGGACTGTTCGTTGTTGAGGCCCTTTCTGTAATCTTCCAGGTAGGTTCATTTAAACTGAGAAAGAAACGTATCCTTCTGATGGCTCCTATACACCACCATTTTGAGTTAAAGGGGTGGGATGAGCCAAAGGTTACTGTAAGATTTTGGATTATATCCATAATTCTAGCTCTTATTGCCATTAGTACTTTAAAGCTGAGATAGTAAAAGAGAGTTATAACCCTAAAATCCTTTTGTTTTATTAACCGGCTGGGGAGAGTGTTTTGCTTGAGATTAAAGATAAGAAGGTGTTGATTGTCGGCCTTGGGAAAAGTGGAATTTCGTGTGCGCGGTTCTTAAAAAATAAAGGGGCAGTTGTAACAGCCACTGACTGCAAATCCTTTGACAATTTAAATGAAGAGGCAAAGAGGTTAAAGTCTTCAGGTATTCGTATAGAGGCAAATGGGCATAGGATTGAAACTTTTATGGATGCTGATATTATTGTTATGAGTCCTGGAGTTTCAATGGATATCCAACCCGTAAAACTGGCAAGAGAGAAAGGAATTACGGTGATAAGTGAAATAGAGCTCGCATATAACTTTATAAAAACACCTATCATCGCAATTACCGGTACAAATGGGAAGACTACGACAACAAGCCTGATTGGCGAAGTCCTTCGAAAATCCCAAAGGGAGGTCTTTATTGGTGGAAATATCGGTAACCCCTTAATCGAGTATATCAGTATCAAGAAAGAAAAAGACTATGTAGTTGCAGAGATCAGTAGCTTCCAATTAGAAGGTGTTGTGGATTTCAAGCCGAATATAGCTATACTACTCAACATCTCCCCGGATCATCTTGATCGATATCCTTCATACCAGGAGTATATTAAGGCAAAAGAAAGGATATTCATCAATCAAGGAAAAGAGGATGTTGCAATTTTAAATGCTGACGACCCTTTGATCTTAAAGATCGCCGATTCTTTAAAAAATATAAGAAAAATTTATTTTAGCATGAAAAAGAAGATAGACAAGGGTGTCTATCTGGAAGTTGATTCTATTGTATCAGAGATTGATAACCAAAAGTATTTTTACAGCACAGAGAAATTTAAGATAAAGGGGACTCATAATATGGAAAACATAATGGCTGCTATAGCAGCAGCCCAGATATGTAAATGCGATAATGAACAGATAAAAGATGCAATAGACAACTTTACAGGTCTTGAACATCGCATGGAGTTTGTTAAAGAAATATCCGGGGTACAATATTACAATGATTCGAAGGCAACCAATGCCGGAGCAGTGGAAAAGTCGCTTATGAGTTTTAATCAACCAGTAATACTTATAGCTGGGGGCAAAGACAAAGGAACTGGCTACGATAGATTAAAAGGCTTAGTAAATGAAAAGGTGAAGAGGCTGATCCTCCTTGGCGAGGCAAAGGAGATACTTCTTAAAGATCTGGGGAGTCTCACACAAACCCTCACAGCAGATTCACTGCAAGAGGCGGTTGAACTTGCATGGTTAGCTTCTTCTCCTGGCGATATTGTCCTATTATCCCCTGCATGTTCGAGTTTTGACATGTTTTCGGATTATAAAGAGAGAGGAAAGATATTCAAGGCAACTGTGAGTGAGCTGGAGGAAAAAGCCGAAAAGATCAGGAAAGAAGTGAATGAGGCAACATAAAGGATTCGACAACATATTGCTTATTGCAACACTTATGCTGGTTGGTATTGGTATTGTTATGGTGTACAGCGCAAGTGCCATAATAGCAGAAGATAGATTCAATAACGAATACTTCTTCTTAAAAAGACAGGCTGCATTTGCATTTATAAGCATTGTAATTATGTTCATTGTAACAAAGATAGATCATCAGTTTTACAAAAGTACTGCATATGTCATTCTTGGGATAAGTATTACCTCTCTGATTCTTGTATTGGTCCCTGGAGTTGGAAGCAAAATCGGAGGGTCAACAAGGTGGTTTAGAATAGCGGCTATTTCGATCCAGCCTTCCGAATTCGCCAAACTCGGTCTGATAATCTATCTTGCTTACTCCTTATCAAAAAAGAAAAAAGGTATCAAAACATTCTCTGTAGGTGTTCTCCCCCATCTTATCATTACAGGTATTATTTTCTTACTCATTATGCAACAGCCGGATATGGGCACAGCGCTGTGTCTCGGAGTGATTATGTTTACAATGCTCTTCGCATCAGGTGTTAGGCTCTCACATCTGTCCTTGATATTGATATCCGTCTCTCCTGTTATCTACTTTCTTATAATCAATAAAGCCTATCGGTTGGAAAGGTGGACGGCATTTCTCAACCCATGGAAAGACCCTGCAGATTCAGGTTTCCAGGTTATTCAATCCTTGTATGCATTTGGTTCGGGTGGAATATTCGGACGGGGGTTGGGAGATGGAAAACAGAAACTCTTCTATCTTCCAGAACCCCATACTGATTTCATCTTCTCAGTTATAGGCGAAGAGTTGGGTTTAATTGGTGTACTTATTGTTATTGGTATATTTTTGATATTTATCTATCGCGGCATTATGATCGCTATCAGATCTTCTGATCTTTTCAGTATCTATCTGGCACTTGGGATTACTACCTTGATAGGATTGCAGGCAATTATCCATCTGGGCGTTACAATGGGACTTTTGCCAACAAAGGGTATTCCCCTTCCCTATATTAGTTATGGAGGGTCATCCCTTTTAACCAATATGATCGGTTTGGGTATATTACTCAATATCTCTTCACAGGTGAAAAAGAGATGATTCAATGAGGATATTAATAGCAGGTGGAGGAACAGGCGGCCATCTATTCCCTGGAATCGCTTTGGCAGAAGAATTTATTAGAAGGGATTGCCAGAACACCTGTATCTTTGTAGGGACAATGGAAGGGATAGAGTCGAGAGTTGTCCAAAGGGAGGGTTTTGATCTCAAAACAATTGATGTTAAGGGGGTCAAGGGGAAATCCATTAAAGAAAAAGTTGGTAATCTGTTCCTTATTCCAAAGAGTCTCTATCAGTCTTTCGCCCTTATTAAAGATAACAGACCGAACCTGGTTATTGGTACGGGAGGATATGCCTCAGCCCCTGTAGTATTTGTTGCCTTTCTGATGAGGATTAAAACTGCAATATGCGAGCAGAATTCCTTCCCTGGTATAACAAACAGGATATTGGCTAGGTTTGTGGACAGGATATTCATATCGTATCCACAAACCGTGTATCTTTCTTCTATGAAAAAAGCTCGATTTACAGGTAATCCTATAAGGAAGAGTTTGATAGAGAGTGTCTTAAAGAAGAAGGTGCAAAAGGAGAAGTTTACATTACTTGTCCTGGGTGGAAGCCAGGGTGCACATTCGGTAAATGAAAAGATGATTGAGGCTCTTATCTATCTTGCCCCTTATAAAGAGTCATTACGAATAATACACCAGACCGGGGACACAGATCATCAAAGGGTTTCTCAGATATATACTGAAAAAGGGATGGATTCAAAGATTGTACAATTCATTGATGATATGGCACAGGCATATCAAGCCGCGAATCTCGTTATATGCCGTGCTGGGGCCACTACGCTTTCTGAAATTACATTATTCGGTAAGGCCTCGATTCTCATTCCATTCTCTTTTGCGGCTAACAACCATCAAGAAAAAAACGCCAGGGTTTTGCTAAATAAGGAAGCGGCAAAGATGATATTAGAGAGAGATTTGAATGGAAAGAATCTAGCCGATTTGATCATTGCTTTGGCATCAGATCAAGATACCATATTGAATATGGAAAAGGCAGCCTTAAAATTGGGGAAACCAAAAGCTGCAAAAGAGATTGTAGACATCTGCTATGAGATATTGGATATAAAAGATATCCAAAAAAATCCCGGCTCGGCCGGTTAATTATCAAATGCGAGGCGCAGAGGAACTCGATGTATAAAAAGAAAAAGCATATCCATTTTGTAGGAATCGGTGGTATTGGAATGAGCGGTATTGCCGAGGTATTACTTAACCTGGGATATAAAGTGAGTGGATCAGATATAAAAGAGTCTGAGATTACAATACGGTTAAGCCAATTAGGTGCCACTGTAAATTATGAGCACAGCAACGATAACGTGAAAGATGCAAGTGTAGTTGTAGTATCTTCAGCCATAAGCCCAAATAATCCTGAAGTAATAGAAGCCCACGAACGCCTTATCCCTGTTATCCCCCGGGCAGAGATGCTCGCTGAATTGATGAGAATGAAATACAGTGTTGCGGTATCAGGCACTCATGGAAAGACCACGACTACATCAATGATAGCAACTGTATTGGCTAATAGAGGTATGGACCCTACTGTAATAATCGGAGGAAGACTCAATAGTATAGACAGCAATGCGAAACTCGGACAGGGGGATTTTCTAGTCGCTGAGGCAGACGAAAGTGATGGTTCTTTTTTAATGCTTACCCCTACAATTGCCGTGGTTACAAACATAGACCAGGAGCATATGGACCATTACAGGGATATTGCACAAGTAAAGAAGTCTTATTTAGACTTCATAAATAAGATCCCTTTTTACGGCCTTGCTATTATATGTCTAGATCATAAGAATATCCAGGGCCTTATACCAGAAATAAAAAAGAGATACATAACCTATGGGTTGACAAGCCAGGCAGATATTCAGGCAAGAGAGCTTGCATTTAATGGGGATGAGACTCAATTTGATGTATTACATTACGGGGAATCCCTCGGCGAGATTACACTTCAAATGCCAGGTACTCACAATGTATACAATGCCTTGGCAGCCATAGCCGTTGGCCTTGAACTGGATATTGATTTTGACTGCATACAGGGGAGCCTAAATAGCTTTAAAGGTATCCAGAGAAGGTTTCAGATAAAGGGTGAGTACCACAATATCCTTATTGTGGATGACTATGCCCACCATCCTATAGAGATAAGGGCGACCCTGTCTGGGGCAAAGGCTGGATGGGGAAGGCGACTCGTAGCTGTTTTCCAACCCCATCGATTCACTCGGGTCAAAGACCTTTATGAAGAGTTTCTGACTGCATTCAATCAGGCAGATATATTAATAATTACAGATATATATCCTGCAGGTGAAGAACCAATACCAGGGGTCGATGCAAGGTCTCTCTTTGATGGTATGAAGGAACATGGATATAAGAATATATCGTTTTTACCAGATAAAGACAGGATCGCTTCCCATTTAAAGAAGATACTAAAGAAGGGAGATCTCTTAATTACTATGGGGGCAGGGGATATATACAAGGTTGGAGATGAGTTGATAGATAAGCTAAAATAATTTTAATCTTTAACTATGAGAAAATATTGTTGAATAGGGTAAAAGCAGAGGAGATTAAGGAGATTATAAAAGGAGACATCCTTATTAATCATCCGTTGAAAGAGTACACTTCTTTAAAGGTAGGTGGATCAGCGGATCTAATCGTATTTCCAGATGATAGAGAAGACCTTATAAAGATTATTCGATGTCTTGATGAAGAGCAAACACCTTATTTCATCCTGGGTAGTGGGACGAACCTCTTAATTGGAGATAGAGGAGTAAGAGAGGTTATAATAAGCCTATCAACTGGTTTTAATCGATTGGAATTAATAGAAGGGAATAAGTCTCCCCTGATATTTGCTGAGGCAGGGGTATCATTGGTCAGTTTAGTCAGGTTTTCCGTAGATCATAGTCTTTCAGGTCTTGAGTTTGCCTGTGGTATCCCTGGCACTGTGGGTGGTGGTATTGTCATGAATGCTGGTGGCAGGCTCGGGGCATTTGAAGATGTAACCCAATCAATTACTATTTTAAACCATAAGGGGAAGCTCATTACCAAAACAAGACAAGAATTGGCCTTTTTATATAGAAAATTACATCTCGCTCCGGGAAGTATCGTGTTAAGCGCGATATTTCAATTAAACAAAGGTGATCAACCCAATATAAAAAATAGAATACGAAAAGAGATAAACAGGAGGAAGGAAACACTCCCTCTCGAATTTCCAAATGCTGGTTCAATATTCAAGAATCCTGAAGGTAAAAAGGCTGGTAAATTGATTGACCAGGCGGGTCTTAAAGGCACTCAAATAGGGGGAGCAAGGGTGTCGGATATGCATGCAAATATCATAGTGAATAATGGAAATGCTACAGCAAGTGACATCCTGCGCTTAATAGAGGAGATCAAGACCCGTGTGTATCAAAAAACAGGTGTAATGTTAGAGCCAGAAATAAAGATCGTAGGTGAGTACTAATCTATGTGGAAAGATAAAAAAGTCGGGGTCCTATTTGGTGGGCTATCTACAGAACGAGATATCTCTCTTTTAAGTGGTAATGCCATAATCTGCGCCCTTAAAGGCAAAGGCTATAATGTATTTTCAATAGATGTGGGCAAAGATATTGTAAAGAAGTTGCTCACAGAAAAAATTGACGTTGCCTTCATTGCACTTCATGGTCGATGGGGAGAGGATGGGACAATCCAGGGGATGCTGGAGATCATGGGGATTCCATATACAGGTTCCGGGGTGTTGGCAAGTGCTCTGGCAATGAATAAATGGATGACTAAAAAGATCCTAATGTTCCACAGATTACAAACCCCTGAATTTCAGTTTTGTGAGGCGGAAAATTACTTAAAAGACAGACCAGGGGAAGACATAGAAATGGGATATCCCTTGGTGGTTAAGCCCGTATCCGAAGGTTCGACACTTGGCATAAGTATCGTAAAAAACAAAAGACAACTGTCAAAGGCGAAAAAAGAGGCTTTTAGATTCAATGATCAGATCATAATTGAGGAATTCATCGATGGGCTCGAGATAACGGTGGGGATATTGAATGGAGCTCCCCTCCCGGTGATTGAGATTATCCCCAAAAGTGGATTCTACGATTACGAATCAAAGTACACTAGTGGCATGACAGAGTATATCTTTCCTGCAAGGTTGGCAAATGAACAATTATCAGAGGTAAAAAACGCGGCCTTAAAGGCCTATACGGCTTTAGGGTGCCATGGAGCTGCCAGAGTCGATATGATCCTGGATGCAAAAGGAAATGCCAATATCCTTGAAATAAATACAGTTCCAGGTATGACCAAGACAAGCCTGCTTCCAAAGGCTGCATACCATGCTGGGTATGATTTTCATACTCTCGTGGAACAGATGCTAGAAAGTGCCAGGCTCCATTCGCAATGAAGCATTAAAAGTCATTACAGGCTCTTTCTTTGTATAATTTTAATGCTATGAAACTGAAAGCTCCCGTCAGGCTTCAACGACAATCAAATTCTAAGAAGAGCCCAGGCGTTTTAAACATTATTGAGGAGGAAAGAATGAGGCAGAATAAGGCTGGAAAAGTCAAAAGAAATAAAGGGAATGCCCCGCAAAAAAGAAAAACTAAGCCGGATTATTCCTACATAATTTCTAAATTCTTTAAAATAGCCTTTCCCCTTGTCTCAATCGGGGTGCTAGGAGTAATAGGCTATACCTTCCTTTCTTATCTATACACATCCCCTTATTTCAGTGTTCAAGAGATCATAGTGAATGGAGAAAAAAGGCTTACTGATATGGAAGTCTTGAATATGGCAAGAATTGACATTGGGATGAACATACTTACCATCAATCTAAAAGAAGCAAGCAAGAGGATAGTGCAGCACCCTTGGATAGAAAATGCCCAATTGAAGCGAAAGCTGCCCCAGAAAATCTTCATACGTATTACTGAAAGGGATCCAATTGCCATAATTAACCTCGACAGGCTTTATCTCATTGATAAGCAGGGAGTTATATTTAAAGAAATAGGGCCTGAAGATACTTTCAACCTCCCTGTTCTAACAGGGCTGGAATCAGCTGATCTTGCAGCCAATGAAAGTGTATCAAAGCATCTTATAGAAAAGGCCTTAACCGCTATGAATGAAATAGGCAAAGGGAAAGCCTTGTGTATAGACGAACTCTCAGAGATCAATATGGACCCTCACAGTGGCCTGACCCTTTATACAATGAAGGATGCAACCCAGATAAAACTGGGGTTTAACGACTATAGTAAGAAACTTGACAGACTGAAGAAAGTCATAGATGACCTCCAAGACAGATATAAAAAGGCGGATTATATTGATCTGGTCTATGGGGAAAAGGTCTATGTTAAACTCGATAGAAAAGAATTACCACGAACCTTGGCAGCCTTACAAAAAAGGAAGGGGAGGTGAAAAAGGTGGGTAAAAATCAGAATAACATAATCGTAGGCCTCGATATTGGAACTACAAAAGTTTGTGCAATCGTTGGGCAAAGAACCAACGGATCTACCAATGTTATAGGGATTGGTACGTATCCCTCAGAAGGTCTCCGTAAGGGAGTAGTGGTAAATATCGAAAGCACGGTTAACTCTTTAAGAAAAGCAATAGAAGAAGCTGAGTTAATGGCGGGTTCTGAAATTCATTCTGTGTGTACAGGAATTTCTGGTTCTCATATCAAAGGGTTCAATAGCCTCGGTGTCATTGCCATAAAAAATCGAGAAGTAAAGAATAATGATGTCAGAAGGGTTATAGATGCAGCGAAAGCTATTGCTATACCAATAGACAGAGAGGTTATACATATTCTTCCACAGGAATTCATCGTTGATGACCAAGATGGAATCAAGGAACCTGTTGGGATGATTGGAGTGAGATTAGAGACCAGGGTACATATTGTTACTGGGGCTACTAATATGAAACAGAATATCATCAAATGTGCAGATAGAATAGGGCTTAATATCTCGGATATTGTATTGGAACAACTGGCTTCAAGCAAGGCTACCCTCAGTGCAGACGAAAAAGAACTAGGCGTTATTCTACTCGACATTGGCGGAGGAACGACAGATATTGCCATATTCTCAAAGAGAAAGCTTAAACATACATCTGTTTTATCATTGGGGGGTGACTATGTTACGTCAGATATTGCCGTAGGATTGAGGACTCCTATGAATGAAGCAGAAAAGATCAAAAAAAAGTATGGTTGTGCGTTTCCGGAATTGGTCAATCGGGATGAAACGATTGAGGTCCCCAGTGTAGGAGGAAGGGCGCCAAGGATCCTTCCAAGAATACAGTTATGTGAAATAATAGAGCCTCGAATGGAAGAGATATTCTCGCTGGTGAAAAGAGAATTGATTAAGTCGAATTGTGATGGCCTAATGGCCTCAGGTATTGTTATAACAGGAGGATCTGCCTTACTGGAAGGTTTGCCGGAACTCGGTGAGAGCGTATTTAACCTTCCAGTCAGAGTGGGCTATCCAATGGGTATAGAAGGATTGTCCGACGTGGTCAACAATCCAATGTATAGCACAGGGGTTGGACTGCTCCTTTATGGGAGTAACGGCCTAAACACAAATGAATTCAAACAAAAAGATAAAAATATACTCGGTAGAGCATCAAACAGGTTTAAGCAATGGTTTGAAGAGGCTTTTTTATAAACCTTTAAAATAACCAATTAAATAAGGAGGTATGACAGTGATTTTTGAAATGAATGAGAATGCAAAACAACCGGCTAAGATTAAGGTTTTCGGGATTGGAGGCGGTGGGTGTAATGCGGTAAACACCATGATCCAATCTAAACTAGAGGGCGTGGATTTTATCAGTGCCAATACGGATGCCCAAGCTTTGAGGATATCCCATGCTCCTTTAAAATTGCAACTTGGAGAGCGTTTAACTAAAGGGTTGGGAGCAGGAGCAGATCCGTCAGTTGGTAGAAGTGCAGCTGAGGAAGACAGAGAGAGGATAAGAGAACTGCTTATGGGGACAGATATGGTCTTTATTACTGCTGGTATGGGGGGCGGCACTGGGACAGGTGGAGCACCTATTGCAGCTGAAATATCAAAAGAGATTGGGGCATTAACCGTAGCTGTTGTTACTAAACCCTTTCTTTTCGAAGGGAAAAAGCGTCAGAAAATAGCAGAAGAAGGAATCATGGAATTGAAAAGGGTCGCAGATACATTGATTACGATACCTAACCAAAGACTTTTATCGATTAGCGAAAAGAATACCCCTTTGCTCGATGCATTTAAAATGGCTGATGAAGTATTACTCCACGCGGTAAGAGGCATATCTGATTTAATTACAGTCAATGGTTTAATCAATCTTGACTTTGCAGATGTTAAAACAACAATGTCGGAGAAGGGGATGGCTATCATGGGGACAGGAGCTTCGAATAGAGAAAATAAGGCAATGGAAGCTGCACAAAAAGCAATATCCAGTCCTTTGTTACAAGACTTAAGTATAGAAGGGGCAAAAGGGATACTAATAAATATTACGGGAGGCTCCGATTTAACCCTACATGAAATAAATGAGGCGTCAACCTTGATTCAAGAACAGGCTCATGAGGATGCGAATATCATATTTGGAGCGGTCATTAATGACGCTATGGACGATGAGGTTCGTGTTACTGTTATTGCTACAGGTTTTGCAAACGACGGAAAAGAAGTAAGGTATGATAAGAAAAACAGCCCTTCACAGGAGAAGACCTTTAAAACAGTGGAGCAAGGGAATAAAGATATCCCAACGTATATTAGAAAGGATTTCGGAGATAAAGAGGTTATTCGACTGGGGAGAATCACCCCGGATTTTCCAGAAGAAGAGGATTATTATGAATATGAGATTCCGGCTTTCTTGAGAAAAGAGATTAGAGAATAGGGATGTATTGGGGGCTGATCGAAAAGGCGAAAAAGACACTTGCTAAAGAAGAAGGTACGATTATAAAACCCTGGGGAGGCAAGATAACGATTGCCATTGCCTATCCAAATACCTATCATGTCGGCATGTCGAATTTGGGTGTCCATGCTATCTATCAACACCTGAATAGCTTTCCTGACATACTCTGTGAGAGGGTTTTTCTTCCTGACAAAGATGAATATCAAAGACATGTAAGTACCAATACCATTCTATTTACACTAGAATCACAAAGGCCACTGTATGAATTTGACATCATTGCCTTTTCCATCTCATTTGAGAATGATTATTTAAATATATTAAGGATATTACACCTAGGAAAGATAGCACTACAAAGGCAAGAGAGAAAAAACAGCTTTCCCTTAATTATTGCAGGTGGAATAGCCCCGAGTATGAACCCAGAGCCTATATCCGATTTTATCGACCTATTCATAATCGGTGAAGGTGAGGAAGTTCTCACAGAGCTTGTCGAAACATATAAGAAAGGTTCTGAGGATGGCTATAAGAAGGATAAAGTCTTAGAGAAAATTGCGAGTATAGAAGGGGTCTATGTTCCTAGATATTTCTCCGTGAGTTATAAAAGTGACGGTACGATCAAGGGCTTTATTCCCAGAAGTGGGTTCTGTAAACGAATCAAGAGGAGATGGGTAAAAGATATAGATCAATGTAACACGCATTCCATAATAACGACTTCCCATACTGAATTCAGCAATATGTTCCTTATAGAGATTAGCCGTGGGTGTAAGTGGGGCTGCCGATTTTGCGCCACTGGTTTCGTCTACAGTCCTTACAGGAGGAAGGGGTTCAAGAATCTTGAAGATGCGATTCATAAAGGTTTGGACAGGGTTGATAAGATCGGTTTCATCGGGGCTGATGTTCTAAGCCATCATGGGCTTAATGAACTCTGTGATTTAGTAATCAAAAAAGACAAAAAGGTCTCTGTTGCTTCTTTAAGGGCGGGTTCCCTGAACCATACTGTTATTAAATATCTAAAAGAAAGTGGCCATAAAACTATATCCATTGCCCCGGAAGTAGGCTCGGAAAGGTTACGACAGGTTATAAACAAAAGGATTACGGAGGATGATATACTGAATGCAGCCCATATGGTCGTTGCCAATGATATATTCCATTTGAAGTTTTACTTCATGATCGGCCTGCCTACAGAGACGATCGAAGATATTGAAGGGATAGTTTTCCTTATAAAGAAGCTAAAACATCATATCCTAAAAGCGAGCAAGGGGAAAAAACAGATCGGAAGGGTAACACTTAGCATCAACACTTTTGTCCCGAAACCAGCAACACCATTTCAGTGGCATCCTTTCGAGAATGTGAAATCGCTCAATAACAAACTGAAGATAATAAGAAATGCTCTCAAGAGGGAAGGGAATGTCAACGTGACTTCAGACCTCCCGAAATGGAGCTATATACAGGCCCTCCTCAGTCGAGGTGATCGGAGGGTAGGCAGAATTATCCTTGCAGCGTATAGATTTGGTGGTGATTGGAAAAGGGCATTAAAGGAGGTAGATATAAATCCAGATTTTTATGTATACAGGCAAAGGCATGCTGAAGAGATCTTTCCATGGGATTTTATAGATCATGGGATAGAAAAAGAACGCCTCCTTGCCGAGTATCGAGAGGCGCTGGCGTAGGCTTTTGATTGCTATGTTGATGCTGTACTCAACTTCACTCTTCACAGCACATGACGTTGAAGTCACCTGCCGGTATTAATCTTCGAACTTTTGATATAACGACCTGATATTATGGAGACACGATTACGGTTTCCATCAGAAAACCTCCATCGATATTATTTTGTATTACAATAATATGATCGATAAGCCTTGTCAAAATTATTGATGGCCAACGTCAAGGTTTTTTTTCTGTACTGATAAGATTATGATTTCATTATGTTATGCTTGAATCTGGATGGTAGCTTAACATTAAACGTAAAAAACGCCGTAGACAAAAGAGTTAGGGATCAGCAAGGCGATTCTTTCCAGGACGTGTAAGCGTTTCAGAGCGTCCAGCTGTTTTAGAGTCCCGTGAACGAATAAAAGCCGTTATTTTTATCATTGTATAAACATTTTATTGGATTATCAGTGAGTAACTGCATTTATCTCTCCTTTCAGTTGGACGAGTAGGGGCGAGACAACCTAGTCTCCCGCCCTTAAAGTCCTGGGAAGAGGCAGCTATCCGGTGGAATGATTTGCCATACTTCGCCTTCACCGATTGACTCAGAGCTGGTTCCCAAGAACCCTCAGCCAGCAGTGAATTAGATATAGACAGGCTTCTCCTTCTTTATTAAATCTATTACGTTTTCGAACATCGCGGAAGTAAGGTGCATACAGATGATTCCGCCACTCTCATAGTTGTTCTCAAAAAACTGTCCAGGGTCATTGAATCTAATCCATGTAACGACCTTTCCGTTTGTATCCTTTAATTAGATTTGAGCACGGTTGGCTTGATAACCAGAAGGACTTCCGTAGAATAGAACGCTGTAGTTACAAACTGTTTGAACCATGGTTAATTATAAAAGAGAAGGAGAGTATAGGATGTTCCTCTTGCTGCCCGCTACCTGTAAATAAAGTGGTGTGGGAGGGGGAGGTCGTGTGACCGCTCCCTATCCCGCCATGCGTCGAACGCGATCCTTTTAAGCAAGGTTTTTGGATCAGGCGATGCGTGTCATTTAATGGAGGGTGAAGGCTTCAAACGCTCCATTGGTTGCTGCCGTATATTCCTTCAAGTGTTGGTTGTTCATGTCTGCCTGCCAAAGTTTACGAGATTCCCAGTTCTTGTAAAACAAGAATTGAGGTGGATTTTCATTGTCCTGATGCAAATCGTATTGAAGACAGCCCTCTTCAGCGCGGGTGATGTCGATCAGCTTTTCAAGCTCAGCCTTTACTAGATCTATCTTGTCAGCTTTGGCGGTGATGTTGGCAACGATAGTTAATTTGGCTATGTTTTATCTGCTCAAATTTGGTAAAGTGTTTTTCTGAGTTCTGTATCAATTTGATCCGTAAAACGTGATAGGGTGGTTTCCCTTTTAGATTTCTGTTAGGATTTCTGAATAAGGTAAACGGCTTTTAGGCAGTTTAGCGTTGTAATCATTTTGAGAATCACTATAGCCGAGCGCCACGACAACAAGACTAGTGTACCCTCTCTCTCGGAGGCCAAATTCTTCATCCAGAACCTTTATTTCAATACCTTCCATCGGCGTAGCGTCTATGCCTAATGTCGATACCCCCAGCAAAAATGCCCCAATACTTAAATAAACTTGTTTATCCATCCAGTGCTGAACATCCTTCAAGTCATGTTTGTGCAAATCGATAAACATATTACGTCCATTGTGCATAGCCTCTTTGAATGTTGGATCGGCGTTAAAGCGACCGTCTTTTCCCTCTTGTTCCAAAATACGCAAAAGATAGTCTTCTTTAATATTAAGTTTACTACAAAATACGACAACATGAGACGCATTCTGGATGGACTGACTGTTAAAAGAGTAAAGACGCTCCGTTGATCTGGCAATTTTTGCCTTGGCTTCGTCCGATGATGCTAAAATAAAGTGCCAAGGCTGCGCGTTGGTGCTTGAGGGACTGTATCGGAGTAGCTCCTTTATTTTGCTGATATTTTGATCTGATATCTTCTTTTTAGGATCATAAGCCTTTACTGTGTATCGCGTCTTGGCGTAATCTGTAATGTCTTTATCCATGATTTTTCCTCCTTTTGTATTGCACCGAGTAACTCAAGGGCCATACTACCCCTTTACCCTTGTAAGACTCAGTAGTTTTGTAGCTGCTTGACTATGCGTGCGGACATTCAAATTTTTTAACATATTAATCGTCTCTAGGTCTTAACCGGGGAGATTTCCCAGAGGGGTCCTCCTGTTAACATTTCAATCCAGTTCGCTACGTTGTTCGTGGTGCTTCGCACCCCTTCATCAACGAGCACGGGGAACAGGGTCAGCCCTTGACAGGCTGTTGCCCAAAAGAAAAATTCCTTTGAGCGGTCATCAAAAAGGTTTTTTGTTTATAAGTCTTAGCGAAGCGGAAGTTATGCGATTTCAAATGGTTGAGCCCCATTGGGCGAGTTTTGAAATCGCCTGGAGCAAAACTTAGACTTATAAAAAACGTTTTGGGCAAAGCGTAAAAGGATTATTCTTTTGGACAACAGCCCCTTGACAAGGGATAAATTGAACATAATACTTTCTACCTTCTCCTTTAACGCCTTATATTTCCTTAATTCTTCAGAGAATTTCTCATACACTTTGGCAAGAGCTGAATAACTGATATTTCAAAGCTGCTGTCCTATTTGCCTGTTTGTAAGGTCTGTATACTTTTTTATCAGATAGATGGCTATGTTTCTCTGTTCTTTGTTCTTTTTACCCAAGAGATCATGCTGAGGTATGTCTAGGCTCATACAGATTTCAATGACTTCTTCTTCAAACCTCTATACGTAGCTCTCAATGCTCTTCTGTGTGCAATGTCCTCCCTTTTATAAGTCTTCTTCCTGTAATCTGCTCAATGCCTCTTTTATGAATTTTGTCCCTCCTAATATCATGCCGCCGTAGATATGCTTTAAGGGATTCTCTAAATCGACTTCAATCGCTCCCACCCTACAAAATTCTTATATCTTTAGATGACGTCATTTCTTGTTTTTGACATCATGCCCAGGATGAGATCGCGATAGACGATGTCTTTTTTATTCTTGTAAATGTATCCACGATAGCTGCTACAAGGAAACTCTTCCGGCCTCTGTACTAGTTAATTGCCTTGATCATTTGCTGAAAGTCTGAGTTGATTCGCTTTCAATTCAGCCTGTCGCGCCAGGTCAATAGATACGGCCAGAATTCGTGCGGATTCCTGCGGGCTATGAAAACCGGTACTGTTTTCAGAGGAAACAAAATCCCAGCGCAAACTGGCTCCACGATGCATTTGTAATGTCTCAGCCAGGTCATCATCAGAAACTCCTACCTCACGAGCAGCTACAATGGCATCAATGGCTGCTAGAACCGCCTTTTCACTACGACGTAGTAGACCATCGGTTGTACCTTGAATATGGAGGACTCGTTGTCTCAGTTCTTCCTCTGAGCGGTTATGACATATTTGACATGCCGCATTAATATTTTGCAAAGGGCTGCGTATCCAGTGATCCGATACCTTGACGCTTCCCTTACGCACAAAAGGCATATGGCAGTCAGCGCAACTAACACCGGACCGTGCGTGCAGACCAACACTCCATAGCTCAAATTCAGGATGCTGAATCTTTATCATGGGCGCAGCGGTTTCTGCATGCGTCCAGTCCTTGAAGGCGTAAGTGTCGTAGTGCTGTTCAATTGCATCTACTGTCAATCCTTGGCTCCAGGGAAAGGTTAGTACCTTATCCTTACCCAAGAAGTAATACTCAACGTGACACTGAGCGCATACATAGGAACGCATCTCTTGGCGCGTTGCCTGATTCAAGTCAATGCCCCGTTGTTCCAGCGCATTACGGAAGGCAGGCCGGGTGATGACAAGCTCCATTGTCTTTGGATCATGGCAATCAGGGCACGAAGTACCCAAGTGAAGTTTATCTTTTAATTCATTGTAAGGCGTACTGTTAAAGTTTTCCCACCCCATAGCCGCAATCAATTTTGGAGTTTCGGCTGCATGGCAATTAATACAGGCCCCAGGCTGACTAACTAATTGAACACGTTGCGTGTTCCTTTGATCAAGGTGAGCGTAATAATGACCTCGATCTTCATTGTGGTCTTTGCTAAAAGCATAGCCTGCCCATAAGCGCACCATTGCCGGATAGGCTTCCAGTTTGCTGTATGGGGTTGAGCCACCGTAGGGAGTTTTGCCATAATCTTCTCGTGTGCGGATGAACGAGTCGTATTGATGGGGAAAGTTTTGTCCCCAAATGGCGGGGTCGAGTTCCCCTACCGGTATATCAACTACTCGTAGTGGGTATTCAGCGGCTTCTTGTTTGCGCGTATTGATATTGATCAATAATCCGATTACAGTTATTGTCAACACCGCTACCAGCAACAGAGTGCCTATATAAATCAATGTTGATTTGGAAAACAACTTTATCATGCTATTCCTCTCACGTTCTCAGCGTTTATGTCCCACGTTTCCATGACAGGCAACACAGGATAATGTCTTGTCAGGGGCATAGCGATGCACGTTACTCACCATAATATGGTGACAAGCAACACAATTCTTCTCAACGACCTCGGTATTAAATTCTCTGATTCGAATATTATCCGGGAAATTGCCTGTAGTAAATGCCAGACTGTGATTCCAACCATTTAGACCTTTGACAGTCCATTTATCAGGAAAGTTATGTGGAGTATGACAGTCATTACAGGTAGCCACAGCCTGATGGCTTGAACGATTCCAGACATCAAATTGCTCACGCATCACATGGCAATTGGCGCAAGCAGTTGGGTCATCCGAAAAATATGAGGTCCCTTCGGCATAAAAAAATGTGAACACACTTAACCCAATTAAGATACCGAGTGAGATTATGATCCTTAAGATCTTCCAATTAACATCATGTTTCATATTCCAGTCATCCAGATATACTTTAGGTAGTGTATAATGTTTTGTGTAAATTCTGAAATGGTAGGAAAAAGGGGGCTTTTCCTTTACAAAGGGTTTTAAACTGAAAACTGATAAGAAGGGAGAAGCACCCATGAAAGAGGAAATTAGTGTACCTGAGGTAATGAGTATTTGCAAGGAGATTCAGGAGCAGCTTGAGAATATTTTTAAGATGATTCGTATAGAGATCAAAGAGAAGGTTGGTTCATATCAGTCCAAGCTAATGGATATAGAGCGCACTCAATTTCTTGGGCAAGAGCCGTATGAAAATAGTCAAGGAGATGTTAATCATCGCAATGGTTCCTATCCTCGCAACCTCACATTAAAAGGGATTGGAGAGGTACAGGTTGAAGTGCCGAGGGGCCAGAGGGGAGAGTTTGAGACCAGGTGCTCCCTCAAAGCAAGCACTATGAGAATGAGATTCGATAAGATTTAAGTTTTATATTTTTGACGGGGATTAGCACCCGTACCTTATCAATGATTTCTACAAGGCTGATAGGCCGGAAGATATCTCAAACGGAGGATAATAACGCCAAAAAAGAGTTGATAGATGCTGTAGAGAAATGGAAGACTTGTGATCTATACGGGGGCCCTATTAAGTATATCTTTTTGGACGGTGTTAACTTGGATTTACATTGGAAGTCAATTTCTATAGGGAAAGTGCGTAATAATCTACCATTCTTTAAAAAACCAACTGAGAAAAATTTTATACAAAAAACTTGACAGTACGAATTATTGAGAGCTCACTAAGTAAAAGGTGTTAGTTTGTGCTAACGGTGACGGATCAGTGGCCCAGTTGGCAGACCTATAGCCCTGCTATAAGCTAAAACGGTTGATAATAAACTACTTCTCATTGGCAAGGCGTCTACTGCCCCCGCTTTTTATTACTTTTTTTTGTGAGGTGGTTTTGAAAGTAAATGTCCTGCCAGTTCAGAAATAGATCATTCCTTAAAAATCTTATTTACTATAAAAACGAGAAGCAGCCGTCTCTCTCCATTCTATTTTTTGATCAGTTGGTGAAATTCCCATTATTGTCCCTTTCGGGGAATGGGAGAAAAACGCTCGCCTTTAGGCGAAGACTTTAGTATATAATGAAAGTATTCAAAATTACTGTAAAACCTCTCATTCTGTTTACGACTTGAAATACCATTTGGTCTGGATAACCAAATACCGAAAGCCAGTTTTATACGGTCCGGTTGCGCAGAGAGTTCGTACCCTCATTAGGGAAATATGAAAAGCTAATGATGCAAAGATATTGAAAGGTCATGTTTTAAAAGACTATGCACATATTTTCGTATCGATTCCGCCCTAAATTTTGTTAAGTAAGTTGATGCAGATGTTGAAAGGGAAAATCTCTCGTAACATGCTATCAGGGTTCAAAGGGCTCAGCAAGAAATTTAGGGGGGTGATATTTATAGGTTAAGGGCTATTTTGTTGCAAGTTCAGGCAATGTTACAGATGAAGTCATCATGCAATATATTGAAAGTCAGGCGCTTGAGGAATCTAGAGACGATGACTTTCAGATTTCCCCATGAGAGTAGTCAAAGCGAAACCATCTCATGAGAAAACGGGCTGAGCTCTATACACATATACAAAATGCCAGAACCTAGTATAATCTACCCGACACCTTGGCGTGCATTGCCAAACCTCAGAACAGGACCAACATTATTGAACATTTTCAAAATCCTTCTGTTCTAAAGATGATAGAGGCCGATCTTTCAGTCATTGAGGATTACGACCCAATTATAGCAAAAGTGGAGCGGGATATTATCTCCATAGCCAACCATCACGACCCTGTGGCATATACCCTGTTAAAATCAATCCCCAGTGTCGGCAAAATCCTTGGCCTTACCATCCTCTATAAAGTCGAAAACATTAATTGATTCCCCATTGTACAGGACTTTGCATCCTACTGCAGATTGTTGAAGAGCGCAAAGGAGTCAAACAGTAAAAAGTACGCCTCAAGTGCCAAAAAAAACAGCTAATGCCCTTCTCAAATAGGCATTCAGCGAAGCAGCTGTCCTCTTCCTCAAAGACAATGAAGCAGAAAAAAGATATCTCGTCAGACTTGCCAATATACATGGTAAGGGAAAATCCCTGTCTATCCTGGCACATAAATTGGGGAGAGGGTTTACTTTCATATGTGTTTGGTGCAGGATCAAATTTCCTTCACCCGCTTCGAAATGAAGTCAGAATTGTTGTCAGCAAGAAAAAATGTTCGTTGATAGGTTATGCGAAAAAATAATTTTTATTAATGAGGACTTTTACTCTTGACATCAGGAAGCCTTAAACGTGTTAGCTTATGCTTTCCTGTGACATTATGAGTGCACTGTAGGGAGCTACATTAATTTTTGCATGTGCTGATAAGCCGTCCATTCCTGTTAATTCTGCTTGTACCATGCTGTTTCCGAAGTCCCCGAAATCACCTCCATAAAGTTTGCTGTCACTGTTAAATCTAATTATCCAATCTCCGGCGCCGGGCATTCCGATCGAGTAATTTTCATATGTGCGGGTGGAAAAATTTGCCACAATTACCACACTGCCATGAGGATCTCCTGAATCCCAGCGATGATATCCGATTATTTTGTCATTGTTATTTACATGAAACACATTCACGTCTTGTCCGGTAAGCCCCTTTGTCTGACCTACCCGATTTAAACGAAGGGATATTAAATCCTTATAAAGTTGCAAGATGCCCGCAAAACGTTCCTTTTTCCCCCAGTCAATAGGATCTTGATCATGAAACCAGTCGTCTTCAAGAAACTCCTGCCCCTGAAAGATCATCGGAATGCCCGGCGCTGTGAAGACAAGCACAGCACCAAGTGCTGACTTCTTCCTGGCTGCCCAGGATGAAGCCCTGCCGGGATCAACCTCTTCGGGGACTCGAGCTTTACCGTTAGACACTTCATCATGCGACTCCGTATAGATCACACGCTCAAAGGCATTGAGATAGTAGCGGTGCTGAATTGTATTGCGAACTGCCTCCATGTCCCTAAACAAGTCCTCGGCTCCTATCAGTGCCTTGCGAATAGAATGAACAAATGGAGCTGCCCATTGTGTGCTGAACCCCGCTCCACCATCCTGCTGAGCCCTCGTCATATAGGCATTGTTCTGAAGGTCCTCAGCAATAGTGATCGCATCGGGTTTGTACTTCTTGATCTCCTCATTGACCCACTGCATGAGACCCCATCCATCGGGCAGATCGCTTGCAGGATCATTATCATGTCCATTAACATTGCGGATAAATGCGGTCATGTCCCAACGGAGCCCGTCTACGCCAAACTCCTGAAACCACATAAGACTGTTGTCACGAATATACTCCCTGACTTCAATGCGCCCGTAATCCGGACGTGTCTCCCCCCATGGTGTATTCGCCCGCCAGTCATTGTAGAAATAAATGCCGCCTTTATCGTTTTCGTTATAGCCATCAAATTGCCACAAGTCGAGGTCGGTCGGGCCGAAGTGATTGTACACGACATCAACGATTACAGCAATTCCAAGTTCGTGGGCCTCATCAACAAAATCCCTGAAATTACACAGGGCCCCGTAGTCACTTTCAACTGCAAAAATATGGGAAGGGTTGTACCCCCAGGAGTATCCCCCGGCGAACTCGGCTAGCGGCATGACTTCTATAGCATTAATTCCCAGATCTCTGAGATATGTGAGTCGATTGACAGCTCCATTAAAGTTGCCGGGCCCCTTGTTCGTCCTCGGTTTTCCGAAGGTTCCGATGTGAAGTTCATAGATTACCATTTCATTGAGTGGAGGAGCTTTAAACTTTCTTTTTTTGTCTTCAGGATGACACTCTGTGATAATTGCATTGCCAATTGAACTGGTGACCCGCTGAGCATAAGGATCGATCCGAAGGTACTCATTACCCGAGTTAATGATCCGGTATCTGTATTCATCTCCCGGCTTTGCGCCGGGCACATCTATTGACCACCACCCATTAGGATTTCTGGCCATAGGATGCTCCGTCTTGTTCCAATTATTAAACGTTCCAATGACATAAACCTCTTCGGCATTTGGCGACCACACGGCAAACTTGCAACCGTTTTTGTGTGGTTTAGCACCTCTTATGTAAGAATATGGCATATTTAAGCTCCAGAGCTAACGAATTGTATCAGCGGTGAGCTACGCGTTCCGCTGAATACAAAGGCTTTAACGATATTCATCTTTTCTATGTCCGACCTTGATTACCCATACAGTAAGCTCATTCAATTTTATTGAATAAACAATACGATACTTTCCTTGCCGGACACGGTATAGTTCTTCACCTGTTATTTTTTCGCAACTCATTAACTGTGGATCATCTCCGAGTTTTTCAATCCTTGTTATGATTCTTTTTAGATTACTTTTCGGGAGTTCCCTGAAATCTTTCCACACCAATTCTTTGAAAAAGATCTCATATTCGGCCATTGTTTTTTAGCCTTTTAACCATTTCGGCGAAACTAATCAACGGTTCATTAGCCCTTTCCTCAAACGCTGTGATATCCTCAGCATCCTCTGCAAGAGCTTCTTTGACGGCCTCATTTACAAGTTCGGAGATTGATCTGGACGTTTCTATAGATTTTAATTTCAATGCCTTATGTATAATAGGATCAAAATATACAGTGGCACGTTTTGCGGATGTTGCCATAATGTCACCTCCAATGTTAGTATGACATTTTAACGCTTAGACGTCATTTTGTCAAACATTCATTTAGTTATACCTAGACGAGAGAGGGATGGTTATTCTTATGAAACCCGTTATGATCATAGGCTTCATGCATACGTATGGTCGCTCAGGGCATGAGTTGTCGTAAGGTTACTCAGATGCTGGGAGACTCACCTCGAACAGTTGTGTATTGGGTTCAATGCTTTGAAGCTGATGGCCTATCGGGTTTGACAGCTGTAAATCGACCAGGAAGCCATGGCAAACTTAATGAAAACAGTTAAATTTTATCGAAGCAGCATTACATTCAGAACCCTCACAATATGGACTGACAGGCAATTTATGGGATGGGAAGTTACCATCCCATTTTATTAGCAAAGAATTTGATTTTAACCTTGGTGTACTTCAATGCCAGCGCTTATTCAGGCGGGTTGGTTTTCGTCTAAGAAAACCGCGCTCAATTACCGCAAAGGCTGATCCGGAAGTTCAAGCAGCCTTTAAAAAAAATCTTTGAGTACGCCCGGGATGATACTATTGAACTTTGGAGCCTTGATGAAGTTCATTTTCAACAACATGGTTCGAGATACCAAATGTGAGTACCACCGGAGTGTTAAAGATCCTGTTGTTTTACATCATCCAACACGAAAAAGTGTTGGATATTTTGGTGTCATACGACTTCGAGATGGGAATTTGGTATATAAACGGGAATCCAACTCATTTAATGTAGAAACATTTTGGAAATTTATGAAAAAACTTACCGTCTTACAGCCCAGACCTGAATCCAATCGAACGAGTCTGGAAACTAAGCAGACGATTGGCAACTCGTAATAGCTATTCCGAAAAAATTGAACACATCGCTGAGGCAGTAAAGACTACTTTCAATTTATGGAGAAAACCCACTAATACTTTAAAAAAATTATGCGCAATTATTTAAGAGGCTGTGCATATAGTAGTTATCTAGCCGCTTAATATCCAATAAATAAAGATAATGAGAAAGATTCCCAATGCCCTGAATATAGAGTTCAATGATTTATTGTTTAAAAGAAAATCCTCCAAAGATCTCATAGCCATTATTTAAGATAGTTATGACACTACCTGGATTTCTGTCAGAGATACGGATTCAGAGAATCAAAACCACAGAGTCTGCCGGAATTTTGTCCGAGAATTAAAAGAAAAGAGGCAAACCGATGAACAGCAAAAACAAACAAATGAGGCAATTTAAATCTATTACGAACTCATCCGATCAAAAGCCAGTGATAATGTGGGTTTTAACCTTTTTAACTCTAAAGCAGAGAGTATCCGCATCATCTACAAAGCATGAATTTAATGCGCTTTTTTTTAGGCATCTCCTTAACATGGAGTTCGGGAAGTTGTGGAAGACAGGGAATATAGTATACCCCCCTTCATCGCCTATCAATCATCTATAGTTTGCCTTTAAAAAAGGGACTTTTTATCAAGAACAACAGTAGGCTAGGGAAGTGGCATGGATCTTTCAGTCTTACATAGTATCGTAATAAATCACGGCGGAGATGTTATTGTTCAAAGTGGGCTTGGAATAGGAAGTACTGTACAAGTTGTACTTCTTGTTATTGAATGGAAATTAGAACCAGCGGTTGAATCTATCGAAATAACGCCTCGCGGAACAGAAAAAATCCTATTTGTGGATGACGAAAAATCAATTGTACTGGCTGCAAAACATAAATTAGAGTAACTGAACTACAAATTAGTAACAGAAACAGACCCGATACATGCAGTTAATATCTGGAACTTTCCCGATTTGAAAGTGATTGCCATTTCTAGAGGCGGACTAGCTGAAAAAAACAGTATGTTGATATTGCAAAAAAGGTGCGTGCGGACAGCACACTTGAAAAACCATTTTATAAGGAAGCAATATTGAAGGCGCGAAGGATCTTTTAGATTGATTTTGTCATTTCTTGCCTTCTGATGAGTTCCTAATGCCAGTAGTATCTTTTAATTTTAGGAGTACGGCAGACAAACAAAATCCTGTGCTAAAATAAGCAACTTAAAGCCCATTTTAGCACAGGATCAATCAAGATGTTTAGAATTTTTATAGGCATGGCCTTAAAGAAATCGTGGCTCCAC
Organism: Thermodesulfobacteriota bacterium; assembly: GCA_034189035.1. Lineage (GTDB taxonomy): Bacteria > Desulfobacterota > UBA8473 > UBA8473 > UBA8473 > JAUXFK01. Next base: position 44,631 of record JAXHVA010000019.1, read on the forward strand.
CCACGGTTATTCCACATGCCTTTAGTATAATCGATCCGTTCAAGCATTCGAATTCATAATATTCGACGCTCACAGTATCGCCGACCTCAAGACAGATGTTATACTGGTTGCACAGATAATTCAGGCGTATTCCCGAAACTTCAATTCCGTCGACCACAATTTTTACAGGCCGATCCGTTGTAATTGAATCAATTGTTCCACTCACTGTTTGTGCATAAACGCTCTGAACGGCAAAAAAACTCATGATAATCATCATAATTACAAATAATCCTTTAAAAGATCTTTTCATTACACTCCTCCATTTTAGTTGTGTTTATGACTATATTGTGTCTTGCATTGAGATCTTTTCCATGCTTCTTGTGGCATCACAAGGGCGAAAGAGAATCCATCTCACTTTTTCCTATTGAATATTTCTCACCTCCTTTCGATATTTTTAAATATGGAAAGCACAAAGAACAACATCAGAAATTTGTCTATGGAATCAAGTCAGAATCAACTATAGTGCAACAAAAAAAGGGTTTGCCTTATATTTTTAGCTATTATACCAATCCCGAATCATGAGATCAATTAGCGGAACTACCTATTTGTTAATGGGTAAGAATACCCATGATCCTGGGAGGTGTCTTTAGATGATATTTTTTGACATTCCCTGTCGAAAGGAGAGTGGAGAGCAGAAACTGCGTATGCGCATTCCATAGCATAAAGGGTAGGAGGTTATGTGGTGGACGAAGTATAGCCCTTTCGAATTGCGTATTTGACCAGGTTGGCGGTTTGTTTGATATTTAACTTTTTCATAATACTGGCACGGTGTTTTTCCACGGTGCGGCTGCTAATAAATAAAAGGTCGGCAATTCTTTTATTGGAAACGCCTTCGGCAATAAGTTTTAATACTTCACGTTCACGTAATGAGAGAAGGTCGGGCTCTGAAGCCGGTCGACCTTTTTGAGATGCCTGAATTAATTCATACGTCATTTCCCCTGATAATAGAGGAGAAATGTAACGCCCGCCTTTTTTGATTTTTTCAATGGCGGAAAAAAGCTCTGTATCAGCATCTTCTTTGAGTAGATAGCCTTCGGCGCCGGCCCTGATAGCATGATGCACATACTCCTTGTCCTTGTGCATGGTCAGAATCAGTATTTTCACGTCTGGCGAAATGATTTTGATTTCCCGTGTTGCTTCAAGGCCCCGAAGATTCGGCATGGATATATCCAAAATCACCATATCCGGTGTTCTGTTCTTTAAGAGGTCAAGCAACACAATACCATCGGCCGCTTCTCCGATGATTTCCAATTCGTCAGCGCCATTCAGGATATTTTTGATGCCCTGCCGAAACATAGCATGATCATCGGCCAGTACAATACGGTAAGCTATCACAGCCGATTTCCTTCTTTATCAAGGGGGTGTGATAAAGGGAGAACAAGAGAGACTTGTGTGCCATCCCCCTCTTGACTCCTTATGTCAAGTAACCCGCCCAGCATTCGAGTCCGCTCATCCATGGTGGTCAACCCGAGCCCCTTTGCAGTCGGTTCCTGTCCAAATGCTTCTTTTACATCAAACCCTATTCCGTTATCTTCCAATCGAAGTAACACCTGGTCGCCCTGTTTTTCGATGTGAATGGACACATGAGTGGCGTTTGCATGCTTAGCGATGTTTGTTAGGCATTCCTGAACGATTCTGTAAACAATTATTTCACCCTCCCTTGTAAACAGCCCCTGCATTTCAATTATATCAATGGATGTTTCGATATGATTGTGTCGGCTGAATGTTTCCACGAGCCATTGTATGGCAGCTGAAAGCCCTAAATCCTCCAACATAGAAGGTCTCAAGTCCCGGGACAGACGTCGGACATTTTCCGTCACCTCTTTTATGTATCCGATCACTTCCTCACAGTCATTGTTCAACTTTGCTTGATCTTTTCCAAAGGCCCTTTGTATCGCTCTGACATGGAGTTTCAAGACCATCAGAGACTGTCCTAATTCGTCATGCAGTTCTATTGAGAGCCGCCTTCGTTCATTTTCCTGAACGGTAAGGAGCTTGGAAGACAGGAAACGGAGTTTCCGCTCTGATTGTTGCAGCGCAGCAGCTGCATGCACCTGCTCAGTGATGTCCCTTGCAATACAAACAGCCCCTAATATTTGTCCTTCCTTATTTTTCATTATCGCTGCAGAAAAAAACATAGGTATCTGTTTTCCGCCTTTTGTGACATAATGAATTTCCCTGTTTACCACGTTTGCTTCACCCAGTTGAGTTCTGAATCCTGAAACCTTAAAAAAATTTTCTTCTTTTGGAACGATGAGATCAATATCACTTCCGATAAGTTCGTCTTCCTCATAACACAACAGATCACATGCCGCCTTATTGACACTTATGATTTTGTCATCCGGATTAACCACAAAAAGTGTATCGTTCATACTCCCGATAATATTATCTAAATAATCCTTGGAGATCGTTGTCCTTAGTAGATCCTCGGTCATCTTATTGAACGAATGGGCTAATACACCGATTTCATCATTCCTTTTGATGGACAGTTGCGTATCTAAATTACCTCCGGCCACTTTTTCTGTTGCATCGGTTATTTTTTTAATAGGTGACGAAATAAAAGAAGCCAGAAAATAGGCCACTACACCACCAAACAGCGCAGTCATAACACCTATCAGAAATATCTGTTGTCGAGCGCCGGAGATTTCTTTTTCTATGGCTAAATGAGAGTAACCCAAACGTATCGTTCCCAGTCTGATGTCTGAAACATGTATGGGTGTGAAGATATCAAAATATACATCATCGGGTTTTGAAATATGAATGCAACCGGATTTTTTAGCATTCACGGCGGCAAGATTTACATAATCCGTATAAATCTTGCCTACTTCTGTCAGATCGCTGTGCATTAACACCTTACCGTGAGGGTCCAGAATAAAAACATGGCGCACATAATCCTGGGTCATGGAATGGTTAACAAACCGACGGAGCGTGGCTAAATCTCGACTTAAAAGCGGTCTGGCCGTGAATTTGGCCAAGTCGTTAGCCAAAGCAAGACCTCTTTTTCTGAGTTCGTTTTCCAAGGTTTCTTTTTCACGCATGATGGAAATCGCCCCTGTCACTGCCACCAGGATGACCACGAGGGCTTCAATCAGAAGCGCTATCTTGGCCCTTAAATTTAATTTCAGCTGTCTCAAAACGATTGCCATGAACAAACCTTTTCTTTTTTGTTCACTTAAATAGGTTTTTTAATTCATTCCACCATCCTCTGCCCGATCAGTATTCTTATTGCGTTATAATCACGATCACTGCCTTTCAGAAATCCTCCCAGCTCGGCATTGTATAGAATCCTATTATGATTAGGATTATTATTATCGAGTTTAAGTAATGCCTGATTGATCCTGGTAACGATTTCAGGATTGATACCTTGACAGGAGGTAAATACTCGGGCCGGGACCGGTCTGGTTCTGCCAATAACCTGAATTTCTTCAGATTTTACCCCTAGTTCCTTTTGTTTTTTTGCATGTTCCTCAAGAAAATGATCGCAGACCACGCCGGCATCAACTGCTTTGAGATAGACACTGAAAGCGATATCTTCGCAACATTTTCCATTGGAATAGGAACCGATGTCTTTATCTATATCTATGCAGTTTTCTTCAAACAGTAATTTTGCAGCTACACACTTTGCAGCTGAAAGCTTGGGACCAAACATAACAGTTTTTCCAATCAGGTCGTTCAGTTCTTTAATGTCGCTATCTTTCCTGACAATAAGAACACTGGACTGGCTGGTTGCTCCGTCGCGGGTCAACGTTCCCAGAAGGGTATTTTTATCATACAATCGAGCTAATTTGACATAAATATAGGGGTCTTGAAGAGCGAATGATATATTTTTATTGATAATATCCCTTTCGAATTCATCAAAATCCGCTGGAACCACCAGATTGATATCAAGATGGGTCGCCTCCCTTAAATAAGTGATCAACGGGTTGAATTTTTTAAAGCTCATAACCACGTCAGTACAAGGGAAGATGGCAATTGTAATTTTTTCTTTTACGCTGTCAGCATTGCTGATACTTATAAACAAACATACGAAAAAAATGAGTGCTAAACATCTTTTTATAAAGTACTTAATTGTCATAAACCACTTCCTTTCTTTCAAAGGTAAATACTGCTTGTGTGGCTGCCGGAGATCTATCATGTTTTCATTGTTCTATATAGCTTGTGATTCTCGTTTACAATAATTCGTTTTGACTTCCAGCATGGGTATTTAAATTTGAAATGAACACTCCTTTTGATCCATAAAAAGGATAATCTCATCATTGTTAATTTTCATTTTAGTATACATAATATCATAGATGCTGTACATTTGAAATATTTTTCTATTTTCACTAAGTTAAGTCTATAATAATTGTCAGTTAACTAAAAATGCTTTAACGCTCATCCTTTTGTCGAAGATTTCACTTCCTTTTAGAAGGAATGGGGGTTGGACTGCTATGGCGGTAAATGAGTAGCCGGTTGGGGTATTATTGCCGCTGATTGGGAAACTCTGGCCTATCCAAAGGATGCCGCTGCCTTCCAAATCGCTATTCCCGTCCGGCCCAGGCTGATTCCAAGAATAGTCATTGGATAGTCTCTATTTGTAAATGTTGAAAGAAAGGTTTCAGGGGTCTGCTCTTGCTATAGAACAGGCACAACTGTTAGCCTTTTAAGGCCTTCATTAAAAGTGGAGACAAGGATAAAGAAAAAGAACCTACAGCGACTGAACCGTTAAACGGATTCCGGCGCACCTCAAAACCTTTGCTAAGTGTATCCAAAAATTAAGCTTAAGAACAGACGGTAAGTGTTGAGGAAAAGGGTGGACTGAAACATGACTACAAAATAATAACCGAAGAATTAAAGGCGATATCAGACTATATTGAAAAGGAAAGAGCGGCTGATGATAAGAAGTGGAAATCTCCGATACTATTCTTGCCCCCAGCTACAACGCTGCATGGCAAGGGCTGGCTTAATCCGAGGGTCATCAATACAATATAGAATGACTTTTGTTCCCTGGCCGAGGGAGAAGGGAGAACTCCTCATTCGGCCAGACATTCCATTGGCAATCATTTCATAGAAAAAACCGAGAATATCGCAACTGTTCAAGGGCAGCTTGGGCGGAAAACGCAACTTATTCGTATCCAGTATGCAAATCAATGTTTTGTACTGATGTATCGAAGTCTACCGATTAAGCTGTTAAATTTACTGCCCAGTTTGCAAAAAAGTTTGAGATGGATCTTGCTATACTGAAAATTATTGAAGAAGCAGGGAGTTACATAGAGCCTGAGACACCTACTGATAAAGTATATAGACCGCGAAAGGATCGCACTAATATCGTTTCTAAAGGGAAGAAACTGGCCCAGGAAATTGACAAAGTATAAATTGCGAGGGAAAGATAGCATGTGGTCCCATTGCCTTAGGAATACTGAGAATCGCTGGAGTTGAAGACTTTGGAAACAGAAGGCCAGGCCACCACCCAAAGTGAATTCGCCACCAATGAGTCCAGAATGTCATATCGACTATACGGATTCGAAACTTGAAAAGGCGATGGGAGGATCACAGTAACGCCTTATCCTTTCTCGATAGATCCATTCGGATTTGCTAGGTGGTCATATGGGCATGGCCGCCGCCAGCCTGAACGAGTTTTTTTTTATCGACTATACCCCGGTTATAAATTCTCTATCAGTTTTCCAAGCGCTTTTAGATGATCCCTCTCATCGTCAGCAAGCTGTTCAAGGGCCTTTTTACTTTTTGAATGGCTGTTTTTCTGTGACATGCGCAGGTAAAGGTCTAGGGCCTGAGCCTCTATTGACATTGCAATTCCTGTAATGTCTTTGACAGATTCCCAGTCCGGATTAAACCTTGACACATATTCTTCAGTGGTGAGCCCTCCTTCAATCGTATCTGCGACATTGCTGTTTATAAAATCTTCTCTTGAAAGAGATCCCTCTGTGATGTTTTTATACTCGCTGTAGATTTTATCCTGATGTTTGACTTCTATATCTGCAAGCTTTTTAAAAAGATCTATAGCTGACTTGTTTTGAACTATGGAGGCCATTGAAATATAAAAATCCCGCAGACCGTCTTCAAGCGAATAAGCGATGGCAAGCGTTTGTTCCGGTGATTCATCCCCTGAAAAAAGCTCAAGTCCCTGCAATTCATCACCAACAGCGGTTTCACCGTTCCAGGCCTTGAATCCACCTGAGAGGTTAATGACGTTTTCAAACCCTCTACCGGCCAAAAGCTGTGCTGCAATCCTGCTGCGTCCCCCTATAGCACAGTAAACGACAGTCGATTTTTGGGGGTCAATCTCATGAAGTCGGCTGTTAAGTTCCGGCAAAGGAATAAGTCTGGCACCTGCAATATGACCTTCTTCATATTCTTTGGGTTGGCGCACATCCAGAAACATTAAATCGTTTGATGTCTTGTCTTTCATAAATTCGCGGGCTTTATCCGTATTTATTGATTTTATCGGTGTAAGAAACTGTTTCCATTTCATGATCTACTCCTGTTTTAGATTATTTAACATTTGATCCTTTTTCTACTTCATAATAGACCGTAACCATCCAATCCGCATAATTGGGATCTATTAACCTTAGTTTTTCGATCAGTTCTTGTTTCAGCGTGGTTTCAAGTGGAGTACCTCGACCAGGCCATATCCTGAATTTGATTCGCAGGTAATTTTTTCCCTGACGAGGGTCAATTCTTCCCTCAATGGAGGGTGGGCCAATATTTATACCCGGAAATTGTTCTGCAATTGAATGAACCGAGTTTTTAACAACTTGTTCAAGTTCAGCATTTTTCTTTTCATCAACCAATAAACCAACATCGATGATAGCCCGAACATAACCTCGTGGATAATTAATAACACTTGTGATACTTCTATTTGGGATGTAGACTGAAGCGCCCATTGCATTTTCAAGTTCCGTAAAACGGATGCTGATGGATCGGACAATCCCTGTTTGCCCCCCGATTTCCACCATATCCCCTACATCAAGAAGATTAGAAAAAACAAGAGTCAAACCGGTGACTACATCCTGTACATAGCCCTGCGAACCAAAAGCAATGGCCAGGCCGATGATGGATGCGCTTGCCAGATAGGCCGTGATGGATACCCCAAACTCTTTAAGAATAAAGCCAAATGCGCCGAAATAGATGATAAAAACAACAAAACTCGTTATAAGTCCAACAATGGATTTTATCTTAGCATAGGATCGTGCGAAAGAAAAGGACATAAAGAACTGACTTGCTTTTTTGATCAGAAAGACACAGACATGCGCACCTCCGGCAAGAAGAATGATAAAAATAATTCTTTCCATTGTACTGTCTATTTCTATGTGACTTTTCATAAAAGTTGCGAGACTCATTTCCGCTGTTAAATTTTAAAGTTAATATTACCGACGAAAAAACCCCTAAAATAGTCCTCAGCTATTTTATGAATTCACACTGACAGACAGAATCTACCCCTTGCTGCTAACGAGCCTGTCAAAAAACTAGATTGTGAAACGATTTTCTCTGCGGCGAAGTGAAATATCCTTAAAGCTGATAATCCTGAATTAAATTAAATATTTTCGGGTCAATTGCCTTGCGCCCTTTTTCGTCGTTGCAATAGCGAGCATCAAAAATCTTCAAGTGAAGCTGTTCTTCAACAACATAATGGATCGCATATTCCAATGTGCCGAGTATCAGTTATTCCTCGAGTGACACCGGCACCATCATCATTTGGTTATAGCTGTAATGTTTATATCGGGCCATCTATGATTCTTGATATTTCCCCTGAAAAGCTTAACAATGGGGGTTAAGCTGCAATTTTTTTAAAATGTGAAGAATTTTCTATTACAGCATTATCGTAACAGTTTCCTGTAGAACTCATACTCTGCGGGCATTTATATTTATTTAATTGTTCTTTGAAATTCTTTCTGCAGTACTGAA
>JAXHVA010000190.1:0-5539 GCA_034189035.1 Thermodesulfobacteriota bacterium
AAAGGTCATCTGTAAAGGCCTGTTCCCTTTTGCTTTGGGTAGGGGCATTTCAATCACAGCCTCATAAGCAGGTTGAATGGACGAATCAAAACGCAGTGTACGTTTTCTGTCATAAGGATAATATGTTTTCGGTATTGTTCGTAACTCCTTAAAACAATTAGTCATTAGAATCCATTCCGCTCAGTACATTACTTAATAAATATGTTAAGTAGAATTATTGACGTATTCTGCTTTTTTTGATGTATACGTGCAATTTTCTAATCGGAAATTAATGACAATTACTATTACTTTTGATATCAATCAATACCCAGTGTATGAATTGTATTTGGTCATTATACAGAAACTCTTGACATGCACTATAAATAAGAATAATATATAGTGATAATAATGAGAGTTTTTATTGGCAGTTTGAAAGCCCCCCTTGACGAATACACATTGAGTTTTTTTTCAATGTACTCTTTTTGCAAAGCGCAGAAAACTTAGTTTTTGTTTGCAAGCAATTGCTTGAGTAAGTTAGGCTATCTTCCTTTTTAGTTTTAGGTGACACCATTGAAGATCATGGTTACAAATGACGATGGGATAAATTCTGAGGGGCTAATTACATTGGCTGATACGCTTAAGTCTATTGCTGATGTCTGGGTTGTCGCACCGGAAAGGGAGATGAGTGCTGTAAGTCATTCACTTACCCTTCACAGACCGCTTCGAGTGAAAGAGGTTTCCAAGAATTGCTATTGTGTTGACGGCACTCCAACAGATTGCGTGCATTTGGGTGTGCACTGCATACTCAGTTCAAGGCCTAACCTTGTTATCTCAGGGGTCAATAAAGGCGGTAATCTGGGATGTGATATTGCCTATTCCGGGACTGTCTCTGCTGCAATGGAAGGGACTGTGCTCGGAATTCCGTCTTTTGCCATCTCTTTGGTGGCAAAGGAAGACTTTGAGTTCCAAACTGCTGCGAGTTTTGCTTTACGATTGGCCACATATATCCTTAAAAACGGGCTTCCAAAAGGTACCCTTTTGAATGTAAATATACCGAATGCAAAGAAAGAGGAGATAAGACAATACAGGATTACCAGGCAGGGAAAGAGGATTCATGGAAGCTCTATAGTCGAAAAGACTGACCCCAGAGGAGAGAAGTATTACTGGTTTGCGGATAATAATCTAGGCTTTGAGGAGATGAGAGACTCGGATTCCCAGGCGATTGAGCAAAACTGTATCTCCATTACTCCGTTGCTTCTCGATATGACAGATCACGCCTCCATTGAGGATATCGATAAATGGGTCTTCTAAAGAAATCGTTTTTTGACTTCCCTCAGGAAAAATCGGTCACTGCAATCGATCCCGGGCTATCGAAATCCATTGGAATTGCTAACTGAAGGAAAGAATGCTGAAAAAACTATATGATTGGGTTTTGCACTGGGCTGAGACTCCTTATGGAATCTGGGCCCTCTTCTTCTTGGCCTTCGCAGAGTCCTCATTTTTTCCCATCCCTCCTGATGTCTTATTGATCGCCCTGGCTATATCTATTCCAGATAAATCTTTTAGGTTTGCACTGGTATGCTCAATCGGGTCTGTAATGGGGGGGGCATTCGGATACTTCCTCGGTCTTCAATTCATGGAATTTATCGGGCAACCCATTATTGCGTTTTATGGAGCTCACGACAAGTTCGACTACATGCAACAGCTCTATAACAAATATGATGCGTGGGCAGTTGCTGTTGCCGGGTTTACTCCTATCCCTTATAAGGTCTTTACAATTGCAGCCGGTGCCTGCGAAATCAATTTCTCTATATTCATTCTCGTCTCTTTGCTGAGCAGGTCAGCAAGATTCTTCATTATCGGAGGATTGATCTTCGCATTCGGAGCCCCTATAAAGTCATTCATAGACAAGTACTTCAATATCCTCGCCATCGCTTTTACGGTCCTTTTGATAATGGGGTTTATAGCGATTAAATGGGTATTTTAGTTTGTATCCATCAAAAAAAGAGTTTTTATGCAGATCGGAGTAATCGGAGCAGGTCAATGCTCTTCATCAGTTGAAAAGACAGCCGAAGAGGTAGGAAGGGAAATCGCGAAACACAAGGCTGTATTAATCTGTGGAGGACTCGGGGGTGTAATGGAAGCAGCTGCCAGAGGAGCTCAGCTTGAAGGAGGACTCACTATAGGGATTCTTCCTGGAACTAGTAAAGAGTCAGCAAATCCATATATCGATGTGTCTATAATTACAGATATAGGACATGCGAGAAATGTTCTTGTTGTTCGTTCATCCGATGCAATCATCGCTTTGGGTGGAAGCTACGGCACACTATCAGAGATCGCAATAGGAATTAAGCTAAAAATACCGATAATAGGCCTAAACACCTGGGAAATCAGCAAAGAAATCATACAGGCAAAAACCGCAAAAGAGGCTGTATCCATTGCTACCTCTTTTCTTTCTCATTTCCCTATTAACTCCTCTTAAACATCCTCTCTATCTCTTGATATGTTATCTTTCTCAGTATCGGTCTTCCATGAGGGCAGTTTGTTGGCGACCCTACACTGTCCAATTGTTTCAACAGGACATTGATCTCATCCTGATTGAGGCGTTGGTTTGCCTTGATAGCACCATGACAGGCCATTAAAGTCAATATCTTTTCGATTGATTCCTCAAATCTGAATGACCGACCATACGAATTTATCTCATCAATAATATCAAGAATAAGCTGTTGGTAATCCATATTAACCAGGATCTGGGGGACGGCTTTAATAATGAAGGTGTCCCCGCCAAAAGGTTCAACTTCAAGACCGACTTCCAACAATCTATCCAAGTGGGTCTCCAATGATCTGGCTTCTTGATAACTCAATTCTATATGCTGGGGTATGAGTAAACTCTGGGAAACCATCCTCGATTTATGGTATCCATTCTTTAGTTTTTCAAAGATGACTCTCTCATGACCTGCATGTTGATCGACAATGACCAATCCCTCATTGGATGAACAGAGCAAATACGTCTCCTTCACCTGACCTATTGGGTTCAAAGAAGAAAACAAGAACGGCTCATATTTGATCATTTCTTTTTGTGTCGATGTATCAGTATCTTTTCTGGATGGGGAATAGTCGATAAGGGCCTCTTCTATCGTGTTGCTTTGGCTCTCGCTCTTTGTATATTGAGAATGAACCTCATAGGATCTGCTCAGCCCTTGTTTGACCCAGGGGGATTTCTTCAGTGTTCTGTGTAAGGCTTCAACAATGAGGGTATAGACCTTCTTCTGTTCTTTAAACCTGACTTCCCTCTTGGTTGGGTGTACGTTTATATCGACAAAGTGTGGCAAAATATCGATAAATAGGAATACTATTGGGTATCTGTTCTTCATGAGAAAGGGCCTATAGGCCTCCATAACGGCATGATTCACCACCCGATCCCTTATCAATCGTCTGTTTATATATGTATATATGGACTTGCTTGTAGACCGTGTAAAATTCGGCTGGGAAATAAACCCATTGATCTTTATAGAATCTTCCCTGAGCAATATATCATAGAGGTTCTCATAAACATCCCTGCCGAGTAACTCCACCACCCTATTTTTGAGATTCTTGGTAATAGGTGTGTTGATTACCTCTCTATCGTTATGATTGAGTCTGAAATGGATGCCTTGATTTGTAAGAGCAATTTGGGAGATCACGTCAGCGATATGGCCAAATTCCGTTGTCACTGTCTTTAAAAATTTCCGCCTGGCCGGGGTATTATAAAAGATGCTGTTCACCTCAACGACTGTTCCTGGAGGGCAACCGGCGTCAGAAACCTCCTTGATCTTTCCGCCTTCAGAATATATATACGTTCCTGCCAAAGCATCCGCAGTCTTTGTTGTAAGTCCCATCTTTGAGACGGAAGCGATACTGGGTAATGCCTCCCCCCTAAATCCCATTGTATTGATTTCAAGAAGATCCGCTTCACTATATACCTTACTTGTAGAATGCCTTTCAAGGGCAAGTAAAGCATCATCCCTTTCCATCCCTTCACCATTATCCATGACCTTTATGGATGTTCTCCCTCCGGCTTTTACATCTATAATGATCTGAGTTGACCCAGCATCGATAGCGTTTTCGATCAGTTCTTTAACAACCGATGCAGGCCTCTCTATCACCTCTCCAGCAGCAATTTTATTTGCAAGGATTTCAGACAGTATCCTTATCTTACAAGGCATTGATACTCCAAAGAATAAATCCTCAGATAAAACTGAGGGGCTAAAATATTCATATATGTGTACCTTTTATCATAGATATGACAAAAACACCATTTCGTTTTTTTCTTAGTATTCAAGGATAGAATGCTTATACGTAAAATACCAGGCATTTAAAATGCTTGCTGTTTCTATCCATCTCTGATATAAATTCAAAAGATTACTTCCTTAACTTTTCCCGAGTCAACAACTACAGACTGGTGTTTACCTGGATCAGAATTCAGAACATTATAAGCAGGTCAACCATCTGCAAGGCTCACAGCATCTTATTCAAGACGATCTTTCAGTACTTAGGATACAAAATCTCCACTGAGGTTTTCGACCTGATGCATATTAGCAAAATCTGGCCTATCTTTAAGCGTTTCCACGGCCACTACAACATTCGTTTTACCCTATGCCCTCCTACCTCGCTTTCCTGGCTTTGGCGAGCCAAAGTAGCTATTGTCTCTCTCTATCAGACCAGCAAATATTTAATATGCATCCTGTTCAGACATTGCCTTTCGAATCTTTTAACCCATAGTCCAAACAGTCTTGCAGCTTTTGATTTCCAACATCCTTTGCAAAGAAAACATAGAAATGCCGCTATTCTGCCTGCCCATCAAAAAGATCATCCAAAACCACTTCCTTAAAGGAGTTCTGGTCTTATGAAAGATTGTCCCAGCGGTCAAAGACACTTGATACTTAAAACGATTGCACTGATACAGGTGACGAGTACTATGAAAAGACGCTTTGTCATAAACTACACCGTGGACAATGGTAACCGTTAGACAAACGCAGACGAAACAGATGTCGTTGACAGGCTTTCTCTTTGGAAAATATTCTTTAAAGCTCGATCAAGTCTATAGACTTCTGTTGAATCTGCATAGTCCCCATTGTTTACTATTTTTTAAAAAGCAATATACTACATATAGCAGAGATAAAGCTTAAAAGAAAAAGAGCCCCCTATACGGAATGACCCTTTGTGAAGACATCTTCCGATGGCCAAGTCCACTCCAGTGAAGAGCAGGTAATCATCCGTGATGACAATGACGCTTTTTTCATTGTATACACCTGCCCTTTGAAGAACGAAGAGGGGATATAGTTGCAGTGATGGAGATACTTAAGATAGTTTATCTTCTGCTGTTCCATCATGAAAAACGAGGAATCAAGATTTACACTTATAGATTCTAACTGTTTGCTCAATATAATTTTTCTTTAACTGATCTTTAAAAGTTGAGAAAAATTAGTTCTTAAAATTAAATAGATATGTCTTTCGAAAGAGTTCTTAGCAACACAGATTGTTCTTTGAAATAATTTCATATTTCCCGAATCGTGGGTGG
>JAXHVA010000191.1:0-5518 GCA_034189035.1 Thermodesulfobacteriota bacterium
CAGGAATTAACTCTGAATGCCCTCAATATGGCCATCTGTAATCATCCTGAAACAAAAGATATTATCCATCATTCAGATAGAGGCATTCAATATGCCTGCAATGCATATCAAAACCTATTAATAGACAACGTCGTCATTCGGCTTTACAGTATATGAACCCTTGTCAATACGAGGTCTTCAAAATGGCGGCTTAACACCGTGTCCATTTTTTCGGGGGAATATAATACCTCTTGCTTTCTGCCGGGCGAGATACGTTATCTTCGAAGACTGCTGTTTCTACCAATAGAGTCAGGGGCCTCCCCGGATTGCTCTCTAGGGCTTCCTTGGTCTTCACCACTGGGATGGGTAAGGAAAAACCCGGACATCGCCCTTAACTTATTAAATCCTCTTTATAGCTTCCCCAAAATCAATGTCCTCTGCGTGCTTTAAGCATCTCTATAAATCCCTCTATCCTGGTACGTAGATCTCCCTTCATCCTGAATTTACCATCTACCCCAACTTCAATAGGTATGTCCTCAAGTATTGTCAACAATGATGGTATTCCGAGTTCTTTTTTAATGGTATCAGCCATGTAGCGTCCAAATGGTGGATCAAGCTGGCATCCCCAAACTCCGGTAAAAATTATTCCATCAGGATTATATTTTTTTACGCTATCGATAACCCACCTCATACGTTCTTCAAGAGGAACCCCTGGTGACCAAGGCCACTCCTCTAGATACCATTTCGCTATTGCCTCATAGGGATCGCCAGTTTCCGCAACATCATTGACACCAAGATAGAAACAATCTGCTACTTCTGGGCCAAGCAATATTCCTCCGAGACTTTCCACAAAGGAATAAGCTGGAGGAGCAGGCATTTTTTCACACATATATATTCGTATAGGGTCATCTGCAACCCCTTGTCCAGCAATTCCTTTGGCTACCCTCTCTTTGAGCTCCTCGTTGAGTTGCTCAGTAGCACACTTGAGAGCAATTGGGTCACCCGCCTCCCATATGCTCATAGTCACAATTATATTCTCTAAACCGGCAATGGGCGGAGTTTTAGCTGAGGTAACTATGTCTGCATAGTCACGATAGACCCTGCGTACATCATTCATCATCTTTATTCCTTTGCGAAGGTCTTCATTTGATATTACTCTCCCCGATATCTGGCCCATTTTGCCCACTAATCCGTGAAGCTGTTCAGCCACATAGTCCAACGCCCATGGCCTCCCCTTTCCGTTGTAAGGGACATCAATGTAGTGAAGGGGAATCTCCGGCCACTGTCGCAGAAGGTGTTCGATGCAGGGGAGGTCTCCACCAAATGATGTCCCGTAGAGGACCAGGTCAGCAGGAATTGTACCATCCTTAATCCAAAGGGCGATTATAGGTTCACCGGGGCAGGACTCGAACGAAGCAAAGCGATGGCCTTCCTGTTGGAGATTAAAATTGCCAGCAAGATTAATTTCATTGATGCAAGGCATCACGGATACATATGTTGCTCCGCATCCGAATATCAATTCAGGAAAAACAGTGAAAGAACTTAACAGCGGTATCCCCTTTTTCTTCATATTTTTGGCACGATCTAACGCTCCCATCTGGAGATAACGGTGCTTCCAAGCGTTGGCTAATGTAAAATCGGTGGGTACATCTGACACGTGAGTATAATGTTGAAACAGTGTAAAGCAAGTCTGTAAAGCTTCCAGAGGAGAGACCTTGCTTCCATCCATCAAACTGATATCTCCTGTTTTTGGAAGGTTTTTCATCAAGTTCATTGCTTCCGGTGGCATTTGCATACTTATAGTCATTGTCTCCTCCTTTTTTCACTATAGTGTTACCACTATATTGGCATATCAGAGTCAGATACCTACTTCCTCATTGCTTTCATTGACTCCATGAAGCCCTCCACACGTGTCCAGAGGGATCCGTAGGAATCACCATACTCCCAGTGTATAGGAAGCAAAGGGGTGCCCGTCCTTTTAGCAAGAACAGCCTTTGTCTCATCGTCTTTGAATGCAAAAGGATCACAGAAGCGAAGGCAGTAATAAACCACACCATCAACCTCATGTTCTGAGATGAGTCCCAACATATGATCCAATCGTCTATCCTTTTCCAAATTGGGGTCCTGAGCTGAGGAACAGGGACAATCATAAATATATGCAGATGCAATCCCTTCAATCGTCGGTTCTGCTACCCTGAGGCCATCAAAAGTGCGAATACCTGTGCATAAGTTATCGGCCACTATTCTCCCACCAGCTCCTTCAATAGTATCAATTATTAGATTATCCATAGGGAGAATCGGAGAACCGGAGAGCATTATTCGCAGACAGTTGTCCGAAGTCTCTTGAATTCCCAAAGTAGACATCTCTGTAATAACTTCCTCAAGCAGAGAGCGGTAACACTCAGGATCGAGGAGGAAACTCGCCTGAATCAGCCTGAATAACTGAGGCCAGGTCAAAGGAGATCCCTTCTCGCTCTGCATCTTGTATAGCTTTTTCATGTCAGCTCTAATATCATCATAGAGCTTTACTGATTGAGACAGCCTCTCATTCGCCAGCTTTGTACCAGTTATGTTTTCAAGCTGTTGAGATAACCACTTCACTTCCTCAGTAAAGAACCTTACCTCTCCATTTCCAGGTGGAAGTTGTGGTATATGAATCGGAAGTGTAGGTTTACCTGTATATACCTTTATTACTTCCAGTGTTCTGCTTACCGTCAGGCAGATGACAGATCCGGCAACTAAGTCAACGTTTTCATAATAAAAACTACCTTCAGTCATAAACTCGCCTACCACAGATTTTACATAGGGGCAGGTGAATTGATGGATATACTCCTTGCCGGAATCCATATAGCTAGGTGAAGCATTACCCACACGGATCGGGATCATTCCGTGGGCATGAATTATTTCGACAGGAACCCTGCAGCAGAGATATCCCACCACCTTAGTTCCCTTAACCCTCGCTTGTTTGATCTTCTCCTTGCGGTCTTCAAGCAACTGGTCTATCTTTTTTAGTGTTTTTAATTCCACAGTCAACTCCTCTCTTCATCAAATTCTTGTGCCAGGAGAGCCGCCCCTAAGGCACCGATAATCTGGGGGTCAACATCGACAGTGGAAAACTCTATTTGGAGGAAATCCTCCAAGGCTTTCCTCACCCCGATATTCTTGGCAACTCCACCTGAAAAAAACATTTCGCTTTGTATTCCAAAGGATTTGACGGTGTTGCCCACTCGTCGCGCAATGCTTTCATGAACACCTGCAGCTATATCTTCCTTTCCTCGCTTACTGGCGAGGAGGGAGATGACTTCTGTCTCAGCAAAGACAGCACAAGTGCTACTCAAGCTTACCGGAGTACTGGAGTGAAGAGAGAATTCGCCTAACCGATTTAGCTCGATTTCCAAAGCATGCGCCATTACTTCCAGAAAACGACCAGTGCCTGCAGCACACTTATCGTTCATAGCAAAGTCCACCATGTTGCCCTGTTGGTCCAACCTCAGGACTTTACTATCCTGGCCTCCTATGTCTATCACTGTTCTACTCATTGGATGAAGGTAGTGCACTCCCTTTCCATGGCAGGTCAGTTCCGTAACAGTTCTGTCTACCGATGTCAGGGCAACTCTGCCATAGCCAGTGGCCACAGTGTAAACAAGGTCCTTATTTATCAGACCTGCCTTTGAAAGGGCTTCTTGTAAGGCTTGATTCGCTGCTCTCTCGGGATCAGAGCGAGAATCAACAATAGAGCATGACATGATAGTATTGTCTTTCACTATAACCGCTTTTGTCACCAGGGATCCCACATCAATACCAGCATACATAAAACACCTCCTTTGGTAATTGAGGCTGTTTAGTTTCGACAGCCGCCTTTTTCGGGTTCAGATTTTGAGCTTATAAGTCTTGATTCTTGATTAACTGCTTCGCATCTACATTCTTCATAACAGAACCTTACAGACAAAAAGAACATTTTACATGAGAACAGCCAATCAGCCTACTTTTACTACATGCGAAGTATCTCTGAAACCAGGATGGGACGATCTCATCAAAGTTATATGCGATAACATCCACTGGTTTACTCTTCACCCTCTCTCTCTCTCTCTCTCGTAGAAGATAGATTTTCGTCTCAGAGTGGAGATGTCAATTATCCTATTCCTTTTTTAAAACTCAGCTTCTCATTTACCTCGGTGAAGTTTCTTATGAACACCATCGATTTGCCATCCAGGAAATGGGTATAGCTACCATCATCTCCTTGAATCCACGTAACGTGGATGCTCTGGCCTTGGGCGACCTCTTGCTATCCCCAATGTTTTGCACTCTTATCCTGCCGGCTTCAAGGTTATCTACTGGAGCAATAACTCCAAACGAGGGAGGATCAAGTTCTGTTGACTTGCTGCTCTAAGTAAATGCTAATGACTATTCTAAACCGAATACTCTTTCCCTAGCTGTAGCAGAATCTTTTAACTTTATACCAAGCAGGAGTACCGTTTGATAGGGACCATCCCCAAAGGTACTGAACTGTGCCAGCAGCAATATGATACCCGCACCAGCGTGAAGCATTCCTACCCCAAATCAAAGTTAACAATTTGTCTGGCCAATCAAAGACTACGAGGAATTCGTAAGATCAAGATTTATGTATGACTATCCATATATGCATACGTAGTAAAGCAAATCGGTATAGTGATGATACAAAACACACTAAGCCTAATCTTGTTGTTCTGCCATGTTCATCTGTGGCTTGGATAACCATACGATGAATACTGTTTAAACCAACGTAAGAGGAACACTATTACCTGAATATACTGATTATGCTAATGTTAAGATATCAAATCATTCAATCGAGAGCTTAGTCAATGCAAAAATATTGTCTGATGTGACTCGTTTTGTCTTAAAAGCCTAGCCGGATTAAAATAGGATGTTTATATCCTATTTTCTAAATGGCCTCCTGTTCTCCAATATTCCTTCTGTTACAAATCCCCAGAGGCGTTGGAAATATAATTATTTGTGTATTTACAAAAGAGGGATGGCAAGGAGTCGAACCAACCACGACTCTTGACTCCAGTAAGTACAAGGTTTTGCAGACCTCGGGGGAAAGCAGCCTCATTGACCCTTTGCTTGACTCTCCCTTATGATTTAGTATAACTTTAAATTATTTTATTATAAGTTATTTTTTTGAATATAATAAAATAATTTTATATAATATGTCAACCTAATACATCTGAAACAAAAAGGTTCTCGCAAAAAAATTAAGCGGGTATTTTTTCAATGACTACAAGTAGAAAGCAGTTATATTTTTTAAGCCTTTTTATAAATTTTCTGTATTGGCATTTGCATATTGATACTTCGTTGAGGTCTTTGGTAATTGTATTTACAGATCCAGTTCAGGAAGTTATCTATATAAGTTTTGTAATCTTTATATTTAAGGTATCCTGAATAAATCGTCAAAGCCTATTACTGGCAGTTTCATAACCACATGAGGCTCTAAAAAGTTCCTGTTCAAGCAGGAAATTCGATTTCAGCTCTTTGAAAAACAGTCGCAAAAAGATGGCTT
>JAXHVA010000192.1:0-5495 GCA_034189035.1 Thermodesulfobacteriota bacterium
GTAATGTGAAGTTTTTAAATTCAAGTTGCTTTTCTGAGCGTCTGTACATAATTTTTTCGCCGATTGGTGCAAGGGTTTTTGAAGAAACATGCAAAATTGCTTGCACTTTCGGCCAACCTATCAACACATTAACGCTTATTCAGCAGGCCTTACTTATGGAGAAACGCAGGGTTCAATAATCAACCTATCCTCTCCAGCCGGCAGGGGGGCAGGCACCCGGCATGTCCATATATTCCGCATCCAAAGCTGCTATTGACTACTTTACATTGAGCTTAGCAGCCGAGGTAAAGGAATACAATATAGCGGTCAATTATATCGCCCCAACTGGCGCGGTCTACAGTGAAGGAAATCTCAAACTCTTTAAAGAGCGGACCTGGATCGATACCTGGGAGCCCTAAGAGCATTTCGCATTAGGTGTAGTATGGCTGGCAAAGTAGGATGTCAGAGCTTTACTGGAAACCTGGTGTACAGCAGACAGCTTATCTCCCAGATGCGTATTTGCACGAAATGGTGTTGTGCGGCAATGGGATCTGCACCGTCAGAGGGTGGCCCTATGAGTATAGATTGGGAATCCAACCTTCCCGCCCTGATCACAGAAGCATTGCCTGCTGCCGGGTAAAGTTATCTTCTATCACAGGAAAGAAAATCACCAACACAACCAGAGACAAATCGGGGAACGGAAGTTTTTTCCCCTGTTCCCCTTTTTGCTTTTTCTAAACAGTCTTCCTTTCTCTATATCGATAGACGCTGATAGCCAGATCCGGACACATCTGGCCGCAGATACCGCAAGCATTACATTTTTCGGGTTCAGATAGTTGCGGTATGAGATATCCCTCAAGATTGATCTTTCCGCGTGAAAACCTGATACAGGACTTAGGACAGAAACAATGCATAATTCACAGCCCTTACAAAGAACTTCGTTAATAATAACCTCTCCTTTAGCCACTTTTCTCTCCCTCTATTGACTGGGGTTAATCCTTATAATTCTTGACTAGATTAGCTCCTTCTTTTAAGGCCTTTTTATTGAGGGGCAACAGATTCTTCCAAGCCTCAGCCCCCATCCCCTTGCCCCGTTCTTCTAAGGCAACTTTTACTGCATCGCTAGGTACGGCCTCGGTAGCTTCCAGATACGCCCCTAAAAGTATCAGATTAGCTATCCGCCGGATCCGATCTCAGAGGCTAATTCAGTAGCGGGCATATAGTATGTCTTGATATCGTCCCTTTCTACTCTTTCTTTAGATAAAGAGCTATTGAGAAAAAACATCCCTCCGGGCCTCACTCTGCTTTGATACTCTTTAAGAAACTAGGGATGCATAAGAATCAAGCTGGGAAATTCTAGACGGAGGGCTGACTTAATCTCTTGGTCTTAGATGATGGTGATGGATTCTCTCGGCCAACCTCGCATTAATGTGGCATAATTAGGGAAGAAAGTCACAAACCTGTATTTTTTGATGTCCGCTTCAGCAAGAAGTCTCCCCTGCCCTCCTACACTACCAATAGCCACTTCAAAATCTGGTCATGTCCACGCCTCCTATCCATCAGAGAGGTTTTGTATATAATCTACATCCTTGAAAACACCCAGGGAGTATTCGACTATCATATTGTTTTCAATGAAATCCAGGCATTCCTTTGCCCTATGCGCCAGTTGACAGGGCAAGCTGACAGGAACTCTACTATACTGAATCCGATACCTGCGATCTGTTTCTCAAGCGCTTCTCTGACTATCTTATTTGCCTTTTGTCGGTTGGCCGGGGTGTGGACACTTACACGGGCAGAGCAAGAAGTTCCTTTCATTGAGGCTGCCAATTCTGCACCGTGAAAGGGAAACCCGCTGATCTTTAGATCCCTCTCCTGGGTTGTGGTTGTGGTGCGCATGCCTAGGAGGGTAGTGGGGGGCCATCTGGCCGCCGGTAGTGCCGAAACATGCATTGTACAGGGATATTGTGTCGTTTTTTCTCCTCGTAAGGTATCGGCCATGAAATAACCCAAGCCAATTGCACCTATCTCTCCATCTTCCTGAACAGCAAATACAACTGAATCGGAATTTACCCTCTTAATGGCCGTTTCTGTAGCAATACCAGGGCCATGTAAACTGCCGAACATATCCATATCAAAATACATAGTCCAAAATTCAGTACATCCGCTTCCCCCTAATACGATGGTTCGGTCTTCTATTCCCATCTCTTCGATCACTTCGCAAAGTATCCTCGCTATTATTCCATAATGGCATCCGGGGCAGTGGATGATGGGCATGAATTCCAGTCTCAATCTAGGTGGTTCACAAACCACCTCTTTGATTGTCTCTTTTTCGGTCATGTGAGTCTTTTCACCTCCTTAAGAATCCTTTCCAGAAAGATTAGCCCTTGGGGGTCGGATTGTGCCGGGCTAGGATATTGAGAAGACTCAACTGCACCTGATCGCTGACACTGGCCTGAGCATCTTCTACAAGCCCTCCCGACCTATCCTCAGCTACCAGGACTTTTCCTATCTTGGCGCTCAGCTCTTTAACGGCCTCTTGAGGAAAGGACCACAGGGTTATAGACTGTAACATATTGACTTTTAACCCTTCTTCCCTGGGCATATCTACTGCATCCTGGGATGACCTGGCTGAAGAGCCATACGCTACCAATAACAGCTCTACATCATCTGTAAGATATGTCTCATGCTTGGTAAGTGTCTCTTTTATGGAGTTATATTTAGCGATCTGTCTTTCAAAGAATGGCGGGATTCCGAGTATATCAGAAAGAATATGGGCTGATCTGTCGCCCTTCTTCCCTTTACCCACAAAGGCCCAATCTTTTTCAGGCAAATCGCCAAATTCGATGTGCCTGTTGTCCACCAGCTCCAACATTCGACCTAATATAAAATCCATAAGGACAGTTACTAAGATGCGGTGTTTTTCGGTCAGATAAAAGGCCCACTAAAAAAAATCGAAGACCTCACCTCTTGCACCGAATAAGGAGCCAGGACGATACAACGATAGGCTCCATGACCTCCACCCTTAGTAACCTGTCTGTAATCGGTCTGCCCCTGCTGCGTAGTTCCAACACCCGGACCGAGACGCATTACATCTACTATCACTGCTGGTAATTCCGATGCCGCCATATAAGAGATCGCCTCTTGCATAAGACTGAACCATAGGCTCGAAGTGCTGGTCATACAACGCACTCCGGTCAAGGCCCCTCCCAAAAGCATGAAACCAGCCGCGGTTTCTCCTTCAGATTGGAGGTAGGCCCCTCCCTTCCCTACCTTGGGTAACTTGCGGGAAAAGAATTCGAGGAGCTCATTCTGAGAGGATTAATAGGATAGCCAAAAAAGTATCCGCACCCAGCCATGATCGCCCTGCGCCCTACGGATTCATTTCTATCTATAAATATCTTTTCTGTCAAACCTTATCACCTCCTTTATTCCTTCATGCATCCAGGAAGAGTAATATAAGTTAGATGAAAACTTGCCTTTGCTCATGAGCAAAGCGGGTCATCTGCTATCAGGTTGTTGCCCAAACAAAAAGAGATCTAAGCGGTCATTAAAAGGTTTGTATCATTTTAGCGCTATAAAGGAGAAAGCTGTCAACGAGTTTCAACAACAGTCAGATTTTAATACGTGTATTGCCTGAGCGTCTGAGTGAGTGAAGAAAGAGAAAGGGGACAAGATGAGAGTTTACAAGGATTTAAATTTGATCGTTTCTTTTTACCACTCTTTTTAAAAAGATAGACTGTTCGATAGAATTTTTTTTTGAGCAAAGGTTGAGTTTTTATTAAAATAAATCGATATATAAGAAATATGGTACTTTTGATTTTCGCCTGCTTTTATCTATCGTCCTCGTCTTCCAAAACATCTTCCACCATTTTTTATTAGTGGCACATTTTTTATCTTTGGGAAGGCCCTCTCTAAAAGAGTGAGGAGCTTTTGAAAAAGGAAAAATGTATAAGTGACAAGCCGGTTATCAGTCACTCATGTTTTAATCGTAGGCTTTTTTAGCCCTCAAGTATGAAAGAACAAGATGAGCTAAATTATACATAGAAAGAGACTACTTATGGATAAAGAATTTTTTGAACTACAAAAATACTATCTGCAAGGACTTTCTGAAAAACTTGATGAAGTTGAGGTTCTAATTATTAAGCTAGAGAATGGTAATGAAGATCAAGATACTATTCTAAGAGACATGAAAAGGATCATCCATAGCATAAAAGGGAGCGCTGGTTCCTATAATATTAATTTCTTAACTACAATCTGTCATAAATTTGAAGATTATTTAGCTCAGATTTCCTGTTGCACTAACTACACCAACCATATTAATATTTTATTAAAATATTATGACTTAATGATAGAATTTATTAACGACTTTTGTCCTGCTCAGAAGTTAAATAGTATACAATATCAACTAAAGTTAGAATCTATTACTCCGAGGGCTAAGGCCAAACATTCTGTACTAGTTGTGGAGCCAACAAAAAGCTTTAGAATGCTCTATGCAAAGCTTTTTAATTCGATGGGGATTGACGTCTCTTTTTCAACTAATGGACATGAGGCCCTTGCGCGTCTTTTACGAGAAAGGTTCGGTAGTCTATTAACTGCTAAATATACTGAGCTTATAAATGGTCCGTCACTGATTGCAGCGCTTAGAGTCATCGAAGGACAAAACAGGTATATTCCCACAGTACTCATTACCTCTGATCAAGAACCAACAGCGCAAAAGATAAAAAATGGTTTTATGGTCATCAAAGATAAAGATTTCGGCAAAAAAATTGTTCATATTTATGAAGACATCCTTCAATATGCCTCAAAAAAGGAAAAGCAAGAGGATAAGCCTGTTAAAGAAGAATTTTCGACAGAAGATATCCCTAAAAAGATTCTTTATGTAGACGATGATGCAGATATTCATGCATTAGTAAAAGTTTGCTTAAAAAAAATAAAAGGGACGAGCTTTAAACTCTGCACTTCCGGATCAGAAGCCCTGAAGATTGCTCCTGACTTTAAACCCGATCTTATTTTACTGGATGTGCTGATGCCCGAAATGAAGGGTCCTGAGGTCTTAAAAGAGCTGAAGCTCCTCGAAGAGACGAGAGACATTCCTGTGGGATTTCTTACGGCAATCTCTCAAGGTGAAGAGATTAAACGTCTCAAAGAAATTGGAGCCGCAGGAATTATTCTCAAGCCATTTAATCTAAGGACTCTTCCTGAGGATATCCTTAGAGTCTGGAGAAACAGAAAAAAAAGGGGGGGGGGGGGATCTTTGAATAGTCGCTATTGATGGGATAGAATCTTTGTACTTTCTGAATTTAACCTCGAACTCACTTGGTTCAGCATATGACACAGACACTGGCAACCTCACCTTGCGACATGACAACTGAAGGACGCGGGTTCCTTTTGGCACGGACAGGATCAAGCTTTTCGTCAACAGGGATATCGAGAACTCTTTAAATAAAAGGAAAACAATTGCATTGAAGGCCTGACGCTGAGTGGAGGCTGCGACTTTTTGTTGAATTGCCAAATGG
>JAXHVA010000193.1:0-5462 GCA_034189035.1 Thermodesulfobacteriota bacterium
TTCTGGCATGTGAAATTATCTCTTGTTAATACAGCTAGTTGCAGTTTTTTGTAAAACTTACCCTTTAGCCTTATTGGTTTTGTTTTGAAATTAGGTTTGATTTTTAGCCCTCTGTTTTTTTAACTGGTTATAAATTGTATGCCATGTTCTATAAGGGCTTGCAAATCTCCCTGTAGAATAATCTCGTGGGTTGTCAAAATACGTATATGTGGCCTTAAATGGTCCTCTACACCCTATAAGTTGATGTATTGGATGCCTTGGGTGCATCTTGGGTACTTTATCCCTCCAATAACCTGGCACATCTGAAATTTCCAAGTCGTCCAAATCAACTTGATACTTATATTTCATGTAGTCCCTTACTTTTTCTATTTCATCCATTTCTACCCCCTAAAATGCTAATGCCAAACTCACCGACGATAAGTTGATTGGTTGCATGTTTTGGCGTGGAAATATTTTTCGCCACAATCTGGACAAGCCGGACGGATGTTTTCGTCAGGTGAAGTGCCTTGTTGGGAAGCATCAGGTCGATCCTTTGGTTGGAGGGCTTTTTCGCAAATATCAAAACCATCACACGCTAATTTTTCGGCTTGGTTTAACATTGCTTGCACCTCTTCCTTGAAAATGCCCTCACCTTGTAACGACGCAATTGCATCAAAAATATTTTTGCAACGCTCTATTGTTTCACGCATAGTCCCTCTAATATTAAAATCACTCGCTCTTTTCAGTCGAGCGAATTTCTTTGTTATAGTTTTTAGGTTCTGTGCACGGTATGCATGTACATCCAGTTTTGCCGCTACTGTGTGTTGTATCATGCCACCACGCCCAACCTGTTTTAGACCATTGGCATCTATCTTTAAACCATCCGTTTTTACCATCTACACGCCTTTTCATAGCTCACCTATAATGCCAATAACCACTTTGGATTTATTCCGACTTCAAAATCTAATCCGATATCAACAGCATAATGTGTATCATTGCCTGCCAGATATGTATAATCCTTTGTTATCTTACCTGTAAACCCATCAATGCTGTCTCCCATCCCATCAATCCAATAACCATGTTCTCTCATCCAAGCTGTAGCGCCATGCTTAATTATAACTCTATCTCCATATTTCATTTTTTTGGCTATCTGTTCTGGTGGTTGTCCATACGATTTGTATTTCCCATCTTCCCTTGGAGATAAATCAATTAAATCCTTATGGATTCGCCTAAGCTTATAATGATCTTCATGGCCACGAATAATTACACATTCACTAATTTGGACACCATGCAAATGCATAAGCTGTGAGGCAGAGATGTAATGCCTATCACCATCGAGCTTTGATGTTACATACCCAGGCCACACTATATATTTTTTTGTTTTCATTGCTGCCCCTTCATATTACCATATTGATCTTCAGTCTAATAATCTCAGCCAAAGACCAGCTTGCTTTCCGTGTTCCATCTCGTAGCATTTCCACATACCTAGTAGATATGTGCAATTCATTCGCCACGGTTTCAACCGATCCATGCCTTAACTTAAGTAGTTGTTTTAAATTGGTTTTTACGCTCTTCGATTCTTTCATGTGTCCTCCAGTTTTGAGTTTTGAGCAGAATACCCGAAAATTGTTCCAATGTCAACCAAAAAAATAATGTAGCAAAAATAATTTTAAATTGAAAAAAGTTCTTGACATCCATATCCATCTAGACTATATTGCCACCTAAGACTAGAGGCGAATAACATTAACCCTTCAACGCCGGAGGACGTGTGTATGGTTGACAGACAACTGATTTAATCTCGATTGTTCTGCCCCGTTCGCACTCTGACGGCGGGGCGGTTATGCCCTCACCGACTGGCACAGACCACTGAAACACAAACGAGCAGGGGCAACGTGAGAGTCGGTGAGGGCATGAAAATGAAAAGCACAACAGGAAAATACAGCCGTACGTGAGGTTACTATGAAAAAATGCAATGATTGTAAATTCGCAGAGTGGAATAGAACAAAAACAGGACGCCTTCATCCGTCTGGAGATGGTCAGTGTAAGTACCCATATAAGGTTCCTCAGCTTCCTGGAGCATTTTACTGGATTGGTAGATTCGGCCCCAAACCGTACGGAGGATTTATCAATAGGCGTAAAGAATTAAAAGAGCATTGTGCATATTATATGGCACATACCCATATGTAAAGTTCACGGTTAACCTTATATTATAAGGTGGGGGTGTTGGTAAAATGGGAACAAATTTTTATTTTATGATTGACGGCAAAGAGTATAGGCATATAGGCAAACGTTCTGCCGCTGGCCCTTTCTGTTGGGATTGCGGATTATCTCTTAGCTCTGGTGGGCATGATTGCATACACCAATCAAGAACTAGGTTTTTAAAAGAATGTGCCGTGTGTGGGCGCACACCAATAGAAGAAAGCGTCGGGGCCTCAGCATCCGGACGAGAATTAGGATTTAATCAGAGTATCCCTAAACCAAAGTCTGGGGTTGCTTCTTGCTCATCTTTTAGGTGGGCAATCTCCCCAGGTGGGTTTGTTGATATCAAAAAATCCAAAAATGTCATTATTGAAGATGAATATGGTGAAAAATATTCACAGAAAGAATTTTCGGAGGTTTTATCTGAGTGCCCTGTAAAATTCTTTGATAGTATTGGGGATGAGTTTTCTTAAATTTTAACTTAAATGAGAATAAAATGTGGCTTGATCAAATGGATTTATGTAGAGGAGAAATCATGCGAAAAGACGGCAAAAGAGCAAAAACAACAGAAGACGCATGGAATATACAGGAAACATATAACAATCTTCCGCATGGTTGGATACAGTGGAAAGGGACCAATGTTTGCATGGACGTCTATTGTAAATGTGGAGGCCAGTTCCATATCGATGCAGATTTTGTATACCATGTTAAATGCCCTCACTGTGGGGCCGTATATATGTGTAATGGACACATTGAAATTATTGAGCTTGAGGTAGAGCCAGATAGTTGTGTTGTTACAGATGAGGATGAGAATGGATACGAAGCCATTTTAAAGCGTATGAAAATTATATAAGAGGAGGAGTAAATGGAAAATAAAGAACCTTATGAAAAAACAGATCTATGGAACAAAGTCAAAAGGCCACCTGCCTCAGTGTTAAAAAAAATTGAAGGTGGACGCCTAAATAACTTTACAGATATTTCTCCACAATGGAGGTTGCAAGTTTTAACAGAACAATTCGGCCCCTGTGGAATTGGGTGGAAATACACAATGGATGACTTTTGGGCCGTTCCAGTTCCAACAGATCAAATGATAGCATTTGCCAAGGTGACATTATATATCAAAAATGATGGAATGGAAACATGGTCTGACGGCATTCCAGGAGTAGGTGGATCTATGTTGGTTGCTCAGGAAAAAAAAGGCTTGTATGCGTCGGATGAGGCATACAAAATGGCTGTCACGGATGCGTTATCTGTATCATGCAAAGCCTTGGGTATAGGTGCTGATATCTATTTGGGGCTATGGGATGGTTCCAAATACAAAACAACCCAGGCAGAATTTGTCACAAAAGAGCAGGCAAAAGAGCTGGAAACGCTTGTCAATAAAACCAAAGCAGGGTTGACAAAATACTTGAAACGCATAGGGCTGAAGTCTTTATCAGAAATTCCGGCTGACCAGTTCGACCGAGCAAAGGCAGCACTTGAAAAGAGGGTAGAGGACGAAAGAGAACCAGGATGTGATGATGACAAAGAGGAGTAAGCCACAGTTAAACCACGTATTGGGTTAATTGTTTGTTAGTGATCAATCGGCAAGGAGGAAGCATGAAAAAGATCATATTAATTGTTTTGCTCACACCATGCTGGGCTTTTGCCAATTATTTTTATAATGGCACAACTATAAAAAGTGTAACTCTGCAAGATAACGGAACGCTTGAAGTTGTTGAGGTGACACCATCGCCCTTCATGTATCCTGAAGGTGGTTCTCCACCAGGGGATGCAATTAAATATATTTATGCTGCCAAAGATGGTAAAATTTTCTTAAAAGAAAAAATCAAAGGATCATATTACCCAGAATCGTTTGAAACTAAACCAGAATCAATAGAATTTGATCACTAACCACCAGTTCCAGTCAGACCGCTAGCAGCGGCTCCTGAACTAGAGCGTTGGAGCTTAAAAAATGGACTTATTAAATGCTTGCAAATTGGCTTATCGTAAACACGTCCTTAACGATGATTCAATTGGGTGGAATGAATTGGGCGATTGCTTATTGGATGCTATTTGTAATGAAATTGGAGATGATGGTTATCAACAGTGGCTTCAGCAAGTCAAATCAGAGGATAAAAAACGCTGAATTTTGTGGTTATCTATAAAGGAGACAATATGGCAAAACATCTAATAATTACACTTGAGTACGATATGGGAGACTACTCAGATATGGAAGAGGATGGATATGAAATACCAACCGACCCCAATGATGTTGGTTTAAACGAATCTTTTTTCCAAAGTGACGCGTTGATTCATGACATGGAAATTGTCGGAATAAGGGTTGAAGAGAAATAACCCATATAACTACAAGGTGGATAAACAATGAAAATATATAGTGGCTCTTGCTGTTTGTGTGATGTTGGATTGCCAGCAAATCAAAAGGATATCCACGGTAATGATCTTTTTTCAGGTGACATTGTTATGCTTTGGCATGGAAGCTACCTCGGCACAGATATTGAAGAATGGCTACCATCTGATGGGCTAACAGCCATTGTTGGAAATCAATATCAATCATATTCAAATGGGACAGTTAAACTACTCACTAATAAACCATCCCTTTTCACTATGGGGATTTCAGATTGTGGAATCCAAAATGACGAATGGAAAGTGTCTTTGGTGAAATCACATAAAGACATAATTCCTGGTGAACGATTCATAGCATATGGATTCAATTACAAGTTATAACCAATAAATTAACCTGACGTAAACAACATGCCGGTTATTTTCTGTGTTGTCTGTACGGAGGAAAGATATGAACCGCAAAGAAGATATACTTGACGAACAACATTGGAGGTTTCAAGACTATCGACAGCGAATTGAAGCGAAGGATTGGAAAGCAATTCTTTTGAATGAAGATGATAAAATAATATTCAAAGGTCGTGCAACTCAACTGATAGCTAAAAGTCTTGGGTGTGGAATTTATGAAGTGTCAAAACAGACAACAAACTAATCTACTGAACCGCAAAGCCGGGTATTTCCGGCGTTATCGTCATAGGAGGAACAAATGGATATCGAAACAAAGAATGCAGTAATTGAAAGCGCAATAATTACAAATGACGACCATGGCTTATTATCAGCGTGGCTGCATCTCGATTATGATGGATCTGGCCAGGGCTTTGGGGGGTACGCTTTATACCTTCCAAAATCATTCAAGAATCACAATGTTGAAAGTGTTGCTGGCCATTTTATTTGGCGGGTCATGGAAATAGCTGGTGTTAACCGATGGGATCAACTCAAAGGAA
>JAXHVA010000194.1:0-5452 GCA_034189035.1 Thermodesulfobacteriota bacterium
AGTTAGATAAGAAGGCCACGAGCATATCCTGGCTCGGGAATAAACGCCTGCAGTTCGAGTTTCATTGATGAGTGAAGATCAATTATGTCTCACATAGCGGTGCGAAAATCGCTGTTTGACAAAAAACATTGCATACGTCTCGTTATGAGGTCTATTTCTGTTAAGGAGAGGCATTGAATAAAGGCAAGGAAGAAGCAGGTTCAACATATAAAAAGAGAAAAATAGAAGATCATCACGATCATTCACAGAATAAGAACGCTTCGAATCAGAAGAAGCATTACAGCCAAACCATTTTTCGGAATTGGTGTAAGAGATGCGGAATCTGCAGTGCATTTTGCCCCAAGAAGGTTATTAGTTGCGATGACGACAAAAGGCCAGTTTTCGAACATCCGGAAGATTGTATAGGCTGTAGATTCTGTGAATTACATTGCCCGGACTTTGCAATTACCATAAAGGAATACGATCCAAGTCAAAAAGAAGAGTTATGACAAGGAACAGATCAGATAAAAAAAGACTGCTCTTACAGGGAAATGAAGCGATTGCTGAAGGGGCCCTTGCTGCCGGCTGTCGTTTTTTTGCAGGGTATCCAATCACACCGGCCTCTGAGATCGGTGAGGTTCTCTCAAAAAGGCTGCCTGCACTAAAAGGCACCTTTATCCAGATGGAAGACGAGATAGCCAGTATGGGAGCTGTTATCGGTGCTTCTCTTGCCGGAGTAAAGAGCATGACAGCTACCAGCGGGCCTGGATTTTCCCTGATGCAGGAAAATATCGGTTTTGCCTGTGTTACAGAAGTCCCATGTGTTATTGTGGATGTGATGCGTGGAGGAGCCAGTACTGGCCTGCCGACAAGCCCTGGCCAGGGGGATGTGATGCAGGCCAGATGGGGGACCCACGGAGATCACTCTATTATCGTTCTTGCGGTTTCCACTGTAAGAGATTGTTTTGACATGACCATTCGTGCGTTTAACCTTTCCGAAGAGTTCCGGGTTCCTGTAATCCTCCTGTCAGATGAAGTGGTCTCCCATACGAGAGAGGTATTAAAACTTCCTGTAAAGGAAGAGATTGAGATCATTAGCAGGAAAACCCCTGATGTGCCTCCTGAATGGTATCTGCCATACGGTGATAATAGCCGTGGTGTTCCAGACATGTCCCCTTTTGGACGGGGGTATAGGTATCATGTGACCGGCCTTGTCCATGACGTGAAGGGTTTCCCAACGCAACGTCCTGATGAGATCAAGGCCTTTTCGGAACGCCTTTTCCGTAAAATCAGCCATAGTATAAAAAAGATTCAGATTGTTGATTCTTTCTTGATGGATGACGCAGATGTAGCGGTAGTTGCGTATGGCTCAGTAGCCCGTACAGCCCGTCATGCAGTGATAGACGCTCGAGAGCACGGCGTCAAGGCAGGACTTTTACAACTGATCACCCTCTTTCCCTTTCCCCAACATCCTGTTGAGGATGTATTGAAACAATGCAGACGTGTGCTGGTCCCTGAAATGAATATGGGTCAAATCGAACGGTATGTGAAGCGTGTAAATCGATGGGAAACAGTTGTAGAAAAATACAGCCGGGTAGATGGCCGATTTATAACCCCTGATGAAATCAGCCATCAACTCCTCAAAAGCTAGATTCCCTCAATACTATGTCATCCTAGGGAGATAGAGATGCCCAAAGAAGTGACAAAGCTTATTCACAAGTATCTACGTCATGATAAGAAGTTCCCTCATGTCTTCTGTCCTGGATGTGGGAACGGGGTTATATTGGGAGCTCTTATTCGTGCTATAGATCGACTGGGGCTGGAAAAAGACGAGATCGTTTTGGCTTCGGGTATTGGCTGTTCCGGACGATTGCCGGTCTATGTGGATTTCAATACACTCCATGCAACCCATGGTCGGGCACTGACCTTTGCTACAGGCATCAAATTAGCAAATCCCTCTCTCACGGTGATTACGGTTATGGGAGACGGAGATGCCACTGCAATAGGGGGAAACCATTTTATACATGCAGCCAGGAGGAACCTGAATATCACCGCAATCATTGTAAACAATCAGATTTATGGGATGACAGGAGGACAGTCTTCACCGACAACCCCTTATGGCTGTTATGCCTCAACCGCAACTTACGGTCATATTGAACATGCCTTCTCAATTGCAGAATTGGCAAAAACAGCAGGGGCATCCTTTGTCGGCAGGGGAACGGTTTACCACATTCACCTCTTGGAGAAACTGATCAAACATGCTATTTTGAAGCGGGGTTTCAGTGTTGTAGAGGTGATATCAAACTGTCATATTCAATTTGGAAGACGAAACCAAATGGAGGATCCTGTAATCATGATGGAATGGATGAGGGACCACTCTGTGACTACGGAAAAAGCCAAAGATATGGATCCTGAGGCCTTAAAAGGGTTGTTTACAGTAGGTATTCTTGCGGATGAGGAAAAACCTATCTATACGGAAGAGTACGCCAATATTCAAAAGCGGGCCAAGACTTTAAATCCTCTATAAAAAGAGTATATGAGATGAAACAGGGACGTTATGAGATTTGTCTGAGCGGTTCAGGTGGACAGGGAATCATTTTAGCTGCTTTGGTGCTGGCTGAAGCAGCCGGTATATTTGAGAGAAGGGAGGTATGTCAGAGCCAGAGTTACGGACCGGAGGCAAGGGGAGGAACAAGCAAGGCGGATGTGATCATCAGTGATGAACCGATCGATTACCCAAAAGTCATACAACCCGATCTGCTTTTGTCAATGAATCAAGAGGCCTGTGATACCTATTTTCAGTATCTTAAGCCTGAGGGTTTATTGGTTATCGACTCCTCTTTGGTTGACCAGATTCCAACCAAACGTGTCGTTGCCATCCCTTTTACTCAAATAGCCCGAAAAGTCCTGAGAAAAGAAGGGGCCGCAAATATGGTGGCCCTAGGTGCTCTAGGGGTTCTTTCGCAAATCATATCTCCCAAGAGCCTTGAAGGTGCCCTGATGAAGAGGGCACCAAAAGGCAGTGAAAAGATAAACCGAAAGGCCCTCCATACAGGAATAAAAGAAGCTCAGAGAATCAACATCAAAGAGCTTCCTCCATTAATAACCAAAGAAGAAGAAGAAGAGATATAACCCGCCTCTTCAATCACTACTTCTTGTTATCTATATCTTGTAACAGTTTAGCTTTTTGAAATTTTAATAATTAAAGCCCCATCATACGCCCGATGACCAGTTTCATGATCTCAGTTGTGCCACCAACAATTGTATTGGCCCTGGTATCTCGGTAAGCCCTGGCAACAGGGTACTCTTCCATAAACCCGTACCCTCCATGGAGCTGAAGACAGTGGTATGCTACCCTGTTTGCCATCTCTGTAATCCACCATTTGGCCATAGAAACTTTTTTAACGATATCTTTACCCGCAATATGGTCTGCTATGAGGCTATCTAAAAAGGTCCTTCCCAGCTCGACTTCAGTTGCGCATTCTACAATTTTAAAGGTATTATGCTGAAACTTACTGATGGGTTTACCAAAAGCAATACGGCTTTTACTATATTCAATGGTCTGTCTAAGCAACTCCTCTATACTTGCCTGTGCACCGATTGTTATGACCAGTCTTTCTTCTTGGAGATTTTCCATCATATAAGGAAATGCCATCCCCTCCTCACCGAGAAGGTTTGCTGCGGGTACGCGGCAATCTTCAAATACCAGTTCTGCCGTATCCTGGCCTCGCAATCCAAGTTTATCGAGCTTCCTATCATGGGTAAAACCGGGAGTTCCGTCCTCTATGAGAAGGATACTGAGACCTTTATGAGGAGGATCCGCCTTTGGATTCGTGGTACACGCGACTATAGCGAGATTACAGCTTACCCCATTCGATATAAATATCTTTTGTCCGTTCACTACATATGACTCTCCGTCCTTTATTGCTGTTGTGCGAATCCCCTGAAGGTCTGATCCTGCATTCGGCTCTGACATGGCAATGCAGGTAATGCAATGGCCTGATACACATCCAGGCAACCATTTCGCCTTTTGCTCTTTATTCGCAAAGTTTCGAAGATACGGCGCACAGATATCATTATGGGCACCCGCTCCCAGACATGTTGCCCCAATGCTTGCGACCTCCTCATTAATTATAACCGAATACTCAAATCCAGCGTTAAAACCACCGTATTCTTCCTCTGCCCAGGGACAGAGAAATCCCTGTTCTCCACATTTGTACCATATTTCTCTGGGAACAAGGCCTTCTTTTTCCCAATGTTCAATGTTCGGCGCCACTTCCTTTTCCAGGAATTTGCGAAGCGTACTACGAAAAATTCTATGTTCCTCTTGATAGATGTCGATTGCCATATTCTGTATCTCCTTTGCCTTTTGATTTTATAGTATCTATCCTTTTATAAGAAAATAAGATTTTTTAATATATATTATCGCTTTTTATCGTTAATTGCAAAAGGAAAATAAGAAGACGGATGCTCTTGCCTTTTTATAAATTTATGCATAGAATAGTCTCAAAAACCAAGCAATACAGCCCGCAGACTATACAAACATGATTGATAAATTTTTTTATATACAGCATGTTGGCCGTTAAAAAGCGTCTCTTCAAAGACGGTCAAGTTTTAATGCGAGTATTATCTGAGCGTCTTGTTGAGCGTTAATAAAGAGAAAGGAGGAAGGTGTGATTTTGCATGGATTAGAATTTGACCATCGTTGAAGCGTAATGATAGCTTTCTGTTTCAGAGGACTAAAATTATACACATTCGATAACCCAAAAAAAGGAGATCCATATGAAATTGTCAGAGTATATAACGATTGAAGAGGTGAAAAGGATTTGCAATGAACTTGGTTTGAGTGACTGGTCAGAATTGACCTCTCCGACGGTTTCCGAGAAAGAGGCGTCTATGATCCTCAAAATTGTGAATACCAAAGGAATGGATATCCCCCTTGAGGATTTTAAAAACGGGCTCGAAGTAGAGCTTGAACACGGGACAAGATTTGAAGATGCAAACGTAACGAATAATCACCCAATACTGACTGGAAAGATCGTAATCGCTCACTTGAAAGAAACAATGGATTACTATAGAAGGATCGATGTTGCAGAGATAGAAGGGGATCTGTTGAAAGCGATCTTATCTAGAAATATTGACAAGATTGAGTCTAAGTACAAGAAACTCATAGAAGCCCAAGGGCTATTGAATCAAACGATTGCACAACAGCTGAAATATAATAAACGCAAATAATACTGCATTTATAGTTACTTTATGGTATATCTGCCTAAAAGGAGGTGGAATATGCCAAAAACACTTGAAATAAAAGATGCAAAAACAGTTAAAGCCGAAATACAATATTATTTTTCTATTAATGAAAATGCACGATTTGTGCGTCGCATAGATATTATCCTGATGATCTGTAATGGGCACTCAATAAATTATGTTGCTCATCTTTTTAATACAAATCCCACTACAGTTCAGCGCTGGA
>JAXHVA010000195.1:0-5450 GCA_034189035.1 Thermodesulfobacteriota bacterium
GGATTGGTTTTCCATGCAAAACTGGACCCCTCATGAGTCCACGGAACACGGAAAACCAATCCTGCGGATCATCTTGACAAAATTAACGATTTGGCTCGAAGGCCATAACTATTATCAAATGCTTACGTTTGATTAATTGGTGAATAAAAGGGAGACCTCGTTTTTTCAGGAAGGGGAGAATTTGAGGCGTGAAAAAGGATCTGGAGGATGGATCGACTGTTACAGGGGCTTATGATCGAGGAATAGGAGAAATTCTTGTTAGAGAGGGCCTGATCAGCAATTCCCAGTTAGAAGATGCCTTTAGGATTCAAAATAGAATCGGCGACTATAAGCCGATTGGTCAAATATTGGTAGACAAGAAGGCGATTACACAAAGGCAGCTTAGTTTTCTCTTAGATCATTATCGAAAACGTCTTAAACTCGGTGATGTTTTATTACGGCTTGGCGCTATTTCCGATGAAGGTCTTGAGGCTGCTCTGGATTATCAAAAAGAGACAGGCATCCGTCTTGGAGAGGCGTTGATTGAGTTAAATTTACTTACTGAAAAGGATATGAAGCAGTCTCTATGCACCCAGCTCAATATCCCTTTCATAAATCTAGATAGCATCATTATTGATCAGAGCCTTGAGAGGTTAATCAACAGAAGATATGCGTTCAAGAATCAGATTGTCCCAATTGCAAAGATGGGAGAGAGCTTAACCATAGCTATGGATGACCCAACAGATTTGAGCTTAATTGAGGAACTTGAAGCAGCTACCGGGCTTACGATCAATGTTGTCACCTCAACGCGGGTGGCCATACAAGATGCATTTGCCAGGCTTTACGATGAAGTGGATCATACTAAGCAAGATATTGCCTTAGAACTCTTTGAGGAAGATATCGATGAACCTTTGCAGAACTCGAAGTACATCGAATCCCAACAAGCTAGAAAAGCGGATATGATCGTCTCGGAAGTAATAAACACAGGAATAAAGAAATCAGCCTCTGATATCCACATAGAGGCCTTGGATCAACGAGTCACTATAAGGTTCAGGATCGATGGAGTCTTACATGACCTCAATTTGACGGGGCTCCAAGAAAGTATCAACAGGAATAGAAAGGAGATCATTTCACGTATAAAGATCCTTGCGAAATTAGATATTGCTGAAAGACGACGTCCTCAGGATGGAAGCTTTCGTGCATGCATAATCAAGGATGGAAAAGCAACCAAGGTGGACTTTCGCATATCAATTGTTCCGGGATATTATGGAGAAAATGCAGTTATTAGGATTTTAGATGCACGAAAAGCTCCCACATCAATCGAACAACTCGGTTTTTCTCAAAGGATTAATGACAGTCTGTCCAGTTTAATGATGAGAAATGCAGGGATTATTCTTGCTACTGGACCGACAGGCTCAGGGAAAAGCACTACATTGTATGGTATGCTTATGACATTATATCGGCCAGGCATTAAGATTTTAACGGCCGAGGACCCTATCGAATATGTTTATGACGGCATTACTCAATGCGAGGTCAATACAAGAATTGGAAATACATTTGCAAAATATATCCGGGCCTTCTTAAGGCAGGATCCAGAAGTGATTATGATTGGAGAGATCAGGGATTCAGAAACAGCGGAAATGGCTTTTAGGGCGGCTCAAACAGGACATATCGTTTTAAGCACTTTGCATACGAATGATGCAATAAGCTCAATTGTCCGTCTGCTAGACCTCAAGGTTGATCCCAGTCTGATTGGCTCATGTCTCATGGGGGTTATATCCCAACGACTGGTTCGACAGGTATGTTGGAAATGCAAGGCCGAGTATTTGCCCTCAAAAGAACTCTTGAAAGAGTTTTTCGATGATCCTCCAACTGATATCAAATGGCAAAAAGGGCAGAAGTGTTCGCACTGCAACCATACAGGTTACAGTGGGCGTTTTGCAGTACTAGAATTATGGACGCCTAGCGATAGGGATATTTTACTCATTAACAAAGGGGCGAGCATTGATGAGCTTAGGGAAAGTTCCATTGAAAACACGTTGTTTATGTCGCAAGACGCAATAGAAAAGGTGCGAGAAGGAAAGACAAATCTTGAAGAGCTGATACGCACCCTCCCATACTCAAGTATCTATCAGTTTCGTCGTTTTATAGCCCGGTCGTAAAGAGTTTTATATTGGAAAACGAGTTGATCCTATGAAGTAAAAACAACCGATGAGAAACTAACAGCGGATCTGGAAGCCTCTTCATGCCAGATCTGATAATCGAAAACCTTCCCCTTGCATTGGGGTAATACCTCGAGCATACAAGCCAGGGCAGCAAACCCGCATACATTAAACTGATCCTTTGCTTTTATCGATTCTTCCCAAAACTGATCGGCGTCAATTTTCGAGAGAGACTCTAAGAGACTTTTGTCGTGAGTCTCAGATTGTTTTTCAAGATGAACGGCCGGCATTCTATGACCGAATTTTGGACCTATGTGAGAGAAGTCAACCCCTGCTATAAGGAGTGTCTCCGCATCAGTATCTATGAGGATATTCGAGAGCTCTTGAAGGAAAGGACCTGCCATTTCCCGGTAAGAATCTCTATTGAAATCAGAGAGGTTCGATTGAATGAAACCGCAAAGTATTGGGATTATGGTAAAAGAATCCTTTTCAAGCAGATGTTGTAAAAAGATGATCTGAAACTCAATGGAGTGTTCGGATCGATGGATAAAATCATCGGCAGCAATGATATCTTCTCCAGCCTCTTGTAAGACGTGAATTAAGGTTGTCTCGCTCTTTACTCTTCCCAAAGGGGTTTCGAAATCCTTATCCGTTAAACTGAACAGATCATCTATCATTTGATGGCCCACACCAAGTAGAACCACCCTTGAAGGTCTTGTATATTGAAGCATTTGGTAAGCACTGGAATATACCTTGTGTCCAACAGACAGATCAATATGTGGACAGATCAATGCGATAGTCTTTCCTTCTGGTTTGGGTAATGCTGATTGGCTTGATATAATTTCATCCAACTTGCTTTTCAATAATGTGGGGTCTTTCGGATAGGCAGTGCCGCAATGAGAACATGGCCTTGTCTTCTTTGAAGAGAATTCAAAGACCAGTTTGTCTCTGGCTATCCTGAACCTCTCGGAATTCAGTAAGAATGACTCGTCGAGTTCATGAAGAAGACTCCTTACTTCGTCTTCTCCTACCAGCATACCACCCCTTTGTCTTATCAGCTCTAACTGAAGGTCTCTCATAGTGTTACTGCCATCTAAAAGGGTCATGATTTGATAGAGTGGAAGACTTATTGCTTTTCCCTCTTGAACCAGCCCAAGCTTGTCATTAATGAGGATGAAGCGCTGGCCATTGTGGTCAATAGGGAAAAATTCCAAGTCCTTTCTAATGCTGTAAACTGTATCATCCATAGTAAGTAGTCAGATAATCTGTTTTAAAAATTTTTTTAATAAAATGAAAGGTAAAATGATTATAGGAAATGGATTTTGAAGAGTCAAGAAGATTTATCATGCCTCGTTTCTCCTTGACTCAAGATAGCCCTGGATGATATATTATAGATATTAAGAGGATTTACGGCGTTTTATGACTATAATTTTTCGCTATATAATCTCATGAAACGAAAGGTTACAAGACAAATCTCTGTGGGTAATGTCAAAATTGGAGGGGGAGCTCCAATCTCGGTTCAATCGATGACAAACACGGACACAAGAGATCCCCAGTCTACAATATCGCAAATCAAGAGATTGGAATTGCTGGGGTGTGAGATTGTAAGGGCAGCAGTTCCAGACATGGAGGCTGCTAAGAGGTTGGGTGAGATTAAAAGGGGGATCAGTATCCCTCTTGTAGCAGATATCCAATTCGATTATAGATTGGCCATTCAGGCTATCGGAGAAGGTGTTGATGGTTTGAGGATCAATCCCGGTAACATTGGCGGCAAGAAAAAGATAAAGTCAGTAATAGAGGCTGCCAAAGAGAGAAGAATACCGATACGAATAGGAGTCAATTCCGGCTCCATAGAGAAAAAGCTCTTAGCCAAGCATGGCCATCCAAGCCCTGTTGCCATGGTGGAAAGTGCCCTCAATCATGTCGACATCCTTGAGTCCATGAAGTTCCACGACATCAAGCTTTCAATAAAGGCTTCCAATGTCTTGGATACAATAGAGGCGTACAGGTTAATGTCCAAGAAGATCGACTATCCCCTTCATGTAGGTATTACAGAGGCAGGCACATCTTTTTCTGGAATGATAAAGTCATCTATAGGTATCGGCATCATCCTGAATGAGGGGATAGGAGATACTATCCGAGTTTCATTAACCGCAGACCCTGCACAGGAAGTCCGGGCCGGGTATGAGATACTCAAGGCCCTCGGACTCCGTGAGAGGGGTATAAACATCATCTCATGTCCAACATGCGGTAGATGTGAGATCGATCTGATCAATTTGGCCAATGATATAGAAAGGAGACTCACCAATATTTCTACTCCTTTGAATATAGCCATTATGGGTTGTGTAGTCAATGGGCCTGGTGAGGCAAAAGAGGCCGATATCGGGATTGCCGGTGGGAAGGGGTTTGGGGTTTTGTTTCAAAAGGGGGAGGTGGTTGGAAAGGTAAAGGAGAGAGAGCTTGCAGATGTATTTGTAAGAGAAGTTGAGGAAATGGCTCGTGATATTAGGCATTTAACGGTTGTAGACTGATATTGAGGAAGAGGACTATGCGTTATTCGAAGATGTTACTTCCAACACTCAAGGAGGATCCGGCAGAGGCTGAAATTGTTAGCCATAAACTGATGCTCCGCTCTGGCATGATCAGAAAACTGGCAACAGGAATTTACTCTTATCTGCCCCTTGCCCAAAGAGTGTTCAATAAGGTAGAACAGATTATTCGAGAAGAGATGGAAAGGGCAGGTGCTCAGGAGGTGACTCTGCCCGGTGTTCAGCCTTCAGATATTTGGAGACAGAGCGGCAGATGGGAGATGTATGGAAAGGAGCTTTTGAGGTTCAAAGACAGGCATGATCGTGATTTTTGCCTCGGACCTACCCATGAAGAGGTTGTTACTGATTTGATTCAAAGGGAGATACGATCCTATCGCCAGCTTCCATTGAACCTGTTCCAGATTCAAACAAAGTTTCGTGATGAGATTCGACCTCGATTCGGCCTGATGAGGTGCAGAGAGTTCGTCATGAAGGATGCGTACAGCTTCGATGTAGATGAAGATACTGCACAAGAGAGTTATAATCAAATGTTTGATGCTTACATGAGGATTTTTGAGCGATGTGGACTCGATTTTAGAGCTGTGGAAGCCGACACAGGGACAATAGGCGGCAGTTTTTCCCATGAGTTTATGGTACTTGCAGATTCTGGGGAAGATGCAATCGTGAATTGTGATTTCTGCAATTATGCTGCAAATATCGAAAAGGCAGAGGTAAAGCCGTCGGATACGGGTATGAATCAGGAAAGCATATCCGATATGAA
>JAXHVA010000196.1:0-5415 GCA_034189035.1 Thermodesulfobacteriota bacterium
AGACGAAAAGAAGAGAGAAAAAGAAGAAAAAAAGAGAAAGAAAGAGGAAATAAAAAAAGAGAGTGAAAAGGATGAAAAGGGCATTCTCAATAGGCTGAAGGAGGGATTGTCAAGGACAAGAGAGGGTTTTACAGGAAAGGTAGACCGGCTCGTTTTTGGTAAAAAAGAGATAGATGATGAACTCTTAGAAGAACTCGAAGAGGTGTTGATTACCTCCGATATAGGAGTGCAGACGACCTTTAAGTTAATCGAAAGTATAAAAGAAAAAGTAAGGAGAAAAGAGCTTGACGATCCGGAGCTTTTAAAGAAATGTTTCTATGAAAACATACTGGAAATTTTAGAAGCTCAGGAGAAACCTATTGAGATTTCATCCCGGCCTTTTATAATATTGGTTGTTGGCGTCAATGGTGTTGGGAAGACAACGACCATTGCCAAAATGGCCAACATGTTTAAACAGGAGGGTAAGAGTGTTATTCTGGCTGCAGCCGATACATTTCGAGCCGCTGCCATAGAGCAGCTTGACATATGGGGAGAAAGGGTTGGTTGTAAAGTAATTAAACATCAAGATGGGGCTGATCCTTCGGCTGTGGTTTTCGATTCAATAAAGGCAGCTACTGCAAGGGGTATTGATGTGTTGATTATCGATACTGCGGGAAGGCTCCATACCAAAGTAAACCTGATGGAAGAGTTAAAAAAGATTCAAAGGATTATCAAAAGAGAAATACCTGATGCTCCCCATGAGGTCCTTCTTATCCTAGATGCCACTACCGGTCAGAACGCTATTTCACAGGCAAAGTTGTTTAAAGATGAGACAGATATTACCGGCATCGCTTTAACTAAACTCGATGGAACGGCTAAAGGTGGAATCATAATCGGTATTTCAGATGAGCTCAAGATTCCTTTGAGGTATGTAGGAATCGGTGAAAAGATGGACGATCTAAAAGTATTTAATGCAAAGAGGTTTACAAAGGCACTTTTTTAGAAGAAATGAGAACAACCTTTTCATTATCTTTACTTTCCAGAGTTATAGTGTTAGTATTGCTGTTATTTACTGGCATCTTCTTTCTGGTTTGTAAGGGGAAAACAGAAACTGAAAAGGGAGTGAAGCAAATGGAAAAGACTGACGGTGAAAGAACTAATATAAGAGAGCCTGCTGTGGCCGGGGCATTCTACCCGTCTGACCCAGCTCTGTTGAGGGTACAGATAAAGGACTTTTTAAGTAATGTAAAAAAGGAAAGATTTGATGGAAGGATTGTGGCCCTTATTTCTCCCCATGCCGGATACATGTATTCAGGTCAGGTTGCGGCCTTTGGGTATAAGCTACTTGAAGGATCGGATTTTTCCAGGGTTATAGTCATCGCACCGAGTCATAGGGCATATTTTAAAGGGGCATCGGTGTATAATAAGAGAGGCTACAGGACTCCTCTTGGAGTGGTTCCGATAGATGAAGATTTGAGCAATGAGATTATTGCGAAGGATTCGATGATAGGGTATCATCCTCAAGCCCATATCAGTGAGCATTCGCTGGAAGTACAGGTGCCGTTTTTGCAG
Source organism: Thermodesulfobacteriota bacterium (assembly GCA_034189035.1). Taxonomy (GTDB): domain Bacteria; phylum Desulfobacterota; class UBA8473; order UBA8473; family UBA8473; genus JAUXFK01. The sequence goes on from JAXHVA010000196.1 coordinate 1,552, forward strand.
GTAGTTTTAAAAGAGTTTAAACTGGTACCCATTGTAATGGGCAGCCAGGATTTCAATACTTCTAACCTTCTGAGTGAGGCTCTTGTAAAGACAATAAAGGATGAAAAGGTACTGATTATAGCAAGCACAGACCTTTCTCATTTTCACCATTATGATAAAGCCGTTCATCTAGATAATATCGTTCTCAAGCATATCGAAGCATTTGATCCAGAAGGGCTTTCACAGGCTTTGGATAAAGGAAGGTGTGAGGCTTGTGGAGGTGGACCTGTAATCACTGCTATGTTGATTGCCAGAAAGCTAGGAGCTAATAAGACTCGCGTCTTAAGATATGCAAATTCAGGGGATATGACCGGAGATAAGTCAAGGGTGGTGGGGTATGCATCCGCTCTTTTATATAAAAACATAGATAAGCTAAAAGATCTAAGAGAGAATAAGAGGGTCGGTGTAGACTTGGGGCTAAATAAAGAAGAGAAGAATACCCTTCTGGAAATCGCCAGGACTACTATCGAAAGCAAAGCAAGAGACCAGGATCTGCCTGAGTTTGATATAAGCTCGGATGTCCTGAAAGAGGAGAGGGGTGCATTTGTCTCTTTGCACAAGCATAGCAGGTTAAGAGGATGCATAGGGAATATCAGAGGGAGGAGGCCTCTCCATATTACCATTCAAGAGATGGCATCTGCCGCAGCCTTCAATGATCCCAGATTCGAACCGGTTACAAAGGATGAGCTTAATGACCTCCATATAGAGATTTCAGTCTTAACACCTCTTTTGAAGGTAGATGATCTCAAAGAGATTGAAGTAGGAAAACACGGTATATACATTGAGAAGGGATATCATTCTGGATTGCTTCTTCCTCAGGTGGCGACAGAATATGGATGGGACAGGATAACTTTCCTAGAGCAGACCTGTAATAAAGCGGGATTAACCAAGGATGCATGGAAGGATAAGGATACTAGGATATATATATTTTCTGCTGATATATTTTCAAAAGACAAGTTGTAATGAGAGTCCATCGAGAAATATGGCATTAACGGGCGCTGTTACCCAAAGTAATATTTAGACTTCAGGATCACGCCACTCACACCACTTATAGTTCCGATGCTGGAATATCCCAAAATCTCCGGTTTTATAGTCAGAAATGCCAAGTTCTTCTAATGCCGAGATAACATGCTCTAAATTGTCAACCTCAAAGAAGAGATGCTGCTTGCTTAAAAAGTCTGTAGAAACGCCTTGAACTTCACTAATAAAAAAGTGGATCTTTGGTGACTCTACCATTAATGTATGTGATTTATTGAATCGGAACAAATCATTTTTTAATATTCATAATAATTAAATCACATAAGGTATTATTTGCCTGTACCTTTTATTGTCCTTTTCTTGTTTTTTTATTCCTATCAGTCATCGGGTATACGAGTCCTGGTAAAGGACGGATGTACTTGGCAGAAGTATGTCTCGTTTTAGTTACGTTCGACGCTGCTTCCTTCTCAAGTAATTCCGCGCTGAGGTCTCAACGTAACGTTCCAGGAGAACGGCTAGCACGAGACTCACTGGAATCACGATGGCTATTCCCCAAGCCGGCATCGGCGTTGGTAACGCCTCGGTCCATGACTGATCGGGATAAGCGATCCATGCAACGTACTGAATGATAGGTTCATGCACCAAATACAACGCCATTGAGGTCTTGCCAAGAGACAATAAGGGCCGCCAATTCAGCAAGCGCATAGTTCCATCCCGATTGGCCATTGACAGGCCAACGATGACTTTTAGCAATAGAAACGGGAATAGTCCTTGCATCCACCATGATCCGACAAATTCGATCTTTGTTAAGATATGAACGATGGACTAGACGGCGATGAACAGTGAAAAAAAACCCGCGTATCAGTCGACTCTCCTCGTCTACTTGTTCCTTTGGCCCACCCATTACCCTAGTGGCTGTATTGCGATCAGGGTGTCCTTGACGGAGCACAAGAAGTCCGGCCACCAGAGCCCCATCTCAAAACTGATAACCTCGATAGGGGCCAGGCGTGCGCGGCCTAAAACGTCCAGAGGTCATCGAGCGTCGATATGTAGATGGCGAACGACAGACCAAAATATACGATGCCTTGCATTACCGTTAAAACAGTGATCGATCGGTTCAAAGACTGGTCCGTTCTGTCTTGGTGCCGTTTCAGGAGCCACGGGAAGATGAGATAGAAGAAGACGAGGGTGGAAATGGCCCACCAGGGCCTACGAACTACAGTGGTGGCAGACTGGTCCACATCTGCACGGCAAACAGATTAGTGACAAATACCCATCCAATCTCAGCAGGCGGTACCCAGCCATGTCCGAAGATGGACAGCGGGAGTGCAATCAGGGTAACAACATAATAGACGGGTGCGATTCGTGCGAAGCGATTTGGGTAGATGCTTCTCAAATCAAACTTGGAACATTGCTTTCGCTGTTCTTTGTCATCATCTTGAGATCGGCTTTTGTATTCAGTATTGCCATAGGTGATAGCGAGTGAATAGCCAGACAGCAAGAAGAAGAGAGGCATCAGTACCGATCCGTGCAGGTCCCAGCCAAGGGAAAAGGACAGACAATGTGAATAGCACAATCCACAAGGCAAGCAGCCCCCGCATCCTTGTATGGGCTGTGACGAGCCCCGCTACCATAGTCGTCGTTGATGACTTCTGACTATAAAAGTGTGCATTGGTTATCTCTACCTCCGGCGCAACCTTATCAAGTGCACTCACTTCAAAATCGGAAATCTGCCTTTAGCAAAGGTCCAGCTGCTGCGCAAGAGGGTTGAACGATCCTTGAGCTCAGGGATCCAATGTGATTGGGGAATGACACATAATGCCCCGCGAAGCGGAGCGCCAACGTCGCCGGTCACCGTTTGCTATGGAGCGACAGCGGAATGGCAATCCGATGTACTGGCTGGTTAAGCATTATTACACAAGATCAAATTTTACTTTAAATCTTTCATTAAAATCTGTCACAATTTTGAATAAATCTTTATTTAACATCTGCTCTACTTTCTTATATATTTGTATAGGTATCTTTCGGTAATATGCCTGAGCAATACTACCTGTCATACAGCCGATTGTATCGGCATCTCCTCCTAATGAGATTCCTAGGCGTATCGCATTTTCTAAATCTGTCGATTCTAAAAAGGCGATAATTGACTCCGGAACTGAACCTTGGCAGGTTACGTCAAATTTATACATCTTTCTTATATTGTCTATTTTCTGATTCAGATTATAGTTGAATTCTTTCTCAATATATTTTTTTATCTCTTTTTTATCTTTTGTTTGTCTTGATAGAAAAATAGCAGAAGCAATTGCCTGAGCTCCTTTGATTCCTTCGGGATGATTATGTGTAACTTCGGCACTTCTTTTGGCTTCACCTAAAACCTCACTTAATTTGTTAAAAGCAAAACCAACTGGACTGACTCTCATTGCCGAACCGTTACCGAAACTATTGTATGGTTTTAAATCATCGCTTTGTAACCATTTCCGAAAAAACCCGCCATATCCTCTATCTGGATATTTCCTGCCATATTCTTTAAGTTTTATTGCATAGGATTCTCCATTTAGAATTGCATCAGCAATGGCAATTGTCATTGCTGTATCATCTGTAAATCTGCTGTTTTGGACAAAAAGCTTAAAATTGGTACGTTTTATATGAGAGCTTTCATGAACTGAACCAATTATGTCACCTGCAATTGCGCCAATCATTTATTTTGGTGTCCTTTTCAGATGCCGAACGAGCCTGTCGAAAAACCTACTTTGAGAAATATTTCTTGTTTAAAATAAAGGTAAATTTCAAAAAAATTGAAATTTTCAGGGACAATAGAACTTGGAAACTTAGTATCAGAAATAATGC
>JAXHVA010000197.1:0-5077 GCA_034189035.1 Thermodesulfobacteriota bacterium
TTCTGCCTGTTCCGCCAACCTCACTCAAAAAAGATATTTTCTATATATAGTAACCGGGCTTGTCCAACAAACAGTTCAGATTGTGGTTCGCTTCACTCACACAATCTAACCTTATTCGTTATGCAACATTAAAATGTGAAAAGTCAGGATTAGATCGACTCTGTTTTACCGATTTCGGTATGCACATCAAAAGCCGCTGTCCCCTCAATCGTTCCAGAAATTTCACCGGATGTCTTTGGTAGAAGCTCCGAGGCACTCAAGAACCAGAAATAGTGCCCTTGAACACGGTCAGGGAAGTTTGCACCGAACATTCCTGAAACATCAATGGGCACTTTAAAATCCATCTTCTCCTTTTTCATCGTTGCTACCATTTGAATTGTCACCTTAGATTTCGGTAGTACTTTTACAGTAACGGTGGCCGACGAAGATTTTGAAACGGATGACGAGCCAGATTTCCCGGCTGTAGCAGAAACAGAAAACGACATTCCCATTTTGAAGACACCCTCAATAGTGAATTCCTCAGAAAAAGTCATTCCGGTTGTCACCGACGACGACCAACCGGTTGTATCGGTCCATGCTCCCTGCACAGACAATGATATCTCTGCTTCTTGATCACCGTTATTCATTGCTGTATTGCTCCCGACAACTGCCTGCTGTGGAGGTTATGAGGAATCCTCGGTGAACTGATATTGCCCAAGTCTCTTATAGCAATAATGAGAGTATTGCTCGGTGATCCGCGGCTTAACCGCATCGTAGTAAGTCTCGTGATTTAGAGAAATACCATCATGATTCTTGCCAAAGCGGTCCTTGAACTTTGACCTGACTGCATCTGGGCTTGAGTCTAGCCCCGCGAGGTCTGAAAAAGACAAATACTCTTGAGTCATGTCTGTGCTTCTTTCTTGTTAATGGTGAATTTTAACCTTTAGTATATTTGATTCCGCCTGACTCTATAGATTATTTTTCATACGCATTCTTCCTTTCTTTAACTACTATTATCCATTGTTATACGTTTTTATTTCCTGATCCTGTTTGGATACGTTTCAAGATTGCCGCCGCATAACAACGGAAAGTTGACCTGATATCATGGGGCGCAGGCCCATGATGTCAGGTGAAACGAAATGTTAGCTATTTCAGTATGAAAAATTGCATGACTTCTTAATTTGAACTCCAAGGAACTAATGCTGGAACAAGCTTTATAGGCTCTGCCAACATCTCGATAGCACAGACATGGATGCGATCACTTGTAATTTGTGGTGCGTATTCAGCCACATTTCATTGGCTGAAAACAATTATTCCATGAATTTGTGAAAGTTCTTTTATACCAACATAATTACCACAGCGGAAATGTTTGAAGACAAAACATCAAGGCAATCAAAATGTTTAAGTAAGCGATCTCTTTTGCCGTTTTTTCAATCCTACCCAGAAATTCGTTTATTTGGTTCCTAATCTCTTTATGTGTTTTGCGAAGTACAAATCTATACAATCAGCTGCAACAACAACTCTAAGCTTTTTGGACCATGCGAGCACATCAATGTCTCTATAATTAACCTTAGTTTTACAATTTAGCAACCTAGTGACTAAAATGTCATTTTCGGCCTCCCAACCTAAATCAATTATTTTCTGGGCAACTGTCCGATTGAAATCTATACCAAGTTGATTTCGACGCTCACCGATCCATTTCTTCATTTCATTCGAATAGAAATGCCTTTCATCAAGTTTGGCATCAAGTGAGTTAGATAACAAGTACCAAACACATTTGCGAATGCATCCAGGACTAATAACGAGTAATGGATCTTCACTGCGATCAAGTTGAACAATCGGTTTAGATACTAATGATAATCTCCGTCGAAAATTCCATGGATACCAATCCTGAAGATGCATATCATTTGGCAGAGAGTTTTTATCTTGATCCCATATTGAGCGTGCTGGAAGAGATATTTTTGATAAAAACAGAAATATATTTTGATCAGCTACGCCTTTAATTGTGTTTCTCAAGTGCCTGGTAAGATCTGATTTCCTAATTGTATAGACTGCTTCTCGATCAGTGATTCCTAAATCTTCGATTGAATCGATAATTTTTCTCATGATGTTGGCAGAAACATGATATTCCTTTTCCCATGGAAAAAGATAGTCGGCAGGGAAAACCTCTTCGACTGAGGTAGCATCTACAGGATCATCATACAATCGTTCGTATTTTTCAGCCTCCGACTCCTTTTGTCAACTACCAAACATTGATTGATACGGTAACAGTACAGCTTTTTCGAAATCATAATCCAGCATCACCTGTCCAAAGGAACTGATATGTATTTCAGAAGGATAAAGGCTGGATCTAATGGCGTCAGACCAAGCACCTAAGTGAAACAATAAAATCGCATACCCCAAGAAGGTTGAAATATCCAGTTCGTCTGGTTCTGCATCTGCCTCTTCAGGGCACGAGCAGACTGCCATCTCAACCAACAATCGACTCCCTATACTTTTGCAGCATTAAATCTGCCAATCTCACGAGTTGCAACATCAAAAACGTTTTCCTTATCCTCATGAAGGGGCAAGGCAAGCATGAATGGTCCTCTCCCATACTGCTTTCGCCTTTCTAATTGCCTCTATGTTAAGAAGCAATTTCGCACATAGGTTTGCCTTCCGATATGTCTTCAATCCTTTTGATATTTCATTCCATACTTTGTCTACCACCTCATTCAGATGCTTAAGACAAGCCTCAGCTCCATGTATTTTAAGAAAACGACCTTTCGTTCCATCTACCCACCAAAGGCCCAATCGCAGATTGGTGTCATCTGATTTCTCTATCAATATAGGCTCTGGTAGGCTTTCAGTAACATAATCGTCATAAGTTCTGGCTAGTAAAAAATGACAATATTTAGCATCCTTGTTTGGAAAGATGGCTTTAATCAGATCGTCAACAACACCCTCTTTGCTGTCCGTCGTCAATAACTCACCAAAAAAGCTCCTTACCAATGTGGCTTCACCCGCATTGTCCGCTCTATTCAATAAGCCATCGGGGCATGTCCGTATTGTTGTCAGAATTTTTGCTTGGTTTAGTGAGATAGATGAAAATTGCTCACAAAGCGCAATTACTTCCTTATGATCATTAATGCAAAGTTGCCGTTCCATGATGTTCGGAACATTCAAACCAATCTCATGTACTTCCTTATCAATTCGAGGAAGCCAATGGATGGCGCTATCCCATATGCGAAAGTCTGGTCCATTTTTGTTTGGATCATTAACGCAGCACCATCATAACGAAGACTTGCCAAGATAAGCTGCGGAAAGCTTACCCCGCTTAATCGACTCAAGGCATCCATAAAGTGGAATATGTTCATCTTCACGGAAATACGAGCTTCCAGCATATCTAATAACGGCTTTTGTTACGCCATCAATATCAGGAACCATTATTGTATCTTTTGACTGCCTGGCAACCATACGAACATCTGCGATATGATTGGTTGGTATAGTCATCGTTATTTCTGGAGGTAGGTCTTCCTGAGGCATATTTTCATGGGGAACAATGTGCCATTCATTCTCGATTAGCCACCCAAAAAGATTAAGCATCCCATTTATATTAAAAATCTTGCCGCCGATGGATGTAAAGAATTTTTCGGCGTTGATTATACGCCAAAGATTCAAAGGTTTCATCTGGGGATGGTCACTTAAATGACAAAAATCATGTGCCGAAATATGGCGCAAACTCAAATCATCTGTGTCCTGAAAGTTAAGGCCAAACCCCCTTGGTCTTCCCCAGCCAGCAGAAACAAGCAAAGTGATACCATGTTTAACGACGGATACCTCGACAAAGCCTTTTTTTGCGTATTCTATTCGTCTGGTCAGACCAATCTCTTCATCGGTAATGATGGCCGGTGCAGTGGTTGCCCAATCTCTGAGATTCCCATAAAATCCATCAAAAATAATCACTAAATGTAGCGGTCTTCCTTTAGAAACCTCTAATAAAAACTCTTGAATGAAGACATCGTCAGAGCGGATGGGGAAAAATGCATTTATAGGGGGTGGATGTAGGGCACCTAATATCTTGTATCCTTGCAATAGTACCTGATAAGATTTGATCATATTGGCTGTCAAAGCGTCTCGATCCCGCTTCGTATTGGTGTACGCAGTCATAATATAGTTTCGAATAGCTGTGCTAACGCCTTGTGGGAATAAAAAATAATCGCCGTTCCCAGCATCAAGAATCGGAAACTTATCCAGATCTGTTAGCGATTGATGGGATGGAAAAGGTAGTTCTTTAACAGAATATATACTGAACATAAATGGTGATAAGTCGGCTATTTCAAAACCATATGCTTTAATTTCACTTTCAGTAAACCGTACATTTTGGCGAAGTAAACTCAGATGTAGCAATACCTCTGGTGGGATATCAGACTCGGGATAAGGAGCAGCTACGACATTGGCTTCATTTTCTGTTCGAGATACTACAATATCTGAAAGTTGAAGTAATGCATGAACCGATCGTTTGGTGGAATGATGACGACCACCCTCTGGCATGCCGTCTGCAATATCGACAAATCGCTCTAAAAAGAAGATTGATCCTTCCCAATTGCCTTCATATATTCGGTATGATCCACGTTTTGTGCAAACAGTAGCAATAAATACATCTTCAGCAGGGTCTTCATGCCTGCCAATACTTGAGCCCCCAAGCAATTTAAATAACTGAACAATACGCTCTTTTCCTATTTCCTTTGTGCCCTGACCGAACTTCAGCGATGCATGGACCAAATTAGAAATATGAATATGATTACTTTGTAGACAACCGACTGTTGATAGGCCGCAAAATACTGCGGCTGATTGGAGAGGGTCAAGCTCATGAATCAGCTCCTCGACTTTCCACACAATCTTTTTTTCTGCTTCTCCCCATGAGACATTGAGCTCTTTGAAGTATTCTTCAAAGGATTGTATTTCATCAGAGCTTGAAATATCGTCGTTATTCATTTTAACTCCCTGCATCTTCAATAACGACCCTATTTATAAAGCATCTCAGCCAAATTGATAAAACTTATAGTCGATTACCCTTTCAATGGCAGCAAAAGGCGGGATCATTTTGCCTTTATTA
>JAXHVA010000198.1:0-5065 GCA_034189035.1 Thermodesulfobacteriota bacterium
ATTGTGCGGTTCACGGTGTCCGGTCAAGTACCTTGTTCTGGCGCGCGGAGCGCGACGGAACAAGGTACTTGACGAAGTCAGCACCGCGATTCTCGGCGACGCGCAGCGTCGCCGAGAACGTAAACATCTGCGGCTTGTCCGCAGAATGTTTTTGTTGGGCCGTTGTTTTAAATGGGTTATTTTAAGGTTAAAAAACCATTCCTGAGAGCATTTTAAAGCAAGCTTTGAGAGATAAAGTTCTTTACTTCAGTTGTTAGCTTGATCCGACCCGCCTCCCATCCATGTTCGACTTTTGTAAAGAGGAAAAATTTGCCCCCCCCTTCACGAGAATAGCGTTGTTATGCCAAATTATTCCATTCATCGGTGGATATAGGACGATCAATGATTGATTCCACTTCGCTAATCATCATTTTCAATTGGGGAACGGAATACTCAGAATTTGACGGAATACTTAAACGGTGGTTTTTAAATATCATAAACTGATGACGGGTTCCAGAGTATGGCCCATCGAAACCGAGTTTCCCCAATCGTTTTATGAAAAGCCTTCGCTTACACGGCTGCCATTGACTCATGGGTAGGTTCCTTATTCAAATCAAATCCATCGATAACTGGAAGTTGGTGGCCTAATTTTAGCCCGACAAAAATCCAGTCTTCAAGAGTGGACTGTAATTCATTTTCACATTCACGCAATGTTTTCCCGAAAGCAATTACTCCTTTGCATCCAGGAATTCGACCGGAAAATGTCCCATCTTCCAATTTGTCATATTCGGCATGAGACAATGCACTGTCAATATAGCCTGTAAGAATTGATTTAAGCATTTTAACACTCCTTCCATTAACCTCCTGGCATAACTTATAGAGTCTTATCCTTCGTGCCGCTGTCTGTAATGATGGAGGTTTGAATTGTAGCAGTAGTGACTTTTTAGGAGAAATCTTTTGAAAAAGAGCGGGATGATGGATAAGACTCAGTTGGACTGAGCCTCGTTTACGTTAGCCTACCAATATATATGGGGTTTGTAAAGGATTTTTCGGTAAATTGGATTGGATGAGCTGGATGAATGAGTGAGTCGTCAAGTTTAGTGGGGTCATGTATACTTGATAAGAATTATTTGAGTTACATCACAACCTCTCTGAAAGACGCTTCATGGAATACACACCGTCCAAGCCTTTGATGCTTTTTGGTAATTTTGCATTCTTCGAAGAAAAATGGTGTTTGAACTGTTCATAGCATCTCTGTACAAATACCTTGGTTCCTATTACCCCACTGTCTGTAAAATACCTGGTTCTGTATCTGAACCTGTCAATTGGACTTATCTCAAAACCTTTTGCTCTCTCTTTTTCAATACCCAGAAGTGATCCCTTCTCATATACATATTCACGGTACTTTCTCAACCTCTCATCATCGGTCTTCACATCGAATTCCCTTAAACCAAAGTCTAAAGAGAGAAGATCATCATTGTTATTGGTCTGTATATGATACCCCAAGGAACACCAGCGATACTCTTCCGGTCTGTTGCATATTCCTGCGCGTATAGGGTTAAGATCAATATATGCCAGACAATTGATCAGGGTCTCTCCGTTATCTACGAGAACGCTTTTGAACCTGTCAGACCAGAAGAATCCTTTTCTGTGATGGAGTCTGTTGTAAAACCTGGAGAATCCCTGTTTGATTTCCCTCACATACTCAGATAGGTTTGACCACTTTTCTCTGAAGGAGGGGATCTGTCCGTCAGTCAATTCTCTTTTATTCTTTCCATAGTATAAATCAAACCGTTGTCTCATTTCGTCATCTGAATACTTGTCCCCTTTATGCATCCTCACCACAAGATGAAAATGGTTTCCCATGAGGCAGAAGCCGAGTACTTCAGCAAAGTACACTGCGCTCAGTCGCTTGATGAGTTTAAGTAAGTATTCTTTTTCAATATCCCCCATTACATATCCGTCAAGTGCTGTTCTTGATATAACATGATAGACCATATCTTCTCCCTTGATGATCATCCTGGCAATTCTTGGCATGTATTTTCCTCCTTGAATATTCTTTTTTTTGCTTTTAGTTTGTATCATATGTTGTAGACTCAATCAAGTATTATTTGCCTGTCCCTTTATATCTCTTATCTCGCTGTTGTCATGGCCTTTCTATTACCTTCCCCCGCGCTAGCGGGTCTGTTCAACGCCCGAATTGAGCCGATGCACGGCGCTGCGCAAAACCACGCTCATCCTAAGCAAAACGCAACTTGGCCGCTAGACTGCTGCCAATCAAACCAGCTAGTGCAGTCGGCTCCAATGACTGGTTATGTGTTCCTTTCATTTTGTGATTCTCGAATGATTTGTCTATGTTTATAGTCTCTTCAATCATTCCCATCCATCAAAAGTAGTAGTTGTGTTTGTCAATAAGTCTGAAACCGAAACTCCTATTATTTGTCCCACAGTTGTAAGGTCAATCTTTTGCAGTCCATCATTCCATATCCTTTTCATTGATTCTCGCAAATCTGAATCCTTAAGTTGCTCGAAATCAAACTTGAATTTGTCTTTAGTATACATGTCATTTAAACCACGACCAATAAATGCATTTACTTTCAAGCACGATAGAGATTCAAGATGTGTAATGTCAATAATTCGAAACTTAATTTTTTGATATGGTTTGAGGCTTACTGTTAACCAGCTATCCAACCACGCCTGAAAGTTGTTTTCCTGTATTCCAGCTGGCGGAAAGGGATTAGGTCTAATTCCGTAAAAATTTACTGCCAATCCTAGAATCATTAATTGATCAACAGTTGCATAGGAAATTGCATCACAAGCCATTTTTGAACCCAAAGCTAATATTGATTCTGGCTCTGATTTGAGTCGCTCTGAAACCAATCGAGCAAGAATGATATGTTTATCCTTGTTGTCAGTTTGTGCAGATGTCAATAACGCTTTTTGCAATAACACGGAAAAGTCAGGGTGGTCCTGTGCAGTATCAATTTTTTCTTTTGGAATTTGTTTAGAATCTTCTAGCTGCTTGACCTTTTGAGCTAACTCATTCAAAAAATCCATTGTGTTTTCAGTTGCTTTTTGTTGGACAACTTCTTTGTGGTCCTTGAAAAAGGTCTGTATCCACTTTTCTCCTGAGTCCCATGCTTTTTCAACGAATTTACCGGCGGCTCCACCGACTGCTGCTCCGATCGCAATTATTGATAATGGTTCCATAGCTATTCCTTTTGATATTCTTTACACATAACGGCCGGCATGAGGCGCGGCGGCTTTTTGCCGTCGCACTCAATGCCGTGGTTGGGCACATTTACATTATTTCAATCTGCCTTTTCTGGCAGATGTCAATAAAGTCACTATAATTGAATGTAGCCAAGTAATTAATTTTGATATTAGTGTCGTCAAGAACAAGTCTGAGCAAGCAGTCTACCATGCTTAGAGGTCTATTTGCCTGCAATCCAGATGAGAAGCACAGATCTATAGCTGTTTCACGATAGGGTTCGTCGTCTAAAAACGAGATGCGAGGTCGTTTGAGATATGCCTCAAAACTTTGCAATGCATTACGATTTCGGGTCAATCTTGTTCGGAGTGTCTCGTAAAGGGTCGGCCAAGGCAGAATAAGGTGACAAAGATCAAGATACTCTGCAATTTCATCAACCCGCGCTCGGTGTTGATCTCTTGGATCGAACATCGCAATCCAAATACCTGTGTCTACAAGTGTGTATTCCATAGCTCAACTTTCTTCGTCTTCAATTTCTTCTTCACCACTAGAATATCCTGTCCATGGTGGAGACTTCCTTGTGCCGAAAATAAAGCGACCTTTCATTTTTTTCGTCGTGGTATCGCGCTAGATCACGTATATTCTTGTCTTTTTTGTCACATTAACTGAATCTTTGATGTCCTTCTTGAGATCTTGGATTAACTCACCTGAAAATTCAAATTTCAGGAATGCGATACTGTCACCACATTCTATCGCATCATGATCATCCAACCACGTGTAAATTCCCTCGTAGTCTCCACGAACACCAAAGTCATAAGATATCCAAATAGCTCTTTTCATAGTATTCTCCTTACGATCAAGTAGCCCAACGCCTGTTTAACCTGCGTTTTTCAGAGTGCAGTGAGCATAGCGAACGGAACGGCGAAAAACGTCAGGTTGAAACATTTGTTAGCCCCGGCTCCTAGCACGATTAACGGATATAATCACATCATGGTTCTTGGGCAATAATCAATCTCGCTAATAACGTTAGATCGAATGATTGAGTTCATAGCAGTTGAAATTGCATCAATGAACCAGACAGCAGTTTGATCATCTAGCCATTCAAGTGCTCCACCCACATTAAACACAAAATCAATTTCCTGATAATTTATCGTCACATTGTCCCCATTTTCAGGAAGGAATACTCCATTCGTGTGAATAGTATTTCTTGTTAATCTCACGAGTTTAAATAACTCTTGATATTCGGTTTTTGCGGAATTTGAAAGAATCGATTCTGTGATTTTTGCAATGCTTTTAAAACGCCCATTAACAACAAATACATCAGGGGATGAACGCTGAATCGATCTTAAGGTTTCTTCCACGACCGAAAACAAGCTGTGTAGCACAAACCACTTAATCATAATTGCATATTCTTTTTGAACTGAGCTTTTCTTGCTTTCAGAAACTTCCTCAAGACGTTGGTTCCACCAGTTGTTGTCTGTTAAGTGGTCACCTAACAACATATAACTCAGCTGGGCATTTTCAATAATTGTGACAATGGAAACGAATAATTCACGACGTGAATCATGCGCCAAGTAATCGCCTTGATTCTCTTCTCTTTTTGATTTCCAGCTAGGAAAATCGCTGTCAATATCGTTTTTTTGTGAGAATACAAGTCGTTTAACCTCATCAAGTCGATTGACCATGATGCGGGCAAATTCTTTTACGTTAACAGATTGATTCATGTTGCTTTTCCATTGGTTAAAAAGGGCTAACATTTAGTTAAGCGGTATTTTCTGGCCCAATAATTGCCTGTGATCAAATGATGTATTCACGGGTAAATAATGCTTATTGCAATTTTTGGGACAGAAAATATCCGACTTAAACGGCTTGTTG
>JAXHVA010000199.1:0-4923 GCA_034189035.1 Thermodesulfobacteriota bacterium
GGCAGAATGGCGTCTTTTGTCGACCTTACTGAGAGAAAACAGGCTCAAAAACTCTTAGGAGAATCCAAAAGACATATTCAAATTCTCTCCAGCAAACTTTTAGAAGCTGAGGAAGAGGCAAGGAAAATGATTGGCAAGGACCTTCATGATACTATTGGTTCAGGCCTCACTGCCATTAAGTATGCTTTAGAGAAATACATTACTGATATGGAAAAAGAACCGGTTCAGGAAAGAAGCACCTTGCAACAGGTTGTCTCCATGGTTCAAAATGCAATAAGTGAGACAAAGCGAATCTGCAGAAGTCTCAGACCGACGGCACTCGATGATCTGGGAATCATGATCACTGTTGATGGATTTTGTCGGGAATTTCAGAAAATCCACTCAGGAATCAGAGTGGAGAGAGATATTGAGATAGAAGAAAACGAAGTCCCTGACCCCTTAAAAATTCAGATATACCGAATCCTTCAGGAAGCCCTCAATAATGTGGTTAAACACAGTGGAGCAAATCTTGTGCGCATCTCATTGAAGAAAAAAGAGGGGAATATAGAGCTGTTGATTCAGGATAACGGCATGGGATTTGATCAACCAAAAGATCCTTTGGAAGATACAGGTTCCAATGGAATGGGATTAGACACCATGAAGGAACGTGTAGAACGCTATGGCGGGGCATGGAAGATCATTTCCAGCAGGGGAGGAGGAACACTTATCAAATGCCTATGGTCTTTCATTTAATTTTGTAACAAGACCCTTTTCTATGGCATATGCTGTCAATTCCGACGCAGTATGTACATTAAGCTTTCCCATGATATTGCTTCGGTGTTTTTCCACGGTTTTCATACTGATGCAGAGATAGTCGGCAATTTCTTTATTCTTGTACCCCTCGCCCACCAGCTTCAATACCTCCCTCTCTCTTTGGGTGATGCTGTCCCATGTGGTGCTTGATTTAAGCTTTTTCCTATCCTCAAGATACCCCTCAAGTATTTTTTCGGAGATAACGGGGCTGAGATAGAGTTTTCCTGACAAAATACCTCTCAAAGCCAAGAGTAATTCGGAATAACTGGCATCTTTGAGACAGTATCCATCTGCTCCTGAGCGAAACGCCTCGAGAATAAACTCTTCGGATTCATGAATAGTTAAGATCAAGACTTTCACATTCGAATATCTACTTTTAATCTCTTTCAGAGCTGATATTCCGCTCATTCTCGGCATGCCTAAGTCTAATAGAAGAAGATCCGGTTTGTTTCTTTCAATGCATCGAATGGTTTCTAAACCATCCTCCGCTTCCCCCACGATTGCAAAGTTGTCATCCGAGTTTAAAATGGATTTTAATCCTTCTCTCAGTATCTTCTGATCCTCGGCTATAACGATGCGCGCTTTTTGTCCCTTCAAGCTATTTCCCCATAAGACTTTTTCCATTCATTCTCATGCCGCATGATAAATAAGGGTATACACTGTGATCAATACATGCAATCATGTATTGCTTAATCTGTATATCACACGTATAATATTTTGTAAAGAGCCTATTACAGCATCGCTATAGTCTCAAAGAGGGGGCCGGCCATTGATGAATTAATTACTATAGGAAAAACTATTGGGCTGCGCTGGATAAATGTTTTCAGTGGTTCGGCTGTTGATCGTGTAAGACAATATCGATTTTCGAAAGAAGCTAAAAGAGAATTTTCTGTCATTCCTTCCCTTTGTATCTATGCAAGATGCATCGGATGGGAAAGAAGCATTCGAAAAGCTTCATAGTTTCTGCCCGGATCTCATTATTATGGACATTGATTTGCCCGGAGAAAATGGGCTTGCCCTGACAGAAAAAATAAAAGAGAGGTATCCTCGCACAGTGGTTATGATATTTACCAACCATGATCTTCCTGAATATAGAGATGCCGCATATAAAAAAGGGGCCAAATGCTTTTTCTCGAAGGAGACAGCATCTTTAAAGGAGATTATAGGACTGATTGCATCCATATGCGGTCATGGTGATACAGTTTAAATTGTCTAGGGTTATTTGTGAATTGCGTGATCTCAAAATCAGAAAGGAGATATTTTGATGTGTACCATTTGCGGGCATTTTAGCCAGAACGGAAGTATCAAATCAACGGACATATACGACATGTTGAAAAAAATGGCCCATAGGGGCCCTGATTCCCACGGCATATTTCTTGACGGGAAGTTGATGAAAGTTGATAAAATAGATGAACTCAGAGGAGCACTTTTTAAAAAAAGCCAAATCGCTTTAGGTCATTCAAGGTTAAAGATTATTGGGGATGAGAAAACAACACAGCCCTATACTTCCTGCGATGGGCAGATTGTCCTGATTCATAATGGTGAGATATATAATTATGAAAAACTCAATACACTCCTCTATAGACAGCATGATATAAAGACCACAAGCGACAGCGAGGTGATTGTTCATCTGCTGGAGGAGGCTTATCAAGGCGATCTTTTGGAAGCTACAAGAAAAATCGTAGGGCTTTTGGATGGCATGTATACTATTGCCGCAACAGATGGCCGGACCGTAGTGGTGGCTAGAGATCCCATAGGGAAAAAACCTCTTTATTATATTGATAATGAAGAGGTCACGTACTTTGCTTCGGAAAAAAAGGCCCTATGGAATGGAAAAGACAACCCGGTGAGGCTGAACCCTGGAGATATATTAAGAATAGACGATTCCGGTTCTGAAGTACATGGAGGATTTCACCTCCAATTTCCGCAGATTGATATCGTTGATTTTAGAGAAGCGGTCGAACTTTACAAGGAAGTTTTGATTGCCGCAATTCAGAAGAGGTTACAGGGCTTAGTGGAGTCCCGTATCGGGATTATTTTTTCAGGAGGCATTGATTCCGTTCTTATTTCAAAACTCTTGCAACGAGAGGGAAAAAATATTATTTGTTACTGCACGGGCACTAAAGAATCCAGCGATATTATTGCTGCACGGTCGGTCGCAAAAGAGATGGGACTCGATCTCAAAATGACTCTCATAGACGAAAAAATGGTAGATGAAATACTGGTTGAGGTGATAAAAGATGTCGAAGAAAGCGGTCTTCTTCAGGTGGAAGTGGCGATACCTATGTATCTTGCTGCAAAGTTGGCTGCGGAAGATAATATCAGAGTCATGTTCACAGGGCAGGCTGCAGATGAACTCTTTGCAGGGTATCCTTGGTATAATGATGTCCTTGCCGAATTCGGGTTTCTGAGGCTTCATGAGAAACTCTGGGAAGACCTCACCTATCTCTATACTGATACCCTTGAAAGAGAGGACAAACTTACGATGGCCCACTCCATTGAACTCAGGGCGCCATATCTCGACAGAGATGTGATTCAAACAGCCATGCGTATCTCGCCGAGACTGAAGTTAAATTGTAAAGATGACAATCTTCGAAAGAGAGTCCATCGGCAGGCTGCCGTTGAGTTGGGTGTCCCCCCTAACCTTGCATTCCGAGCAAAAGACCCTGCACAATCCGGCTCTGGAATTCATGAAATTATCGGGAAAATCGCAATCCACAATACAAAAAAGATTGATAGCGATCTTGTGGATGAAAATATTAAGAGAGATAAAGGCAGTCTGTATCGTTATGGTGATGAAGTCTACGGGGACGATATGCCTCGATATTATCTGCAAAAAATAGAAGAAAAAATTCAGAGGAAATACATTCCCCCTTTTTTAGCATCTTAGATTGTCCCGCAATGATTTGGAGTAAGAATTCCATCTGTGGTATAATAAAAAAGTTTTAAGAAGGGATCTCAGGTGGATATTCTATTTTTCATGTATACTCAAAGGAATCAGAAAAAATGATGATATGCATCGCTCAGATAAACTATAATTCTGAAAATATTCAAGTACATGTTGAAAAGATCAAGAGTATCATTTATGATTATAAATTATATGACCTGATCATCTTCCCTGAACTGATTTTGCACGGGCATCCCTCATATGAAAAACCTGAAGGATTTCTCTATCGAAGGATGAAGATTGTATATAGCACTGTGTCCAAAGATCTCTATCAATTTGTAAAGAGTGAGAACGCAAATGTTATTATAGGGGAAGTGAAACGATGGGGTGAAAAATATTACAATGTGGCAACATACATTGACAGAGATATAACCCAGAATTATACAAAAACACATATCCATTGGACGGAGAATTTTGTTCCGGGCAGAAAATTAAAGGTCTTTAATACCCCTTTTGGGAAAATCGGCATCACGATCTGTTTTGATGTGGCTTTTTCAGAGGTATGGCGAGTCCTTGCATTGAAGGGCGCTGATCTCATTGTGAATGTTTCCGCTGTACCAAACACCTTCCCTGTAGACATTATGTGGCGACGCCTCATAGGGGCCGCTGTTTTCAATCAAGTATTCGTTGTCTATGCCAATAGGCCTGGAGATTTTTTTTCCGGCTACAGTGCCGTTTTCAGCCCACAGGGAGAGACCTTAGTTAGTGCAGGGAGAAAAGAGGTAATCATAAATACTGACATTGACCTTGACGAAGTTCAACGATGGAGAAGTGAAGAACGAATTTATCCAAACAGACGGCCGCTATTGTATCGGAAGATTGTCGATCGGCATACCCCTGATTTCCTGACCTTTGATACTGAGGAACTCAGAATGGTTGGTGGGGATTGATCAATTCATACCACACCAACCGTTGTTCCAAACCTGAAGTGAGGTATACATTGCAATGATATCAAAGAGAATATTCATAGCCATGTTAACATCTATCGTTGTGTTTTGGGAAATTGGATTCTCCCATGCAGTTGATTCGACGACTCTTGTCTTCCTTACATGGAAACCCAACCAGCCAAAGGTTTGGGAGCGTTTGATTGAACAATTTCAACTGGAGAATCAGGATATTCGGATAAAACTTCAGGTGGGACCTCACTCATCCACTGAATACCATGCCATCTTAACACAACGTCT
>JAXHVA010000002.1:0-100683 GCA_034189035.1 Thermodesulfobacteriota bacterium
TCTTGTTGCGTCTGTTTTTCAAAGAGCTGAAATCGAAGTTCCTGCTCGAACAGGAACTTTTTAGAGCCTCATGTGGTTATGAAACTGCCAGTAATAGGCTTTGACTATTTATTCAGGAAACCTTAAATAGATTGAAAGAGGGCGGTGTGAACGTGCTGTCTTAAGCAAGGCATGATCTGTATATTTCATAGGCTTCTGTTTTTTTGTTTTCCTTGGCCAGCAAGTCTAGATGAGTAACACCGTGTTTGAGCAGTTCAGGTGTACGTTTTTTAATTTTAAGCAAGTTGTAATAGCGTCCAGATAAGGCAATATCTGTTATGCTCTCTGCCTTTGTCAGTTCATGTATAAGACCAATGGCCTCATCAAGCTTTCCTTCCGTGATCAGCGAATTTACTAGGGTCATGATTTCTGTGAAACCATCTTTTTTTCTTGTTCTACACTCGGGTTTTTAAATCTTCATAGTCGATCTTATAGTCTATCTCTTGATGGTGTTGCAAAACCACATACCCCATCAAATGATATGAGATAAGCGTATAGAAGCTTTTTGCGAAACACAAGAGGAATATGTGAGGAACAGGAGGAAGATACTTCAAGATATAATATCCCAAGGCGGTTGGACCAGATGAAAGGATAAAGAGGAAAAAAACATCAACAGGTAATCCCAACCTATTTTGAAGACCAATCTGGTAAAGACCAGAGGGTTAATAGCGTGGAGAATACTTTCTGTAGTCACAAGCAGTATGATCATTGCAAGGATGAAATAGACAATAAATATAAGCAACAGGATCTCGAAAAGGACCCTGAGTTTTGAGGTTAATCATCATATAAAAAAATCCGATTATTTAATAAAGAGTTCGATTTGTTTGAATACCGCATTATAGTCGTTGGAAATCGTTTCAGCATTGATCTTTGGCGGTGTCAGGTCTCCTCTTGCTGTTGTTTTAAGTACTCCATATTAGTACTTTATCAATATCGCCCATAACAGAAATACGTACTAGGGAATTAATCAGACCGGGGTCTGAAACCAGCGTGCCTATGAAAGATAAGACTCCTATCAATAACAGAGGTCGTAAAGAGAACGGATACAGAAAGAATGCCGGCAATCTATTCCGAAAGGGTTTGAGTATGTTTTCTGCTCCAACCCACTTTGCCTCAAGATTACATTTTGGGCAGAGATGGAGGGGCTCTCCTGTCCTATAACCCAGCTTTATCTCGCTTGATGATGCAATGCGTACAGAAGGCCTGACTGCAATGAGAGCAACTCCAATAAGCCGGTTTTGTTGGATGGAAGTGGCAATAATGCTTCATTGTTCGTCTCCTCAACCAATAATTTCATGGGGCTCACCTATAACTCAATGATTGATTTGATTTTTACTTGCCCAGTGTCTTGTGACGTTTTGAACAGTTCACTCTATGAAGAACTCTCGATCTGATTAGAATTCACAGGGGAGGGGTACTCATTGAAAAAGCAGGTGAAAACCATTATCAAAATGGACTCACATTCAGCATGTTCGATCGATGTATAAGGGGTGTATGGGCCATAAATCGTAAAACTGGAAAAGGAGATGCGAAATATTGTCCTGTTCTATCCATGAAGAGGCTTCATGGATACCCCTGTCCCTTGATAGGAAGGCGGGTGTTATAAGGAACATTTTGGAAAGTGCATTTATCTTTCTTTGGTACCAACACCCGGCCAATAGCCTCCTCGTCCAGACTTCCTAAGTAGAGCCTGTCCCCATGCTGCTCAACACTGGTTATCATGGCAAATGTACCGTTTGGGTCCTGAAGATTATGAACAATCTTGCCACTGTTATCCAAACCAAGGACAAAACTGTAGCGCTTTGGCACTGGTTCAAAGAGCTTGGGCAGACGCATGATGACCTTCCTTAAGAAGGGCATATCCATCAGTTTATCAAGGCGAGTGTCTCGAATAGAGGGAAGTGCCAGCCAGAAAATATTCTCTTGATTAGAGGAGATTCCATCTGGAATTCCCGGTAAATTATCAATAAAGATATCGGATTTCTCCTTTTTTGGTCCGCTTAACCAGTAGCGCTTTATCCTGTATTTCCATGTTTCGTTAACCAGAACAAAGGATTGGTCCGGGCTGACTGCAACGCCGTTTGCAAAATAGAGTTTATCGAGCAGGACCTTAGTGGATTTGGTCTTGGGATAATAGGCAAGCAAGCGGCCATGTGGGCGATGCTCCATGGCGTCATCTATATATCTCTCCAAAGGATATTTATACGTGGCATCGCTGAAATAGATGGTCTCATCTTGAGCAACATCAACATCATCCGTGAGGCCGAACGGCAATCCATCCGCAGCAGTACACAAGACTGAAACAGATCCGTCTTTCTTGATTGAGATGAGTCCCTTATAGGCATCAGCCACAATGAGGTTGCCGTTTGCGTCAAAAGAGAGCCCCAGAGGACGCCCCCCAGTGTGGGCAAAGACCTCGGGGTGAGTACCGTCTGAGTGCAATCTAATGATGCGGCCGTCTTCCATGCCGCCATAGATAAGGCCGTTATTGTCTACATCGACATCTTCAGGCCCTACACCCATATTCGTGCCAAGCTTCTTTACAGAAGCGAGGTAAGAGTTGGGCTTAAAAACCCCTGATAACGCTGGTGCCTCCATTGGGCTCCAGGCAATCGGGTCGATCGAAACCGGCCAGAATAAGAGATAGAGTATGAATAATCCGAATATCAAAACCAGGCTCATTAAAAGCTTCTTCTTTTTCATAGCCTCTCTCCTTGAATTTAAAAGTGCAAGCCTTTTGACAACCAAAACTAAAAGTACCTATTTGTGGGTTGTTTTGTTGCATATTCAAAATGGGAAGAACGTTTTTTTCTGAAGGAGAGGATACTGGAATTGCCATAGTGTGTCAAGAAAGAAGCATCAACACTTTGACCTTCATTGAAGCCTGCTGATTTTTTTTCTTTTATAGCGATAAATTATACGAAAAAGCTTGATTTTATATTCATATTTATTTAATATTGCTAAAAAAATGACAATTATATAATTGCAAATCCTCGATATAGAGGGAATGATGAGGCGTCTCTCTTCTAGCACTCGGCATGAACCGAATTAAAAAAAGAGGCTTTTTTTATTTAACGGTATTGAGGATATTCATTACAGCAAAATGAAAAAAACATATAATAATGCACGTTTTGATTGTCTAGCAGAGAAGGCATTGTAATAACAAAGACAAAAAGAGATGAAAAACACTAAAAAAAACTAGGGTGCCCCAAAGAAAGAGCCTGATAAAAAGGGAAAAGAAAGGGGTGCTCTGGGTAGCACAGCAGAAAACCACTTCGATTTTCACATTGTCGGTATGGGCGCTTCTGCAGGTGGCTTAGATGCGTTTGAGAGATTTTTTCAAAACATGCCTGATAATTTAGGGATGGGATTCGTGCTCGTACCTCATCTGGATCCCTTGCTCGCAAGCATTATGCCTGAGTTGATACAGAAAAGCGCAAAGATAGAGGTTTCACAGATCAGTCAAGGAACTATAGTAAAACCAAACACCGTGTATATTATCCCACCTAATTATAACCTCGCTATTTTGCAGGGCACCCTTCAACTGATGGAACCTTCGAAAAAATCCGGGTTAAATTTGCCGATAGATTTTTTTCTCAGATCTCTGGCACAAGATCAGGGCGAGAGGGCTATCTGTGTTATTTTATCCGGGATGGGATCAGACGGCACACTCGGTCTGAAGGCCATTAAAGGAGAGATGGGGATGAGCATGGTGCAGAGTGTTGATTCTGCAAAATACACAAGTATGCCACAAAGCGCTATTCATACAGGCCTCGTAGACTACATACTCCCTCCTGAGAAGATGCCTGAGCAATTAATCATCTATGCTCAAAACAAAGACCAAACAAGATGCCCCTCAAGACTGCC
This sequence comes from Thermodesulfobacteriota bacterium, assembly GCA_034189035.1. Lineage (GTDB taxonomy): Bacteria > Desulfobacterota > UBA8473 > UBA8473 > UBA8473 > JAUXFK01. Next base: position 3,907 of record JAXHVA010000002.1, read on the forward strand.
GAAGGATGAAACAAGGGCTCAAGACGCTTTACAGAAGATCATCATTTTACTTCAGATGCAGACTGGCCACGACTTTTCCGCTTATAAAAAGAATACCATCTTTCGTCGTATTGAAAGAAGGATGAATCTCCATCAAATTAAGAAGATAGAAGATTATGTTCATTTTCTTCAAGAGGGTACCATTGAAATTGAGGACCTCTTTAAAGAGCTTTTGATCTGTGTGACCAGCTTTTTCAGGGATAAAGAAGCCTTTAAAACATTGGAAAAAAAGGCATTACCCCTGATTCTTCAAGACAAACCAAAGGACTATCCTGTCCGAGTATGGATTCCGGGATGTTCCAGTGGAGAAGAGGCATACTCAATAGCTATCATGCTTTTCGAGTGCATTGAAAAGTACGGAAGCCGTACTCTCATCCAGATTTTTGCAACAGATATTGACGAGAATGCAATCATCACAGCTCGGACTGGTATTTACCCGGCAAACATTTCCATTGATATTGTTGAAGGCCGGTTAAATCGTTTCTTTATATCTGAAGACAATACCTACAGGATCAAGAAGGAGATCAGGAAAATGCTGATCTTTGCACCGCAAGACATCATCAAGGACCCGCCGTTCACCAGGATTGATCTTATCTGCTGCAGGAATGTACTGATTTACCTTGAATCAGAAATCCAAAAAAAACTGCTGCCTTTATTTCATTACAGTTTAAACCCAGGTGGAATCCTTTTTCTCGGTTCATCCGAGACCATAGGCGGATTCACACACCTTTTCTCTCCCATTGATCAGAAGTGGAAGGTATTCCAACGCAAAGGCACTGCCAGTTTAGCTCCAGAAATGGTTCAATTTCCAGCAACAAGGTCGATACACAAGACTCGATTTGCGCAAGAAGAGCTATTCGTTCCTTTCGATATAACCAGATTCTCAAAAGATTCTTTGCTCAAACACTGCGTTCCGCCCTCTGTGATTATCAATAGTACAGGTGATATCCTTTATATTCATGGTCGAACAGGAAAATACTTTGAACCTGCTCCTCGGGAGGCAAGGTTGAATATCTATGAAATGGCACGGAAAGGCTTGAAAGAGGAGCTGCCCTTGATGATTCACAAGGCCGGTTCTCAAAAGACAGAGGTAATCAGGAAGGGGATACGGGTCAATTACAACGGTGGAACACAGTCGGCGAATATAGCCGTAAGGCCGGTGGAGGAATCTGATTACTTTTCGGCATTGTTTATAATTGTATTCGAGGATGTGTCAGATGAGAGCCAGAATAAGTCTTCTGGCAAGGAGAACCACCCAAGGAAGAAAGCAGATGGAAGAATCGAAGTATTAGAGGTAGAATTACAACAAGCAAAAGAGAACCTACAGATAACGATTGAGGAGATGGAGACAGCCAATGAAGAGCTCAACTCAACCAATGAAGAATTGCAATCCACGAATGAGGAACTTCAAAGCACAAATGAAGAACTGGAAACATCAAAAGAGGAGCAGCAGCCTTTGAATGAAGAACTTGCAACAGTCAACGCTGAACTGCAGAAGAAGATCGAAGAGCTGACTCAGTCAAATAACGACATGAAGTTTTCGACAGTATTGACATCCCTATGATCTTTTTAGACAATGATCTTTGTATTAAACGTTTTACCTCTCATGCAAAGAGGGTGATCAACCTCATCCCCTCGGATATTGGGAGGCATTTCAATGATATCACAACCAACTTGAAGTATGATCGTCTGGCTCAAGATGCAAAGGGCGTGCTGAGAGACCTCGTCTTCAGGGAGAGGGAGACAGAAGGTAATGAGGGAACGTGTTATTTAGTAAGGATATTACCTTATCGTACAATAGAAAATGTGATAGAGGGCGTTGTGATTACATTTCAAGACATCAGCGAGCATAAAAGAGGAAAGATCGCCCGTAGATTGGCAGTTATAGTCCAGGATTCAATGATGCAATCACAGTTCAGGATTTTGATGGAAATATCAAAGCATGGAACAAAGGTGCACAAACGATGTACGGGTATAGTGAAGAGGAAGCCCTTTCAATGAATATCTGTGAATTAGTCCCGGAGGAAGAGACTGAAGAGGTATTGAAAATGCTTGGGGCCATACAACAAGGAAATGCAGTCATGCCTTTCAAGACAAGACGCAGGGCAAAGGCTGGCACAATGCTCGATGTGTGGATTACAGTTGCAAAACTCGTCGATAATAAAGGCAGACCCGTTGAGCTGGCAACAACGGAAAGGGATCTGAAATGGCTTTATCAAGAGAAATGCCCCCCCCATATATTGCCATCTTACCGACTGGTTTGAATCGATTAGAATCAATGTGGGAGATCTGTTCAACTCTCAATTGGAAAAGGTGCTATGAAGAAAGAGAACGGAAGATCATATAAGCAGGAACTGAGAAGACAGGCTAAAGTATTCATACAGAAGAATCATGAGGAGGTCATGCCTGTAGATCAGAAGAATATACAGCGCATGATTGAGGATCTTCAAATCCATCAGGTTGAGCTTGAACTCCAAAACGATGAGTTGCAACGAATACAACTTGAACTCGAAGAGGCGCGTGATAGGTATTTTCGTCTCTACGACTTCGCCCCTATTGGTTATTTTACGATAAGTGATAAGGGAATGATCCTAGAGGCTAATCTAACAGGTGCTGAGATGGTGCATAAGGAACGAGAATTGTTGATCGGTAGGCCATTTTTTCGGTTCATTCATAGAGACGATCGGGACCTGTTTTACATACACATTCAGAAACTTTTCAGAACAAAGGCTCGCCAAAGATGTGAGCTCAGACTCCTGAAACTGAACGGTTCCGAATTCTATGTTCAACTAGAAAGTACTGTTGCACATGATCTTTCAGGCCATACTAAATGTTTATGGACAGCGGTAAGCAATATACATGAACGCAAGGAGGTAGAGTCGAGACTGGAAAAAAGTGAGGAGAGGTACCATGACCTCTATGAGAATGCCCCTGACATCTATTTCACTGTCGCACAGGACGGGACCATCCTTTCCATCAATAGATTCGGAGCGGATTATATCGGATATTGTAGGGATGAATTGCCAGGAAGACCTCTTTGGAGCATTGTTCATGGCGATCATATCGAAGCACTTCAAAAGCAGGTTTCAGATCTGTTTCATAAAAGAGAACAGACGATGGAATTGGCCTTTCATGTTGTACGAAGAGACGGCTCACTTCTATGGATACACGGACGAACACTTTTGATGATTGATGAGACTGGCTCTTCTAATCGACTCCTCTTAATTTGCAGAGACATCTCAGGGCAGAAGGCTGCAGAGGAAGAGAGAATGGAGATGGAGAGACAACTGCAAGAGATTCAGAAGATGGAATCCATAAAAACGCTTGCAGGGGGCATTGCCCACGAATTCAATAATGCCCTATGTGGGATAAGTGGTAATATTGATCTTCTTCATATGAAGCTACCTCAAGACAAAGACATTTTTGAATATATAGAAGGCATAAAGGCTTCCACTGCTCGCATGTCTGACCTTACGAGCCAGTTGTTGGCTTATGCCCGCAGGGGGAAGTATCAACCAAGGAGTACGTCAATAAATGACATTGTGACAGACACAGTGTCTCTAATAAAGAGAAATATAAATCCGACCATTCAGTTCGAGACCGTTCTTACCAAAGACATTCCCAATATCAGTGCCGATTTCGGGCAGATGCAAATGGCGATTTCTGATGTATTATACAATGCGTCCGAGGCTATTCAGAACCAGGGTTGTATCCGTATTGTCACAAGCGTGGAGGAGGCTGATGAGGCATTCGTGAAATATCATCACACCTTGACGCCCGGTCTCTATACCTGTCTCACGATTGAGGACAATGGGAGGGGGATGAATGAAGAGACACAAAACAGGATATTTGAGCCTTTCTTTTCGACAAAGTTTGAAGGCCGAGGGCTTGGAATGGCTTCAGTATATGGTATTGTGAAGAATCATAACGGATGGATCTCTGTGTATTCACATGAAGGGAAGGGCACGGCTGTCAAGATATATCTCCCAGCAATTGAGACAGTGGTAAAGCGTGCGAAAAAGCCAGAAACGGACATGGACTTTGCTCGCGTGGGGACTGTCCTTGTTATTGAAGATGAAGAAGTGGTTATGGAAGTCACTCGGGAGATGCTGGAAGAGCTTGGCCACAGCGTACTTGAGGCAAGGACAGGGAACGAGGCAATAGACATTGTTCTCAATTTTGAGAGTGATATTGACTTGGCCTTGTTGGACATAAAGCTGCCCGATATGGATGGTGGTGAGATTTACCCTTTCATCAAAGAGGCCAGACCAAAGATGAAAGTCCTCGTTTGTAGCGGGTATGCACTTAACGGCCCAATCGAAGAAATTCTCGCTTCAGGGGCGCAAGGGTTTATTCAAAAACCGTTTTCTTTTGCAACACTGCGTGAAAAGCTAAAAGAGGTCTTGTAACCACATGGATATACCCGAATATTTTTGGAAATTGATGTTTTGATCATGCCTAGACAGATGAATTCCCCTTACTAGTCTGTTTTTTTATTCGCTAAATAGGTCATGATCCCTCGTGCAGTTTTTCTCCCATCAGCTATTGCACTTACAATAAGAGACTGACCATTTGCCATATCTCCTGCAACAAAGACCTTGTCCACATTTGTCATGTGAAGGTGGTCCGCTTTGACATTGCCTCGTTCATCGAGTGCAATTCTCAGTTCATTGATGAGTCTGTTTCTTTCAGGACTTACAAATCCCATTGCCAGGATAACCATATCAGCATCTATCTCAAATTCGGTTCCGGGTTTTTCGATCGGTACTGGCTGGGCGTTGCTTTGTTCGGCTCGCCACTGTACTTGTGCACAGCGAAGCTTTTTTAATATCCTGTTTTCCCCTAAAAACGCCTTTGTTATCATGCTCCACCTGCGTATGCCGCCTTCCTTGTGCGCATGTGTATCTCGAAGAACAAGGGGCCACAGGGGCCATGGGGTAGATTCCGATCTTTCCAAAGGGGGCTTCGGTAATATTTCAAACTGATACACATCCTTTGCCCCCTGCCGCAAAGCCGTTCCTAAACAGTCCGAGCCCGTATCTCCACCTCCTAAAATAACCACCCTCTTACCAGAAGCTGTAATCTCTTTTTGAGGGTCGATTCTCTCACCACAATCCCTCTTATTTTGCTGACTCAGGTAGTCCATAGCAAAGAAGATACCAGTGAGTTCCCGACCGGGTATCGGCAAATCCCTCGGTATCCGGGAGCCGCAGGCAAGGCATATTAGATCGAATCTATTCTTAAGGTATCGATATGAGATGTCCTTTCCTGCAGTGATGCCTGTTTCAAAGATCACACCCTCTTCTTCCATTAACCGGATACGACGATCAATAACCCACTTTTCGAGTTTAAAGTCCGGTATTCCATATCTGAGAAGCCCGCCGGGTAATTTGGCGCTGTCAAAGACGGTTATCCTGTATCCTGCCTTGTTCAAGGTGTCTGCAACCGCTAAACCGGCCGGACCTGCGCCGATAACAGCGATACGTTCATTAAAATAGGAACGAGGCGGTGAAGGCCGGATATACCCTTTTTCAAAGCCCTTTTCAATAATGGCAAGCTCAATCTGTCTGATGGTAACAGGTTCACCATTGATCCCCGCTATACAGGCAGCTTCACACGGAGCCGGGCAAAGACGACCTGTAAACTCAGGGAAATTATTTGTAGAAAGCAGAATATCCAAGGCCTTCTGCCAGTTTCCTCTGTAAACGAGTTCATTGAACTCAGGGATGACATTCGACAGGGAACAGCCGAAACCATGACAGAAGGGAATGCCGCAATCCATACACCGTGCGGCCTGCTCATATACATCTTTTTCCTCAAGCATGAGTTCAACGGCTCTGTAGTCCATGAGCCTCTTCTCTTGTGGGCGGTACCCTGGCTCCTTGCGACTGAATTCCATAAATCCTGTTGGCTTACCCATCCTGGACCTCTTCTCTGTGTGTTGCTTCGTCCTCTTTGATCATCTTGCCCAGCACTTTGCGGTATTCCATAGGAAATACCTTTACAAAGAAGGGGAGACAGGCATCCCAGTTTGAAAGGACTTCCTTTGCCTGTTTACTCTCCGTGTATTTCAGGTGCAAGGTAATCATTCTCTTGAGTTCATCAATATCCTGTTGATCACTCACTAGTTCAAGGTCCACCATGTCGAGGTTGCACCGATTGTCAAAACGCTGGCTTGGGTCATAGACATAGGCGATACCACCGCTCATCCCCGCAGCAAAATTGATTCCCGTGTCACCGAGGATAACCACCCTTCCGCCGGTCATATATTCACAGCCATGGTCTCCGATCCCTTCAACCACTGCATAGGCTCCGCTGTTTCTGATTGCGAACCGCTCACCAACCTTTCCGAGGATATAGACCTCACCCCCGGTAGCCCCATAAAGGATGACATTTCCTGCAATTATATTCTTAGAGGGATCAAAGCCTGAGTTCTTATAGGGTCGTACAATAATTTTACCCCCTGATAACCCCTTGCCCAGATAGTCGTTTGCCTCACCTTCAAGGACAAGTGTGAGCCCCCTTGCACAAAAAGCGCCAAAACTCTGGCCGGATGCCCCATTGAACCTGCATGTAATTGTATCCTCAGGCAGTCCCTCATTCCCATAACGGCTTGCTATTTCACCGGAGAGCATTGCCCCCACTGTCCGGTTGACATTCCGAATCGGACGTTCAATCCACACCTTTTTCTTTGACTCCAATGCCTTCTTTGCTTGGGATATGAGATCCCTGTCAATGACATCCTGAGTACTCTTCGGCTGGGGTTCTATCTGCCTTCTGGGTGTATGATTATCTGATTTTGGGGCATAGAGAATATCTGAGAGATCGAGACCTCTCGTTTTGTAAAAATCTATTGCCCTGTTCATCTCGAGCAGATCGGTTCTGCCGATCAGATCATCCATCCGTATAAATCCCAATTGTGCCATATATTCACGTACTTCCTGTGCAATCATGTGAAAAAAATTGACCAAAAACTCCGCTTTGCCTGCAAATAATCGCCGTAATCTGGGGTCCTGTGTGGCGATCCCTACAGGGCATGTATTCTTATGGCACTTTCTCATCATGACACATCCAAGCACCACAAGAACGGTTGTAGCAAAGCCAAACTCTTCGGCACCCAGAAGAGCTGCGATGATCACATCACGTCCTGTTTTCATTTGACCGTCTGTCTGAACCCTCACACGGCTCCTCAGGTTATTCAAGACCAGTGTCTGCTGTGTTTCGCTCAAGCCCAATTCCCACGGAGCACCGGCATGTTGAATTGAAGAGAGCGGGGATGCACCGGTTCCTCCATCATACCCGCTAATCAAGACCATATCTGCCTTGCCTTTTGCTACACCTGCAGCGATAGTGCCGACACCGATTTCTGATACGAGCTTCACTGATACCCTCGCATCTGGATTTACGTTTTTAAGGTCAAAGATAAGCTGAGACAGATCTTCAATCGAGTAGATATCATGATGCGGCGGAGGTGAAATGAGCGTAACACCGGGTGTTGAATGACGTACCCTCGCAATCTCCTCATTCACCTTATGTCCCGGGAGTTGACCGCCTTCCCCTGGCTTTGCGCCTTGTGCGATCTTTATCTGAAGCTCTTTTGCATTCACCAGGTATTCTGCTGTTACACCGAAACGTCCGCTTGCCACCTGTTTAATAGCGCTTGATCGATTGTCCCCATTGAAAAGGGGGTGATACCGTACTGGGTCCTCTCCTCCTTCGCCGCTGTTGCTTTTTGCATCTATTCGGTTCATGGCAATGGCTATGGTCTCGTGTGCTTCTTTGCTGATCGACCCAAATGACATGGCACCCGTTGCAAAGCGCTTCATAATATCGAGTGCAGGTTCCACATCCTCAAGAGGAACCGGCCTCACTTTCTTAAATCGAAACATGCCGCGAAGTGTCGATAGCCTTTCATTTTGGTCATTGATCATCTTTGCATATTCGAGATAGAGCCTGTAATCATTTCTTCGTGTTGCAAGTTGAAGCGTATATATTGATTCTGGCGTCCACAGGTGTCGTTCTCCATCAACACGATATCGGTAATGCCCGCCACTTTGAAGAATTTCATTGTTCCTCTGAGCATTTTCATAGGCGTGATCATATCGGGCATTCACCTCAGCCGCGATTTCATCGAGCCCAATGCCTTCGATATTTGAGGCTGTGCCTGGAAAGTACCTGTTTACAAGGTTTCTGCTCAGACCGATCGCCTGAAAGACCTGGGCGCTTCTGTAACTTCTCAGGGTTGATATGCCCATCTTGGACATTATTTTGAGCAACCCCTTGCACAGGGCCTTGATATAGTTTTCAATAGCAACAGCAACGCTTATATCATTGGTCAGCTCTTTTTTGATCGCCATTGCAGCAACTGTCTCAAAGGCAAGATAGGGGTTGATGGCTGTGGCGCCATACCCGAGTAATAAGGCCATGTGCATCACTTCCCTTGCCTCACCTGTCTCCAGTATAAGACCGGCACTTGTACGTAAACCGCTTGCAACCAACCTCCTGTTTATGGCAGACACAGCGAGAAGCGAGGGAATGGGTGCATGGTCTTCAGGCAAGTTTCGATCACTTAAGATAAGTAAGGTATCTCCCTCTTTGAGAGCTTCTTCACATCGATCGCAGAGCTTTTCAATGGCGTCTCGGAGATCCTTTCCGGATCCGCCGCAGGGGAATCCCATGGTCAGCGTGGTTGCTCGAAACCCTTCAATATTCAGGTCTTTGATACGTCCCAGGTCATCGTTTGTGAGGATTGGGTGTTTCAATTTTATTAAACGGCTGTTTTGCGGAATTTCCGTAAGTATATTGCCCGAGTTGCCGATAAAGGTCATCAATGACATGACGAGTTCTTCCCGGACAGGGTCTATTGCCGGGTTTGTCACCTGGGCAAAGAGCTGTTTAAAATAGGTGTAAAGGAGCTGGTTTTTCTCTGAAAGGACTGCAAGGGGGGAATCCATACCCATTGAACCTATTGGCTCGCTTCCATTGGAAGCCATTGGGTCGAGGATCATCTGTATATCTTCCCTGGTGTATCCGAAGAGCTGCTGACGAAATACCAGAAACTCCAGGTCCGGTTGTATGAGGTTTACATCCCCGTAAAATCCACGGAGCGTAATCCTGTTCTCCTCAACCCATCTTCGATAAGGGTGATTTCTGGCGCACAGTGTCTTGATCTCACCGTTTTTTAAGACCCGCCTTTTATTGAAATCCACAAAGATCATTTCACCCGGCCGCAATGCTCCTCTTTCTTCAACCTCTTCTGCCGGAATATCGAGGACTCCCACTTCAGAGGCGAAAACCATAAACCCGTTTTTTGTGATGGTGTATCGGGCAGGACGTAATCCATTCCGGTCAAGCAAGGCGCCTACGTGGTCTCCGTTTGAAAATGCAATGGCTGCAGGACCGTCCCATGGCTCCATTAATCCGGCATGATACTCAAAGAAGCCGCGCAGATCAGGCCCCAGGGGATATTTTACTCCCCAGGCACCGGGTATAAGCATGAGCATGGCATGGGAGAGAGATCTTCCAGTATTCACCAGCAGTTCAAGGATATTATCAATACAGGCCGAATCACTGCCCCTCTCATCGATGATCGGCAGGAGTTTTTTGATGTCATCTCCAAGAATATCCGATTGTAATGACGGTTCACGCGAACGGATGAGATTGATATTCCCCCGAAGTGTGTTGATCTCTCCATTATGTGCCAGGTACCTGAAAGGTTGGGCCAGTTCCCAGGAGGGAAATGTATTGGTACTGTATCGCTGATGAACAACAGCCATGGCGCTGACGACTTCCGAATCCTTTAAATCTCTGTAAAAACCGGAGAGCTGTGTTGCAGTAAAGAGGCCCTTGTATACAATCGTGCGACAAGAGAGACTCGCAATGTAAAAGCATTCCCCGTCTTTGATACTATCGGCTGCCTTCTTCTCAACAACTCTGCGTATCACGTAGAGCTTCCGTTCTAAGGCAGGCGTGTCGAGTTCATCTCCATAGATAAAGCATTGCATAATCACAGGCTGCTGTCTTTTTGCCTGACCGTCGATTACATCGCTATTGACAGGGACACTTCGCCAGCCAATGAATTTCAGGCCTTCATCAGCAACGGATCTCTCTATGATATTGGAACATCTTTTAAAAGATTCAGGGTCCTGAGGCATAAAGATCATGCCCACACCATATCGCCCTAAATCAGGCAGATCGATTCCAAGGGATTTACACTCCTTTTTGAGAAATGCATCGGGTATTTGAAAGAGAATCCCTGCGCCGTCACCGGTTATCAGGTCTCCTCCTATTGCCCCACGATGCATCAGATTCTCAAGGACCTTTAAACCTTTTTTAATGATGTCATGGGTCTTTGTACCGTCAATATTGGCTACAAATCCAACACCGCAGGAGTCATGCTCATTTATGGGATCATACATTCCCTGTGCAGCAGGGAAACGTCCTAATATATGGGTACCGGTATTTTCCATTGTTTTATACGACCTTGATATTGGATCGCCTTTCTTCAGTTTTTATCTCAAATGAGCTAAAATTTTGAGATGAAAGGGCACAGCGCACTGTGCCCCTACATATCGAAATATTCCCCTGGTTAGAATCTTCGCCTTCTTTGATCTTGAACAAAATTGCTCATTTCTGGATGGACAATCAATAGGAAAGATCAGCACGCTTCAACGGCGGTCAACTTTTAATCAAGTGTAAAACTCGAGTCCAAGGGAACGTAAAGAAAGGGCAGTGTATCATTATTCAATTACAGTAGCTCCATTATTGACTATCTTAGACATAAAATGTAAAGTAATCCTCTGTTCTTTCTTAATGCTCACTAAGACCCTCAGACAATACACGCATTAAAACTTGACCACCGTTGAAGCATCTCTTTTCAAAAAGCAAAAATGTTAATCAAATAGGGGTGTTATAAGAAAGAGTTCAACCACACTGAGCATAGATTAGCAATGATAGAAGCCATTCTTTTCAGTGATTATGCCGGATTCTGTTAGGCCTTGAAGATGTTCTTTTATCATGTTCTCCTCAAAGAAAAAGAGAAAGTCAAACATCGGGCTATTGAATTTATTCAGATTGTAATAGATGATTTGAGATCGAATAAGCTGGTTAATATCTTTTTGCCCTTCTTGTAATAATTGAATAATCTTTGTCTTTCGCTGATGAATGATCTCCAGAGATTTATTGAGTCTTTCTTCCATATCGTAGATGGAGTCATTCTGATGGCTCGATACCGCCCTTTTGATATCTATTTTTTTAACCTTTTCGATACTTCGGATATAGTCATTGAGGTTCGAATCGAGATATCCATACCATGGACCAAAGGAATCTATTCCCAAGTCAGAGGCAAAGAAGAGATCTTTGCCTCTGAACAAAAAACAGTGATGGCCTGCTGAATGCCCGGGAGTATGAATTGCTTCCAGTTGATTTCCTCCAAGATCAAAGATATGACCATCTCTATATGTCGTCTCTCTTCCTGATGCCTTAAGACCGATGAGTTCAAACACGATTTTTTCCCATGAAGGTTCTACGGCCTGTCCGAATACACCAAAGCTCTTTTTCATCTCTTCAAGAGAGAGGGTGTTCCCCTCTTCTTGTTCAGGGACATATATTATTGCCGAGGTTGTCTCACTTATGATGGAGTTACGCGCAACATGGTCAGGGTGGGTGTGGCTATTTATGAGTATATCGATACTGGTCTCTTTTAAGATTATTTTAATAAGCTCTTCAGGCAGTCCCGCGTCTATGAGGGCTACTTTTTCATCCTCGATTAATAATGAGTTGCAATTCGGGAATTTAGGGTTTACTATAAGGCTTGTTGTAGAGTTTAATGAAAGTCTTTCCAATAAATAAATTCCTTTGACATCCCTTTTTAATGTAATAAAAAAATGAGAAGTTTTTCCTTTTTAAGGATATGGGTAAGCTGTATATGGCCAGAGTTATAATGTCGTCTCTGGACAATTCATTTTTTCTGGCAATGCTCTTTTGGTCTGTCGGATCGCCCAGTTCGAATGATAAGAACGTACTTTTTCCATTACTATGAATATACAAGAATTGGTATTGTGTGTCAAGGGTGAAGTATCCACAATATGTGTGGTTCTTGAATTCAGCTGTACTAGAGGTCTTGCCCAGAAAGCAGTTGAACTCGGCTCGTTTTCAAAGGCAGGTTTACCAAGAAGACTTATGAAGATTCGGGGATGTAAAGGCAACTTTGGACTCGAATGAGCGTGAGAGAGAGGGGGGATAAGATAGGTTTTTCAGCGCGGAAGGTAAGGAAAACGGAGGGGAAGAGATGAGAAGAGTCAGTATTGTAACAGCAGTTGTTTTTGTGATTACATTCTCATTGGCTGTTATTGTTAATGCGGGTGAAAACAAAATCGGCGCTGGTTGTCAGGCGGTGCTCCTAGAAGGGGTTGGAGTTGAAGACATCTTGCAGGGCGGAAGCGTTCGGGGATGGGTTGATGATATCTGTTGGGAAGGCAACATCTACCGAAACAGCTATGATGAAGACGATGGTTCTGAAGGAGATCTGTGGATGCTCACGGGCAAAGCGATGTTCGCTACCAAACTGAATGAAAAGAGCAGATTCTACCTGGGAGTTGAACTAGGATTTGGCGAACTCGATGTAGACAATGGTGTTGATGAAGATTATGATGTCCTTACCTTAGGTCCTCTATTCGGTGCGGAATATAGTCTGCAGGGTTTGCCGGAGTTGGGCTTCCACTGGGAGATCGGTTACAAGTTGACGAACTTCAATAATGATGATGATTTTGATATCAGTGGTATACAGATAGCTCTGGGGGTTCACTATTACTTTTGATGAGTCTATTAATTTCAATGTAAACAATCTGATCTGCGCTGAAAACCCACTTTTTATTTAAACAATTAAATGGAGGGTGTGCCATGAAAAGAATTTTTACGTTTCTTAGTTTATTGTGTTTATTGCTTTCAGTTAGTTCTCAACTGACTGCAGGTGGTGTTGACAGTAAGACCAATTGGAGCGTTGAATACATTCGGACTCTCAATAGAAACGCAGCAACCGATTCAGCCGATATTGCAGCCTATAACCCTGCAGGTGTAATGAGAATGGATGACGGTGTATACTTAAATTGTTCTTTTCATAATATTTTGAAAACGTACACAAATGAGATTAATGGGGTAGATCTCGAGACTGATACTCCTTCTCTTGTGCCCGGTTTATTTGGTATTTACAAAGATGACAGGTGGGCTGGCTATGCTGCATTTACAATAGTAGGCGGTGGTGGCAAGGTAGAATTCAAAAGAGGAAATGCCACTACATCAACGATTGGCCTTGGGTTGATAACTGGAGCGAATGCTACATTGGCAGGGTTCCTTGTTCCAGCTGATTTTTGGTATACGAATATCAAAAGCCAGGATCTTGATGCAGAAAGTGTTTATCTGGGGTTTACTCTGGGTGGTTCTTATGCACTAAATGACACGGTGTCCGTATCTCTTGGCGCACGATATACAGATGCCCAAAGAGAAGCTGAGGCTTCGCTCGCAATCAGCGCTGCAAACCCCTTGCCTGGAGTCAATGATGACATAAAAGGTGTCGTGGACTATGAACAGGAAGCAAACGGGTGGTGCACTATTATCGGTTTTAATATCGCTCCTTCAGATGAACTGAACATCGGACTCCGGTATGAATCCAAGACAAAGCTTGATTTTGAAGATACGGTGAAAACCGATACCTTAGGGATACTCCCTAGTTTGGGAATCGAGACCGGTAATAAGGCGAGAAGGGATCTTCCTGCCCTGCTCGGCCTCGGTGTTTCTTACGGGTTTACACCCAGAGTCAAAATTGAGACAACCCTTACTTACTACTTCCAGAAGGATGCAAATTGGAATGGTGCTGACAGAAACGTTGATGATGGTTATGATCTGGGAGTTGCCATTGAATATGCCTTTAACGACAAATTGAGGGGAAGCCTCGGATACCTCTATACAGACACCGGGATGAAACCGGTTTACATGTTACCCGAACTTCCTGAGCTAAATGCTAATAGCATTGGCAGCGGATTTGTCTATGAGGCAACCGATGTGCTGGATTTAAACTTTGCCGTCGGTAGGGTCTTCTATCAGGACGATTCGTTCACCAGCGCTATGACAGGCGCCAAAATACGTTACGAAAAAGAAATTTATTTTCTTGCATTCGGTATTCAATACAAGTTTGAGTAGTCTTTCATGACATCATAGATCATTAAAATATTCTAAAAATCTAAAGATGACCGCCTAAAGAAATTTTTCGTTTGGGCAAGAGCCCAATCACTCATAACCCGGAGGGTAAAGATGCCTTCTGTAGATTGAGATTATGGACACACCGAAGGAGGCCATCTATTTTCCCTGTTTAGCCACACGAAAGGAGGAAAAGCCATGGCGAGGATATTGAGAATTAATATTAAAGAAAAGACCCATTCTTTTGAAGAGATGGACAGGAGCCTGGCATCTTTGGGAGGAAGGGCTCTCACATCGAGGATTGTCCTCAATGAGGTTCCGCCGACATGCCATCCTTTAAGCAGATACAATAAATTGGTTATATCTCCGGGTCTGTTGTCCGGTACCACTGCGGCTAACTCTGGAAGGATCTCCATAGGGGCCAAATCACCTCTCACAGGCGGTATCAAGGAGAGCAATTCCGGTGGACTCGTTTCTCAGAAACTGGCAAAGCTGGGCATCATGGCGATTGTCTTGGAAGACCAACCTGATGACGATGGTTTTTATATGATCATCGTCAAAAAAGACTCGGTTGAAATATTGCCTGCTGATGAATACAGGGGAGTGGGTACTGCTCAGACCATAGAGAAACTCTGGGATAAGTTCGGTAAACGTGTTGGAGTGGCATGCATTGGCCCGGCAGGTGAACAGCGTCTCACCGCAGCATCCATTCAATTTGCCGATCCCAAGGGCAGGCCCGGTCGTGCTGCAGGTCGTGGGGGTCTCGGTTCTGTTATGGGCTCAAAAAGGGTCAAGGCCATTGTGGTTGATGATACGGGTTCCGGCAAGATACCCCTTGCTGATGCCGATGCATTTAAAAAGGCAACAAAACGATGGGTTGAGATACTCACTACCCATCCTGTGACAAGCCAGGCACTCTCTGCGTATGGCACTGCTGTGCTCATCAATATCATCAATGAGGCAGGTGCCCTGCCCACAAAGAATTTCCGTTTTGGCCGTTTTGAATATGCCCAGGATATCAGTGGGGAGAAGATAGCCGAGCTCATCGAAGAGCGAGGAGGGAAAAACAACGTAGGGTGCCATCCGGGATGCATAATAAACTGTTCCAATGTATACAATGACAAGGATGGAAACTTTCTCACATCCGGTTTTGAATATGAAACCGTATGAGCCTTGGGCGCACATACAACGATTAGGGACATAGATGATATTGCCATGTTGGACAGTTTGTGTGATGATATCGGTCTCGACACAATTGAAACCGGAGTGACTCTGGGAGTGGCCATGGAAGGGGGACTCCTCCCATGGGGAGACGGCAAGGCAGCAATAGAACTTTTGAAGAAGATCAGAGCAGGGGATCCCCTTGGAAAGATCATTGGAAACGGAGCTGCTTTCACAGGGCAGGCCTTTGGTGTGGATCGGGTCCCTGTGGTAAAAAGACAGGCCCTTCCCGCGTACGATCCTAGGGCGGTTAAAGGTATGGGTGTCACATACTGCACAACGCCTATGGGTGCTGATCATACGGCCGGATATGCAGTTGCCCCCAACATAATGAAGGTCGGCGGTGATGTGGATCCACTGAAAAAGGAGGGAAACGTTGAGACCTCCAAAGACCTCCAGGTTGCTACAGCCGCAGTTGACAGTACAGGGCTCTGTCTGTTTGTGGCTTTTGCGGTCTTGGATACTGAAGATGGAGTGCAGACTATTGTGGATATGCTCAATGCCCAGTACGGCCTCAGCCTTACGCCCGATGATGTGGTAAATTTAGGCATTTCCATATTAAAAGACGAGCATCGATTCAATGCAATGGCCGGATTCACAAAGGCGAATGATCGGCTGCCCGATTTCTTTAAAGAGCCTTTGCCTCCACATAATACAACCTGGGATTTTACTGACGAGGAGATAGGGCAAGCCAAAGAATTCGACTAGTTTAGATGGCAACCTTACTCTTCAATGCATTTTCGTCTCTTCAAAAAAAGCTCAGTAAGCAGGGGCTGCCGTACTCGAATGTGTCCATCGAATTTGATGATGGGATTACTGTGATGGACCTCATCACAGAAATGGGTATCAGCCTCCATGATATTGAGGCCGTTTTTGTCAATGGGACTGTCATGCCCTTTGATACCTTGCTTCGGGATGGAGATCGTGTGGCACTTGTCCCACCTGGGGTTCCAGGGCCATATCGCGTGCTTTTGGGAATGAAAAGAAAGTCGAAGACTGAAACCACATAGGCCTTTCACAATGGAGAGAAAGATTCAATTGAGGTTATTTGCATCTTTGAGGAGTTTCTCGCCTGCGGATTCGGACAACTTTACTGTATCACACGGTGAAACCATTGAAAGTATCCTCAAACGACTCGATATTCCCCAAGATGAGGTGAGCCTCATTATAATCGATGGTGTGAGAAAGGATATTACATCGAGATTGGAAGGAGGAGAGAGGGTCGGTATATTTCCTCTGATAGGGGGAGGGTTGTCTTCAATACGCAGATTTGAGTATTACGGTATTTTCAAGAGGTTTTTCACCTCTTTCTCCTGTTTGCCCCAGTAAGTTTTCTCTACCAGTTTCTTCCATGACCGGTTGCCTTTTATCTCATTGATCTCGTCATTGCTCAAAAATACGGTTGATATGGCCAGATGTAAGAGATGATCCCTGAATTGTTTTTTTGTTTTCCCTCTGTAACCTGCGATTTCTTTACGGAGATTTTCCAGTCTGTGCGAACCTATGAGGTTTATCCCTTCAGGAAAGAGGTACGCATTGACTTTATCCCGGAATCCCCTTTTATTCTTATCATAGTTTTTCTTGACAAATGGATAGGTCGGGTTTCCATACATGTGTTCAAAGATTGCCCTAGCCCGGGGAGATTTGGGTCCTCTGTTGTCCATGGTTTTGTCATAGGCCGTTGAAAGTTTATCTGTCTCGGCATTTCCTTCATTCCAGTATGCACGGAATTCAGACCTGTAATTCTCAAAATCCGATGAGCTTTTGGTGCCTGGACCCCTGTCAAGTGCATGGATGGCTTCATGAGTGATGAGCTCAATGATATCTTTGTTGTCTCTTTTTGTTCCAGGATGTTCCATTGATGGGGTCAGGTTAATAAAGATTGTAGATCTGAATCTACTGTTATTCCAATACCAGCCAATTGCTCCGGGTTCTCCGACCAATGTGTTTCTTCTGCTCACAGCAATATGACCCAGATGGTAGGCTAGAGCCTCCTTTTGAGAATAATATTCTCTGCCCGCCCTGTACTCTCTTCTTACATATTTGGCTGAATCCGGCCGGATCAGGGTAGGCTCAAGGATGAGGACTTTCTCTTGGATAGTCTCTGCTAACCTTACCTGTTGTGGATTCTTGCTTGCCAGCATATCGTCCAGTACACTGTTGGGGGATTTACCCACGGCATTCAGTTCTTTATAATCAGAATCTGCCTGGGCAAGAAGAGCGGTTTTCTGATCAGCCATGCTTTTTGTTGATTTGGGTTTCTGGATTTTAAAGCTACGCATGAAATTTTTAATAGATGCTGCATTTGAGAAAAAGTCGACTTTCGCTTCGATATCATCTTCCTTGGTCGCATTTGAGCCCTGCAATATGATCTTGCTGCAAACAACCCTCTTGTTTGCATAAGGTCCAAACTCCACATTCTCCTTTTTTTCTGCACTGGTACCGTTCTTTAACAACTCCCCGTTAACTGAGATATCGAGTCCCCTGTTTAGTGGTTCTTTAACAGGCCCGCTGGAGTCATAGAGGTATGGTTCAATCTCCAGGGGTTCTTGCCCACCGAAATAGTGAACACTATCACCCGGATCAAAGTGCTTCATTGAATTCTGATCCGTGT
This sequence comes from Thermodesulfobacteriota bacterium, assembly GCA_034189035.1. GTDB lineage: Bacteria > Desulfobacterota > UBA8473 > UBA8473 > UBA8473 > JAUXFK01. The sequence continues at coordinate 21,974 of JAXHVA010000002.1, forward strand.
AAAAAACACCGGGCTCGATATGCGCCTTGAACCAATCGAGGCGTTTGTCATTTACCTTGACCTTTTTTGTCTTAGGTGTTTGTTTGTAAGTATATGTCGGATGATCAACTTCTAAAGATGCAGTAAACTCCGTAAAACCGGCAGTGAGATTCCTCACATCACCTTTTAATCTATGCACTTCTCCTTTTTTGGATCCTGGCTTCCATTTCTTTGTGCTCATATTATCCTTGAATCTGAGCTTTGGTGTTATCTCGATCTTACTGCTGATATCGAGTCCGGCAGGGTCCCTTACGCTCTCTCCAAAGAAAGAGAATATCTTGTTCTCAGTCTTACTGTTCATGGTGCTTTTCGTAGGAGCCATGTACTGTATATTCAGCCCTTTTATAAATGTTTCCTGGTCCGGTGTCAGGGCCTTGGCAGTTTTTTTCGGCTTGGGTGCAGGTGGTGGGGCGACTGACCTGTATGCGTCTCTAAGATACCTTCTCAGATCAGAACGGAGTGATTCACCCTTTACAGTTCTTTCAATGATGGTCCGCCATTCATGCGATGTTTTTATCACTTCTCTGTCATACGGGTCCAGTTGAACGGCGATTGGTTGTATTGTATTCTTGAATGCCACATACTTGGCATTGCTTAAGTCATTAGACCGGATAAGCATTTGCTTGAAAAAGACCTTTCTCAGATCATGCAATCGTGGAGAGACGATAATGTTGGGCGATTCAGGACCAATATACTGGTCAACAAGGGTTTTCATGCCTGATCTTTTTCCTACAATACCAGCCTTGTTCTTGTCATAGGCTTTTTTTAATTGAGGATCTGAATTGTATATTTTTTCAAATATGGCCCTTGACCTTTTTGTTCTTGGGCCTTTACTGGAGAGTGACTGATCGAATTCAAGATCATCTTTGGCAGTCATGGTCGAAAATGGTGATGTACCCCAATATGAATTGAATACGCTCTGGTATGTAATGAACGGACCACTTTTACCGGTAATTTTATACATTGCTTCATGTCCCTGGTAAACAGCGGTGGATATCATTTCATCTTTCGTTGATGGGAGGACAGGGGAAGAGTTCTTAAATTGACCGGATCCCAGCCCTTCCAGATAATTGCGGACAGCCAGGGGGAGCGGATCCGGATCTTTCTGGTCATTGCCGAACAAGAGGATTGCAACTGCACGCCAGGCATCAGGAACACTGATATCTTTATTGGCCATATGACCTTCAATGGCTGACTTTACAGCAATACTCTTTTCATGTGCACCATCTTCCTTTCTGAGAATACCCAGATATTTATCTTTGTCTGCAGGGGCGCTTGCTACAATAGTGCCCAGATCTGTTATCACATCACCGGCCGGTTTCCGCGCGATTTGTTGGGGTATAATATCCTTTCTTTGCTGAATGGTATGTACCAGTTCATGAGCCAGGAGTTTTTTCCCGGATGAAGATTCCGGGTTATACTGCCCCTCTCCAAAATAGACATCCTGTCCATATGTAAATGCCCTTGCTCCGATCTGTTTATTCATGCGTTGTGCGCTTAACCCGGTATGAACCTTCACATCGCTGAACTTGACACCAAAACTCCTTTCCATAGAGGAACGGGTCTGTTTGGTCATAGGAGAGCCGCTGTATTTGCTGCTGTACAGACTGCTCTCAAATCCGGGATGAGCCTCTTTTGCTGTGCTGAAATCTTTTCTTTGAAGTCGTTTCGGTTGGAGCATTTCCTGTTCTTCTTCCAGAGGCTGCCTTTGAATCCATTTTGCCTGAAGCATCTCTCGTTCTTCTTCCAAGGGTTGCGTTTGGATCTGCTTGGGTTGAATCATCTCTTCTTGTTCCAGTGATTGCTTTTGTATCCAGGGACTTACCCGAGAAATACTAACGTGATTTGTGACAAGTGGAATTCCAGATTCAGAAGCAGGTAGTCCATTTTCTGTAATGCGATGAGCCTCCTGCTCATATCTGTCAACATCTTTGCCGATCATTAGCCTGGCCTGGATACCCGGGTAGTCATGACCGGCCGATTTGTGTGGTGTTTTTCCGGTTTTATTAGCGGCTGCTTTACTGACAGTACCTTGATCGTTATACGACTGATATGTTTTCAATTATTTGGTTCTGCTTTCTTTATAAGATTCTTTCTTACTTAATGCCTTCCTCAATAAATTTGGCCGCGATGATGATATTTTCATGTTTAGGGATATGTGTGAGCTGTATCTGATTCCGTTTAAAACCCCACAAGCCTAGATTCCCACTGATCTTCTTATATGTTCTTTTCGAAGCCGATGAACGGATGGATCGTCAATAAGAACTGAGAAGCCGAGGCTATACCATTGAAAAGTTGGAGGACAGGGTATGAGAGATTTGCCGGCATAATTACTGAATTACAAATGTACTTTCCCCTGATCCCTTCTTCCTCCTAATCCCTTACAGGTTTTTTCGGATGAGGGTATATTGGGGAGCAGCGAATTTGTAAAGAACGTCATTGACGATGCAGAGGAAAAGGTCAAAGAGACTTTGAGATTATCTTTGAAGATAACTGATTTGCCTTCTATCCTCTAAAATCAATTTGATGGCTTTTGACAAACTTTTAAGATAGCCAACACTTATATCCCTTAGTCTATGATATTGAAACACAAAATGCAACACAAGAAAACAACAAAAGGATACACGAATAAGAAGCAGAACCTCACTGATGACTTGAAGGTAAGATGCTCAATAGGTACATGAATATTGAAAGGACGCTATGAATCTTTTTCTGTAAGGAGAGGTGAGAGCATTGTTAAAGAAGAGGGTATTTAAGACTATGGTTTTTTAGGAAGCTATGCACTATGCCAGACTGCAACAATTCAGACCACATTATTTTTAATTTTCTTCAGTATGTTAGAGCCATCTTGTCTTAAATCACTCACCGGAATGATATCCAATAATTTTCCCATAGCATACTTCCTATTGTACTTTTAATTGTACCGCTAAATGTGTTCTAAAGCAAGGAGTTTCTGGAATTCTACAATATTCATTGACATATCCACATATCCTGTAAATTGCCCCCATATTTGCGTGGATCTGTACTTAGGGATAAAATAGCCTTTGCGCCTCTTTCTTTAGTTCAGCTCTACAGTCGGGATGGGCAATGGCGATAAGCTCACCAGCCCGCTCACGATTTGACTTCCCATGGAGTCGAGCAATGCCATATTCAGTGATTACATAATCGGCCCAGTAGCGGGGTATGGTCACCGCTATACCCGCATCAAACATGGGCACGATATTGGAGATAGTTCCACCCAAAGAGGTTGAGCTGAGCAAACTGATCGCCTTGCCCCCTTTGGCGTGCAAGGCCCCTATATGACATTCCGGCTGTCCCCCAGCCCCATAGACTATGGTAGGTCCAGGAACATACTCAGCAGTTATCTGGCCCAAAAGGTCGATGGACAAGATCGAGTTTATCGCTGTCATGTTTTCCTGTTCGGCGAACTGTCGAAATACTATGTGAGGATCATATGATTCACAATTGGGATTGCTTTCAATGATATTCATCAATTCTTTCTCAGAGGCGCCCTCCCATGAGCATGTCACTGATTTCCCAGGCCGAATGGTCTTATGTTTGCCTGTTATCACCCCTTGATCTATCAGAGTGGCCACCATCCTGCCGCTAATCTCAGAGTGAAGCCCAAGGTCAAGTCTGTTATCGAATACTCCCAAACCGGGCATATATGCCGTAGGAGTACCAGCGCCGAGCTGAATGCAGTCCCCATCCTTGATAAGCGTAGAAAGATAACCAGCGATACTTTTTTCAGCCTCGGTGGGTGCTTCTAATCCAAGCCATTTGGGAGCCAGATCAAGAAAGGTCATTGGAACTATCTCAAGCATGGGCACAATCCTTCCTCTCATCCGAGGCCCTAACTCCCATATAAATTTGGAAATTTTCTCCTTCCTCTCTGATTCCATCCTGTCTAAAAAAGGCTCAACCTCCTCATCCCACATCATGGGAGAATCATGTTCTACAAAGGCATCTATCTCGGAGACATGCATAAAAGTATCACCAAAAACAAAAGACATTGTAGAATCTATCTCGGCAATGATCTTCCTGGCAAATTTAGCACAGGTCTTCTTGTACCATAGTACAGGGCCCAAGTTGCAGAATCCCCGCTCGTTGGGAGGACGAACCTTAATGAGAAGTACATCGACCGGTTTTATATCCATCGGCCTTTCCTCGTAGTCAAAGAGTTTACGCATATTGCCAATGGCAAAGGGCATATAATCGAGCCTTCGCTCCCTCACCCCATCCCGGGCCAGAAGAGTAAAGTTAACTATCGTAACAAGAAAGGACTCCTCATAACCTGGGTAGAAAAACAGATATGGAGAACCAGGAGCAGATAAATCGATGTGTACACCCCTCAACTCATCCTTTCGCGCTATTATTGCTGTAATTATTTCATCAGGAGTATCAGATACAGGGATATGTACCCGATCCCCAGATTTGATGAGCTTAGCGGCCTGTTCAAAGGACATCAGCTTTTTTTTATACTCATCTCGCCAATTCATGTTTTCCCTCCTTTCTTATCTATTCGATTATCCGATAGCTTAATTTTAAAACCTCGCCGCAGGATCAGGTCGTGTCTGAATTTTTCGGGAGCAAATGGAAAAGCGCTCTCTACCCGCAGCTGGCTGGGGCAACCACGCTTTAACTTCCACTTATTAAAGATACTAAAACCATCTTTGTCTGGGAAGGCGTTTCCATGTACCTTACCGAAGAGGAAATTTGTTATACACTGAATGCAATAAAAGTCCTGTCTCCATAAAGTGCTTATTTATATTTTGATATAATGTAAAAAGAGGTAATGTGAATATAGGCATAACAGATTTATGAAAAAAGCGGACGCTATGCCTTTTCCCCTGAATGATGAACCGATGAAATGGTGTGCTAATAGGAAAAAGTTAACCCGGTTACTGAATGAGCATAGTTATCCATGCTTACCGAATCCATCAATATTGGGGACGATGCAGAGCGGTTGCTAAGTACCCAATCTATTAAAATACCAGAGAATATTATGAAATTAAAGGGCACGAGAACTCCTTCTGGGTTTCTATACTTCCTGGGTCAAAGAGGGGAGATGTCCTCCTTTAGTTTTTCAGCTGTTAGCCATCTGGTGCAATCTTTTGTTCGCTAAAGTTTTAAGTGGTTAAGATCGGATTTTTTAATACGAATATCTTTTAGTACTTTATAATGCTTATCATTACCTGTTAGAATGGGTAACCCATAAGCAATTGCCGTAGCACCTATCAAAGCATCTGCCAACTGGATTGAATGGTTTAAAGATGTTGTTCTACAAAGAACATCGCTTTCACGGATATCTCTTCTGAGATATACAGAATTTTGGAGTTCCAGGCATGAAGAGCTCTGCGAAGATTTTCAAGCTCATTCTTGTTTTTCATGCCTTGGACTAATTCTATATATGTAACTACAGGAATAAAGAAATTATTTGAATTCTCAATAGCCATATATGCCTTTTCATTCCCACTCATATACCAAATAAGAATATCCGTATCGATAACCATTTAGTATCTTCCTTTTCTTAATCTCCTGACATATTCATTAACGTCTTTCATGATATCGTTATCTTTCCAGATTCCAAACAATTCGTTCTTTTTTATTTCCTTCGTTTTTTCTCTGTAGGGTATTAGTTTAGCGCAAGGTTTGACGCGAAATGTAATTACGACTTCCTCACCTCTATTGAGCGTATCAAGTAGTTTTTTTGAATGGAACCTGAGATCTTTTGCTGTTGCCTTCATTCCCCCTTCGTAATCTGAAAAAGTTTATACTATAAAGCGAAAACTTTTTGAGGATAAATGTCAACATGCAATTATATATTTATCTGAGGGACAGAGGGACGGTTCTAGGAAAATAAATAAATTGACATGATGAAAAAGATGATTGATAAGAACTTCCTTTTTTATGAGAAAGAGTATAGGGAAAGTATCGTTGTGTGTAAAGCACAAAATTCCCGCATGATGTTGTGGTTGATGAAATACATTGGTCGCTAATGCCTCTGAAGGATCAGCTAATGAGATGTTCTTTGCGGATTTATTGCCTCGAAAGAGGCAAGTTGGCGGGATTAGGGAACAGTTATCCAGCTAAACCCAGCCTCCATTTTAAAGAATTAGGCAGAAGGCCCTTCTGAATAATGATCATCTCCATAGAGGTAATCGTATGATGGAGGTAGCTGGGAGTCAGAATAGTCCAGATGAGGTTCTTTTTTGTTAGGGGGAGCATTGACCCTAGGCAGAGGCTTTGATTTTAAATTCCACAAATCGAGATGTTTGAGTATTTTCTTAATTATTTCAGGGTCTTCTATGAAGGATAAAATCTTCATCCTCCCCCCGCATTTGGAGCAGGTAAAGGGATCCACCTGGTAGATTTTCTGGACCAATCCGGCCTAATTCTTTCTGTGCTCTTTGGATGATCCATGCGCTTCAAGGATGAATTGTATCAGACCGTCCTGATCCTGCTTTTTCGTTTACCGCGACTGGCATTATCTAAAAAAACCATAGTATCTTACCATCTGCTCACCCTTGTCAGGAACATGGGAGCACATGGCCGCAAGCCATTCGAGGGTGTCAAAGACCTTCTCGTGTTTTCCGCCCTTAGATTGGTAAATGACCTTGGACTCCTCTGGAATCTAGGTCATTCCCAAGAAAATCACCAAACGATTGTATTGCAACAGCGGCTCCAGGCACAGCATCCTCCTCTGTCTAAACGAAGATTCCTTCCCCCGCATAGTGGGGAGGAATATCACATCACTCTTCTCCGAAATCGGGGATCATCAATATACCCCCCCCCATGTAAGAAATATTGGAGAAACCTTTTTCTTTGAGAATGCGCAGGGCCTCCGCGGAACGGCCTCCTCTGGAACAGATACAGACCAGATCCTTGTCTCTCGGGATTTCTTTCCCATTTTCCCGTAACTTTTCAAACGGAATATTCAGCACGTTTCCCTTGAGAGGGGGCTTATTCTCGAACTCTTTGGTCATTCGCACATCAATGACGAATGCGCCGTTGAGGGACGTTTGGGGAGAGACCGCATTCACACCTTCCAGAAGAAGATTTCTTGCGGCACAGCCCAGAGAGAAGAGAGGGTCTACTGCCGGTGCATACGGGGGTGCATAGGCAAATTCCATATCCAGAAGATCTTCAAGAGTGCCCTCATTCTTGAGAAGGGCGGCAAATACGTCCACTCTCTTCACCACCTCGCCCGGACCATACCCTTGCATTCCCAAAAGCCGGCTTGAATCTTTGTCAAAAATGATTTTCAAGTGTATATTTTTAGATTCCGGGAAGTAGTCGGCCTTATCAGGGAATGAACCCCATACAGAGCCTGCATTGAAGCCTGCTTCCCTTGCAGAGGTTTCAGTAAGTCCTGTGGCAGCCACATTTATGTCAAATATCTTCACTGCAGCGCTGCCCACCACTTTCCCGAAGCGTTCTTTTCCTCCGTTCAGATTGGACCCCACTACCCGACCTTGTCGGTTGGCCAGAGATCCCAGAGGGAGTTGCAAGGCTTTTCCCGATACAAAGTGCTTCACTTCAACACAGTCTCCAGCCGCAAAGATGTCTGGATCACTCGTGACCATTTTCTCATCCACAAGGATTCCACCCGCCTTGCCCACATTGAGACCACAATCAACGGCAAGATTGGTGTTCGGCTTTACACCGATGGCCATAACTACATGATCCACACAGAACTTTCCATTCTTTGCTTCAATGATAACACCGTCTTCAGACTCGGTGATCGATTCTAAAGGACAGCTTGTATGAATCTCAACGCCCTCTGTTTTCAGATATGCTTCGACACCCCAAGCCATCTCTGCATCCAGTATGGAGGCGAGAATCGTGGGGGCCGCGTCAAAGAGAATCACATCTGCCCCCCAGAGAGAACCGAAGGCTTCCGCCAGTTCGCAACCTATAAAACCGCCTCCTACGATACCAACGGTCTCGATTTCTCCCATCTGAATGGACTTTTTCAGATCAACGGCATTCTCAAACGTCTTGAACTCGGAAATTCGTTTGCCTTCTTTTGGAATTCCGGGCGGTATCATAGGGCTGGCACCTGTTGCCAGAACAAGCTTGTCATAGGGATAGTCTGATTTTTCCCCGGTTGTTGCGGAAATACAGAATACCTTCTTGGCTTTCCGGTCTATCCTTTCAACCCGAGTGGAGGTTATGACTTCAATATCTTTTGCGGCACGAAAGAACTCCGGATCTCTGATAATACCGTAAGGAGTCTCCCTGAGTTTGTCTGCATTTTCAATGTCTCCTGAAACATAATAAGGCATGCCGCATGCTCCGTAAGAGATAACCGTGCCCTGATCAATAACGATCACTTTAGCAGAGGGCATGCATCGTCGCGCCCGGGCAGCGGCTCGAAGTCCCGCAGCGGATGCTCCAACAACAACTATTCGACAGTGTTTCTTGTCAAACATTCCAATCCTCCTTGTTGATAAGAACTTCTTTTTTGTGAGAAGGAGTATAGGGAAAATATCGTTGTGTGTCAAGCACAAAATTCCCGCATGATGTTGTGGTTGATGCAATACATGCAGGTACCTTGCCAATATCAGACCGCGCTGCACCATGGCATAGTCGGTTATGATTTCTGTCTTACCTGTGTTGTTGCAGGTCTCAGTAATATGCATACTGTATCCTAGACCTTTATGACCGTAAAATGCATCCGGATCATAAGCTGATTGAAGGGTATTGCCGTTTGTTTTCTTTTTTATTTTGACTCTTTTATTGGTAATTCCTGCTGAATCTGTTTCATCCTTTAATTCGCACTGTTGTTGAAATAAGCGAATAAGCAATTGGTATGGCTCGCTGTTTTTGACCTCTTTATCATTTTCAAATATGGTAATAAGTTCATATAAATACCGGGCTAGCTCCTCCAGCTTTGTTTTCTGCCGCACTTGACCCAGATCAAACCAGCCTTCAGGTTCTCTTGTATGCCACTGCTGTATATGTTTTGGAATCTGGGAAAATAGACTTTTATCAAGGCTTTTAATAAACAAGGTAATCGTATTCGCAAATAGATCCAATCGACCCCTTGTCCGTATATTTGAGATGATATGGGTAGAATCAAGCCTCTGTTCGCTCGCTGATAAACCAAGCTTTTCTATCGCTGAACTGCTGATTTTCTCAAATACGCCTCGTAACAGTTTCATCTGCGGATCTTTTGCAGCTAACCGCCGACGAAACTCGACCAGCGACCGGCGAAATACGCATTATCATCATTAATATCCAGGGCATAACGCCACCGAATATCAAAACTAAAACTGTCCAGGGCTTGTTGATCACTCATATTATTCAGCTCTTGCAAAATACACAAACCTAACAATCGAGCAACACTGAAATTCGGCCGACCAGTCTTCCAGTATAGTATAGAATATCGATCCTCACATCTTAATAAAAAGGGGGAGTATTTCGACCTTGAATAGATGAGCCCAGGAAGCCCTTAAGCGGTTTTGTAATGCTAAAGATAATTGAGCGTTAACTCTAAATAACTCTTGTTGGGAATCTGTCTTTTTATACATGCCCTTTTATACATATATTCCACTATCTATGTATAGTTACTTCTCAGGTATCAAAATCTTAAGGGCGTCCCGCTTTACCTTCGCTTTACGTTAGAAAAATTGACTCAGTTTACTCTCGATCTAGTTTAGATTTCAAAAATTGATTCCCTGCATGCCCACAGCATAAAGAAGCACTGAAAGCTTATATATTAAAAGCTCTCGTAATGGTTATTACACAACCTCCATAGTGAAGATGCCACAGGTTGCCTGGGATAATATGGAATGTTATGAGTCAAACAATCCACTTATTCTTCCAGGAGAGAGGATTTATATACAATTCATACGCTCATCATCAGCGGCAGTAATTGCAAGGGTGCCGGGGAGATATTCCAAGTGAGGACATTAGACTCAATCAGGTTCCTAAAAAAGAAGGGCACCCGGATTCTAGCAAAGATTTTTTTGGACACCCTGCAAATTTGACGGTGAGCGGCCAGCTCCAGGCGGAAATATACGCTCTTGCCATGGGAAATGTGTACACCTTTGGACCTACTTTTCGAGCGGAAGATTCCAACACCTATCGTCACCTGGCAGAATTCAGGATGGTGGAGCCGGAGATGGCTTTCTGTGATCCAGGAGGAGATGTTGCCCTTGCAGTGGATTTCTTGAAATATATATTCTCATATGTATTGGAACATTGCAAAGAAGACGTTGAGTTTTTCAATTGATTCATAGATTCTTCCGTGAAGCAGACCCTTGAAAATGTAACATCTCAAGGTTTTGAACTCCAGACCTACACAGAAAGCATAAACCTCCTTGAAAAAGACAAAGAAAAGTTTGAATTCCCGGTGAATTGGGGATCTGATCTTCAATCTGAGCATGAACGGTATCTCCGTGAAAAGGTCTTTAAGAAACCTCTGATCGTTGTAGACTCCCCGAAAGAGATCAAGGCCTTTTATATGAAGCTGAACGAGGGTCGAAAGACATAACGGACCATGGATGTGCTGGTTCCCAGGATAGGAGAGATCATTGCGGGCAGCCAACGAGAAGATGATTATGATACCCTTTTTGAAAGGATCAAGGCGATGAACCCCAGCCCGGAAGATTACTGGTGATACCTGGAGTTGAGGAAATTCGGTTCCGTTCCCCATGCCGGTTTTGTTCTCTGGTTCGAATGTTTCATTCAATTTGTGATCGGCCTTTCCAACATACAGGATGTGATCCCCTTCCCCAGGACACTGGCAACATAAGTTTCTAGGAGAAGCACCAATCTTAAGAAATCCCGTAATCCAATGATAAATCTACAAAACCATACACCTGATGTCCATCCGGATTTAGATTTCGGATGAGTGAATTCAATTTGAAAAATCCTGATGAAAAAGATGCTGTTCTCTTTTATCAGATGATGCCAGTGGATTTCTTAGATCAAGACAGGTTTTTTGGACGATTTTGGTATGTTTATTGCATATATTAACATATTGAGTCTACTCAATGCTTCAGTACGCTGTATTTATTCAACAACATAAAGTCGCAGAAGGGATTGATTATTCCATATTTTACAATATATTACGGTTATGTCAATCCTTATGATCGTTAAACGACCGGGGTCATGTATGTCGCACGCACTATTCAAGAAACCGACATTGGCATGAAATAGGTGATTGAAATAACGTCCACCTACATGGCAATCTTCTATAATCAGGGAATGAGGCTCGGATATTAAAGACATTGCAAGTGTTAACAAATAAATGACGTAAACCCAGGTTTCCAGTTTCATCTTTCTTAGCAATACACGAATATTTCAACATGTGCCGTGAACCAAGGTTATGACAAGAAACCGGCAAGAGGTTGAATTGGTTGATCGAATATATTAGACACTCTATTTCTAAACAGAGACAGGGCTCAATTGGATTTTTACTGCGTTATCCTTTACAATGAACGAAAAGGTTCTATTTATGTAAGACTTACGCGGATTCCTCCCTGTGACCTTGTAAAATTAAGCATTTTAAACCCTATATTGAATGAATGAGCGGAGACTAATGAATACTCATTTAAATCTATCCTCAGTATCGATCCTTTTTTTTGTAATTGTTCTCTTCACTTTGTCCGGTTGTGCGGGCGGAAAATCTTTTGTTCAAGTTGCATCCTTACCGGAGACTGCAGAAATAGCATCCTCAGATACAAATAGTTACATAGATCATTCTGAAAAACCATCGGACGAATCAGTTTCAATCAATCAAGAAGCCAGGGAGAAAACAGATCAGGAGATGCTTGATTCAGCTTTAGGTTTTTGCGAAGTATCCAACGACTTCTGGGAGCAAGGAGATCTTGACAGTGCACTTGATGCTCTTGACCAGGCTTATTCATTCATATTGAAGGTTGATTCCAATATGGAACCTGAGATCCTTCAACAAAGGGATGATCTCAGGTTTACCATATCCAAACGGATCATAAAGTGTTACTCTTCTAGGTTTACGGTAGCCAACGGCAATCATAAAGAGATTCCCTTGATCATGAACAAGCACGTGGAGAAGGCAATGAAACAGTTCACAGGGAAACACAAGGGGTTCTTCATGGAGTCGTATCGTCGTTCGGGAAAGTATCGCCCGGCCATAGTGAAGGCCCTCAAGGAGGCAGGACTTCCCAAGGAACTCTCATGGCTTCCTCTCATCGAAAGTGGATTTAAGGTAAAAGCCCTTTCAAGAGCAAGGGCTTTGGGCCTGTGGCAGTTTATCGCATCAACCGGGTACAAGTTCGGACTCAAAAGAGATCAATGGGTAGATGAGAGGATGGACCCGGAGAAATCCACAGAAGCAGCGATCGCATACTTGAAAGAACTCCATCAGATTTTCGGAGATTGGACCACGGTTTTGGCAGCATATAATTGCGGAGAATGGGCAGTATTAAAGCGTATCAAGACACAACGCATTAACTATCTGGATAACTTTTGGGATCTTTACAGAGAACTCCCCAGGGAGACAGCCTTTTATGTACCTAAATTCTTGGCCGTATTACACATCCTCAATGATCCTGGAGCGTATGGTCTTGTCCTCCCCCAAGTCGATGAAGAGATTGCATTTGAGAATGTTGATATCGATAAGCAAGTGCATCTGAAGACCATTGCCCGGCAGCTGGGAGAACCGTTCAGCGTGTTAAAAGAGCTTAATCCATCACTGCGATACGATTTCACTCCCACAAAGCCGTACCGATTGAAGGTACCCCAAAACAAGGGGGCCGTGCTCCTTGCAAAATTGTCAGACATTCCGATATACACACCTCCTATTCCTGCCTATGTCGTTCACAGGGTAAGAACCGGGGAATCATTGTCCGGCATCGCTCGCAGATACGGAACGAGTATCAGGAAAATCATGGCTTTTAACGGACTAAAAAGCAGGCATTTCATTCGAGCTGGTTGGAAGTTGAAAGTCCCTACGAGTAAAACGTACATTCCTCGCAAGAAAGTCTCAACGCATGTGCCGAGTACCACTGAAAAGAGAGAAGTCATACGACATGTGGTCCGAAGGGGGGACTCACTCTGGAAGATCGCCAATCAATTCGGCACAACGACAAATGCCATATTGTCTATGAACCGCTTAAAGAGTACACGACTGAAAATAGGACAGGTTTTACTCGTTCCCAAAGCTGCGTCTATCTTTAGTGAGATAAAGGCAAAAACATATGAGGTTATGGAGGGGGATTCGGCATACTCCATCGCCCAGAAACATCATATGGCCCTTTCTGATTTTTTAAAACTCAACCACTTAACTCCTCGGAGCACAATCTTTCCAGGACAGCTATTACTGGTAAGGAAAAAATAAACTAGTTTTTAAGAACTTCCTTTTTGAGAGAAGGAGTGTAGGGAAAGTATCGTTGTGTGTCAACCAAAAAATTCCCGCATGATGTTGTGGTTGATGCAATACATTGGTCGCTAATGCCTCTGAAGGACCAGCTAATGAGATGTTCTTTTCGGATTTATTGCCCGAAAGAGGCAAATTGGCGGGATTAGGGTACAGCTATCCAACTAAACCCAGCCTCCATTTTTAAGAATTAGGCAGAAGGCCCTTCTGAATAATGATCATCTCCATAGAGGTAATCGTAGGATGGAGGTAGCTGGGAGTCAGAATTGTCCAGGTGAGGTTCAATGTTGTTAGGGGGGGGGCATTGTCCCTAGGCAGAGGTTTTGATTTTAAATCCCACAAATCGAGATGTTTGAGTATTTTCTTAATTATTTCAGGGTCTTCTATGAAGGATAAAATCTTCATTCTCCCCCAGCATTTGGAGCAGGTAAGGGGATCCACCTGGTAGATTTTCTGGATCAATCCGACCCAATTCTTTCTGCGCTCTTTGGACGATCTGTGCGCTTCAAGGATGGATGGTATCAGACCGTCCTGATCTTTCTCTTTCCGTTTACCGCGACTGGCATTACTATAAAAGCCATAGTATCTTACCATCTACTCACCCTTGTCAGGCACATGGCCGCAAGCCATTCGAGGGCATCAAAGGCCTTCTTGTGTCTTCCGGCCTTAGATTGGTAAATGACCTTGGACTCCTCTGGAATGTAGGTCATTCTCTCCTGGGAAAAGGAGGCGCGGATGATATAGCGATAGCGGGCCAGGTTTTCCATGGCCTGGTCATCACTCATTGAATCCTGAATGGCGGCATGACATGAGGATGACAACAAGCTCTTTTATTATCTTTCCCTTTGAAATCAGCATCTTGAATACATTGTGACGGAAAATCTCCTCCAATTGCTTTGCCTCAAAACGAGGGGCAACCCTGAACATACCGTCTCCATAGAAACAGCCGTCTGTACCCAGAATGTGTAAGTGAGGATTAAATCCAAGAAAATCACCAAACGATTGTATGGCAACAGCGGCCCCAGGCACAGCATCCTCTTCCGGTGTGGTCTCTTGGAAAAACTCCTTCAATAATTCCCAACCACATCGGCTCAGCTCAGAGAGGAGTTTTCGGTCGAACAGAAAATATCTGCGGAGCATTTTGGGTATGCTAAAGATAAAATGACGGTGCGGAACGGCATTGATGACTTCCTGACAAAGCCATTCTCCGAATTCAATCACCCGCTTCTGATGGCAGGATGAGCAGAAGTGGCGATGCTTGCAAGAAAATGCCAAGAGGTATTCATGTCCACAATCCTCACATCTTACTCTGCAAATCCGTTATGCAAGATACCGCAATCAAGATAGCGATAAATCAACTTTCTCACATAAGATCGGAGAAAGACATATTGCCTTTCAAAGTGCTCTTTATAGACCTGTTCAAATGATTCAAAACTTAAAAAGCTTTATGAAAAAAATCAAAACGGTGCATATAAGCCTAAAACCACAAGAAGGATTCCAATACCTAAGACGGATTGATCAGAAAGACTTGTCAGCATACAATGTTTGGAAGATAAGGTTATACAGCAGGCTTTCGTTTTCTGCTTAACAAGATTTATAAGATAGATTTACAAGGTTTCTCGTACGGTTTCAGACCGGAAAGAAACCAACATAATGCAGTTGATGCACTACATTTCGGATTGATGAGTAAGAAAGTAAATTGGGTGCTGTATCTGGATATTGTGAAATATTTTGACCATATCAATCATGATTGGCTAATCAGGTTTCTACAGCACCACATCAAGGACAGGCACGTTATCCGTATGATTCAAAACTTGAGGACCGTATGGAACATTTTGGTCTTGAACTTTATAAGGAAAAGACAAAACTTATCAGTTTTGGTAGATTTGCAAATACACGAAATAAAGAAAGAGGATATGGTAAATTGCCTACATTTGAATTTCTTGGTTTTACACATTATTGTGGAACGAAAAGGAAATCCGGGATATTTAGGGTCTGGCGTAAAACCAGTAAGAGGAGAATGAATAAGAGGCGGAAAGAGTTGAGAATTGAGCTTATGAAGAGGAGGTATAGACCTATACAGGAAACTGTCGAATGGTTGAAGAGTATATTGCAAGGGCATTATAACTACTTTGGCGTTCCAGGGAATATCAGCAGTATGTCTCTGTTCGCACATGAAATGAAAAAGGCATGATATAGATCACTATCCAGAAGAAGTCAACGGAAAAGATTATAATTGGAAAAAATATGCAAAATACCTCTCGCCGTTGCTTCCAAATCTAAAAATAATGCATCCTTATCCTGAAAAGCGTTTCTACGCCATACACTCGATGTAGGAGCCGTATGCGTTAGTAGCGCAAGTACGGATCTGTGCAGGGAGTGTTGGGTGATTGGCATTCTTCGACCGATAAAAATTCATTTGAGGTTACTATATGACTTACTAAATAAAGGCTATAAATAGGATATAAATGGCTTAAATCGCTTTTTAATATCCTCAAGTATAAGGTAAAGAGAGGGCACTAATACAAGAGTAATAAAGGTTGCGAAGAGGATTCCGAATCCCAATGAGACAGCCATGGGGATCATAAACTTAGCCTGCCTGGAGGTCTCCAGGAT
The DNA here is from genome assembly GCA_034189035.1 of Thermodesulfobacteriota bacterium. Taxonomy (GTDB): domain Bacteria; phylum Desulfobacterota; class UBA8473; order UBA8473; family UBA8473; genus JAUXFK01. The sequence goes on from JAXHVA010000002.1 coordinate 37,998, forward strand.
CATAGGAGTCAATCCCAAGAATGTGGTCAGGGTTGTAAGCACAATAGGCCTAAACCTCTGAATAGCAGCATTATATATTGCTTCCGGAATCGTCATACCCTGGTTCCAGATATTCCTGTTAGCCATATCAACCAGCACAAGTGTATCATTAACAACAACACCAGAGAGCGCTACAATGCCGAACATGCTCATAAGGCTGAGGGAATATCCTGTAATCAGATGGCCTATTACAGCTCCGATAATACCAAAAGGGATACTGATCATTACAATGAGAGGCTGGATGTAGCTCCTAAAAGGAATGGCAAGAAGCGCGAAAATCGCGATCATAGCAATAGAAAATCCCATCTTTAGGGCGCTCATGCTGTCACGTATCTCAGCCTGATGACCCTCAAAACTGTAGGTGAGTCCCGGATATTTTGTCATCAGGTCTGGGAGTGTTGTGCTTTTAATGGAATCAAGTATTTCACTTGACCTCTCGCTTGGAACAACATCAGCCGTAACATTGACAACCCGTCTTCCATTTCTCCTGTTTATGATAGTATATGCCCTGCCGCGCTTAAGCTCCACAACCTCCCTGAGATAGACCTCCCTGCCTGTTGGGGTCTTTATTATCATATTCTCAAGACTCGCCTCAGTAATGCGCTCCTCCTTTGGAAGCCTGACCCTTACTGTAAGCTCATTTCTGCCCCTCTGCTGCTTTACAACCTCAGAACCGTAATATGAATTTCTGATCTGCAATGCAATAGAACCTGCGGAAAGCCCAAGACTTTCTGCTTCTGGTTTTATTTTAAAGTCAACCTGTTCCTTGCCGGGTTGAAATCCATCATCAATGTCCTTAACATTGGGAAATTTTTGTAACTCCAGCGCAAGCTCAGCGCTTGCCTTTTCAAGAGTGCTGATCTTACGGTGATTCAGCTCAACCGTTACTGAAGAGCCATGTCCAGGCCCACCGAAGTCGGATTGAAATTTAATGAAATCAATACCGGGAATATCACCAACATTACTTCTCCACTTTTTGGTAAATTCATTAGTGCTCATAATTTTATTCCTGATTTCAGGATCAGCAAGATATACCCTTATGCTGATATTATGGCTTCCTCCAGAGCCAATATCCGTGAATATCCCCCTTAAAAGCTCATCAGATCCAATTTCGTCTATTGTTTTACGCGCGCCGTCCTGTATTCTTTTTGCAACCTCAGTTGTCCTTTCGATCGGTGTACCATAGGGCAGAGAGGCTGACACAACAGCAAAATCAGCCTCAGTCCTGGGAAAGAGGCCGAATCCCATCCTTCCGCTCAGGGCATAGGATAGAGTAATAAACAAAAAGCTCAGGGCAATAATGAAAGTTAAATACCTGTGCTTCAGTGAAAAATTTAAAAAAGGGCCAAACCTGTTATCAACCCATTGCTTAAAATAACGGCTGAAGGCTTCTTGAGCATTATGTATCTTATTAGTAAAGCCCTTAAAATCCTTTCTTCTGGAATGACTCAAATGAGCAGGAAGCACAAATAATGATTCGAAGAGTGAGATAAGGAATACGGTAATTACAATGATCGGAATCACCTTGAATATCTTTCCCATTATCCCGGGAATAAAATAGAGGGGAAGGAAGGTAACGATATTTGTCAGGATGCTGAAGGTAACAGGAGCGGCCAGCTCTCTTGCGCCATAGATTGAAGCCTTAAGAAGGGAATGCTCAGACTGACGGTAGTGATAAATATTTTCGCCGATAACAATCGCATCATCAACAACAATACCAAGAGCAATTATATAGGCAAAGAGCGTGATCATGTTAATCGAAACATCCATAACAGGAAGAAAGAGAAAGGAACCGATAAATGATATTGGTATACCCATCATGATCCAGAATGCCAGCCTGATTTCGAGAAAGAGCCCCAGAATAAAAAGCACAAGTACAAGCCCAATGGCCCCGTTTTTAAGGAGGAGATTGACCCTCTGTTCAAATATCTTTGACCTGTCGTTCTGTATATCCAATTTTACACCTGCCGGAAGCCCCCTGTTTATCTCCTTTATCCTCCTTTTAACTGCCTGAGCCACCTGTATGGGTGTCTGTGTTTCAACAGAATAGATATTCAGCCTTATTGAGGGCTTTCCGTTATACAGAGCAAATCTGTCAGAATCCTCATATCCATCCTTTACTTTTGCAATATCCTCAAGGTATATTATTGAGCCATCTGCTGTGGTGATGATAGGCGTGCGCGCAAATTCTCTCCCGTAATCCCTTCGCTCCTTAATCCTAAGGAGGATTTCACCCCCCTTTGTCTTTATGCCTCCACCCGGCAGTTCAATGGATTTATTTTTTAATATAGTGCTTATCTCATCAATGGAAAGATTGTATCTGCGCAGATTTTTTTGAGGGACCTCTATGCTTATCTCAAGATCCTTAACACCTGAGAAGTCTATCTGCGTGATGTCCTCATCCTGAAGCAGTATATCCCTTGATGTTTCAGCAAGCTCATGAAGGGTCCTCTCATCTGTGTTGCCAGATATTATGAGAGAAATGACATGCCTCTTGCGGGATGCAATGTATATCTGCGGGGTTAATATATCATCAGGGAATGTAGTTATGCGATCCACTTCGTTCTTTATATCCTGCAAAAGCTTTTGCCTATCTGCTCCCTCCACAAGCTCTATGTAAATGCTCCCCACTCCCTCTGAGGCAGCGGATGTTATATTCTTAATTCCGTCAAGGCCTGAAACGACATCTTCTACAGCAAGGATAATCCCATTCTCAATCTCCTCAGGGCTTGATCCGGGATAGGCTACGCTTACCACAATGATGTCGGATTCAATTTCAGGGAAAACCTCCTGACGTATAATATTAAGCATTAACATTCCGCCAAGAAGACAGAATAGCATTATAAGATTGGCAGCCACACTGTTCCCTGCCATCCATGCTATGGGGCCCTTCATGCTATTTCGGTCTTTCATCTATAAGTTCCTGCCCTTCCAGACAGTTCCTTTGTGCCAATGCTCAGGAATTTGTCATTTTCTTTCTCTCCCGCTCTCCGAATCTCCATGCCCATAACAGGAGCAGGCAGATCTGATACGATTAGCTGGTCTCCATTATTCAGCCCCCTTGTGTAGAGATATTTATCATCCCTCCATAATATTTCGATCTCCTTGAATGCAAGTCTTTTGTCCTTATCCATAAGCCATACTGTCTTCCCATCATGCACCGCTTCAGGAAGCATCCTGAACACACGATCAACATATCGTCCAATGATCTTTGCATTGATAAATTCCCCTAACAACAGGGAATCGCTGTTCTTTCTTCCACGCTTTCTGATGCCAAGGGGATCGGAAATCTTTACAATAATTCTTGCCATGCGTCCCTGCTCTTCAAGATCGCTTAAAAGCTGCAGAATCCTGCCTGAATATCTCTTCCCATGTGTAGAATAGATTTCCACTAATGATCCATGAGATTTCTCCCCTGGCAGGTTGATCCATTTTATTGAATCAACAGGAACAGCCAGCTGAAGGTAATAATAGTCATAACCCACAAGCTGAGCAAGGGAGGTAGATGAGGATGCCTGATCCCCGACATTTACAAGAGCAGTCTTAACAATTGCATTAAAGGGCGCCTTAATTTGTGCGCGCTCAAGGTTCAGGCGCGCGATCTCGACTGCTGCAGAGGCTGCCTCAAGCTTTGCCTGTTTCTGTTTGAGGTGCGGTTTTCTCAATGCAAGCTCCCTGTCAAGCTCTGATGAATTTTTATCCTGACCTAGAATTTCCCACTCCTTCTGCGCTATCTCCTGCTGCCCCTGCTCTAATCTATATTCATAACGCGCTGATTCCAGGTCTGCCTTTTTTGTGGTCAGCGCAAGCTCATAATCACGGGGATCAATTCTTATTATTGTCTCTCCCTTCCGTATTATCCCGCCTGGGATAAACTGGGGATGTATCCATTTAATTTTACCAGAGACCTGTGCTTTAAGACTAATGCTTACTGCAGGTTTAATTGTTCCCATTGCTGGGATAGTCACCTGACACATTTTTGCCTTCATTTCAACAGTTTCTACCATCGGATAAGACTTCTTAGGTGTCCTCTTTTTGGGTTTTGGACCTGTTTTCATCAACAATATGGAAACGGCAACAGAAGCAATCAGGATACAGGCTCCCATAGCTAAGAGTATTCCTCTTTTAGAAGATTTAGATCCGGAATTATTATTAATTGTGATGCTCATTTTCTATTCTTCTCCTCAATCCTAATTTGGATATTTCCCCTCATCCAGTTCCCTCCAAGTGACCTGTATAGACCTATCCTGTACTGGAAGTGTTGCTTTTCCGCATCAACTAGCCCCAGTTCCAGGGACTGTAATGCATTTAATGACTCAAGCACATTGATGTATCCGGTAGTGCCCTTCCTGTAATATTCCAGAGCCTGTTTATATGTATTTAATGTTGCCTCATACTGCTCCCTTAGGGCTGATATATATTCAGCCTGTTTCTTTTCATTTGTCATTGAATCCTCAACCTCGTTAATGGCTGAAAGAACTGTCTTTTTATATGCGGCAAGCCGCTCTTTAACAACTGCCTGAGTTCTGCGGACTTCCGCCTTCCTTGCGCCGCTGTCAAATATGGGCCCTATTATGCTCCCTGCCAGATTTGCAATCCAGTTATCAAAGATATTCGAAACTTTATCGGACACATATGTGTATGAAGCGGTTAACTTGATTGAAGGCAGCCTGTCTGCCTTTGCTGCGCTTACCAGCCATTCTGCTGATTTAAGTTTTAATCCCGCTTTCCTTACATCAGGGCGCTTAGCAAGGAGATCAGCCGGGATCCCGGTCTCAGGCATCTTTGGCATATTAGGAAAATATGATTCCTTCAGGTTTAATCTATAACCTGAAGGCTTCCCAAGTAACAGAGTTAGTTCATGCCTAAGAGTAGTTGCCTTTGCCTGTAGTTGAGGGAAGGAAGCCCTGTTCTTTGCCAGCGTCTGTTTCTGCTGAAATACATCAAGCGCTGTTGACTGTCCCTTTCTGTAGCGAAGCATAGTAAGCTCCAGCATGGTCTCATTGGTTTTCATCTGCTTTTTGAGTATGGAGAGCTTCCTTTCCACAGCTATTATACTTAACCAGGTTTCAGCAATCTCCGCTGATATAGTTATTGCAGATGTATACGCATCCTCCTGCGCAGCTTCAAGGTCTAATCTTGATGACTTATGTATAGACTTTATCCTGCTCCAGAGGTCCAATTCGTAACCAGCAGTAAGACCAAGTAAGTGAGACTGTTCTGTTTTTTCTCCTAATGCATTAGCTCTCTTATTTCTTGATACAGATGAGCTAATGCTGGTATCAAGCTCAAGCCATCTGGCTGCGCCCTGTTTCACTGCAGATGCCCATGCCTGTTCCACTCTGGCGTAGGTCTCAGCTATGGTAAGGTTATCCTTGATTGCCATGTTAATTAAGGCGTCAAGCTCGCTGGATCGGAATGACTCCCACCATCTGTCAGGTCCCCTTATACCTTCATCGTACATCGTGAATCCTTTAGGAAGATTGAGGAAGCTCTCGGTCCTTTCCTTTGGGCTGAAAACCGCGCATGATGGAATCAGCATCAGGATTATTATTAGTTCTAGAATGGGTGTAATTCTCTTAATCAGCATATATTCAATTATATAACAAAAGCTTCAAATTCATTGAGATACCATTATATTTTAGCAGGAGCCATTCAAAGATATGCTACTAACTTTATTAAATATTATAGATTTATAACCAGTTTGTAATAGAAAGGTTCCATTTTTTTGTAGTTCCTTAATCATAAAATTCGTGCTTTCCCGATCGGGTCGAGGCCTGCTCTCATGGAAATGGGGGGACAAGCTTTTTGGCAAAAAAAAACAAAAAGCATCAGACAGGCGGCGCTTATGTATCTCCTATACAGCGCTGCATTGGAAAGTCCTGTATAGTCTGATTGAAACAGCAAAGTCAAATGGTCCCCAGCCGTACTGGTATTTGCGTTATCTATATACGAAGTTGCCATATTGGGAGAATAAGAAGGGATTAAGGGAAATCATGCCTTATAGCTCGAGTATGAATAAAATCAAAGAGTTTTTTTCTGAAAATAAGATTGAACAATTGTCCAATTGGATTCATACGCTAATAATGCTTGCAGCAGAATTTACAGCGAACTGGGCATATATGGCAACCTGAATTGTATATAACTAGTAATTGATTTTTTTATTGACTTTTTTGTTATTAGATATATTTGTATCCAAAAATAAGTTTGTTTTATTTAATATATAAATATAATTATAAAAAAGTAGGTGGTGCGTATGGGATGAAGCAAAATCAAAATGAATTAAGAAGGCCCTATATATCATCATATGCTAGAGGGTATTAATTCAGTATATTCTATTATAATCAGTGAGTAATTTAGTGTATTTGAATTTGAATTGATTCTTTATTATTTGTTTTCTTCTAAATGTATAGTTGGTGCCATCTTAAAGAAGGATTCGAGTATTAAGGTAATAGTAAAGGTCAATAAAAGGACTGTATGGGTAAACAGCAGTTCGTTCTTCGGTATATAGCTGGGTTTTTACATGTATCCTTGAATCCAGGAATCTGCTATATAGGGATGCGACCTGCAGGATGTGGCTTTCCTCTTGCTGTCCATGGCTTAGGAGAGTTATCCATAAAGGGGACGAGGTCAACTTGTAGAGTTCCCAACTTTCTATTGGTCAGAAGTGTTGCCAGATGCATGGATGCCTGAAGGTCTGCGAATAAATGCAGGCGAGCTCTAGAGCTACAAGAGTCTGCCTTGACTCCTTTAGCGCTGAAGAGGTTAATCTTGGTTGATAAGAACTTCCTTTTTGAGAGAAGGAGTATAGGGAAAGTATCCTTGTTTGTCAAGCACAAAATTCCCGCATGATGTTGTGGTTGATGAAATACATTGGAGGCTAAAGCCTCTGAAGGGCCAGCTAATGAGATGTTCTTTGCGGATTTATTGTCCCGAAAGAGGCAAATTAGCGGGATTAGGGTACAGCTATCCATCTTACCCCAGCCTCCATTTTAAAGAATTAGGCAGAAGGCCCTTCTGGATAATGATCATCTTTATAGAGGTAATCGTAGGATGGAGGTAGCTGAGAGTCAGAATAGTCCAGGTGAGGTTCAATGTTGTTAGGGGGAGCATTGGCCCTAGGCAGAGGTTTTGATTTTAAATATTAAAAGCTCTCGTAATGGTTGTTACACAACCTCCATAGTGAAGATGTCACAGGTTGCCTGAGATAATATACCGTCTTTTTGTAAGACTTATCTTTCATAATTCAGAAAAAGATAGCTCTCTAAACCTACATGCTTTTGCCAATAAAGAAAAAGGCTGCGGCCTCTGTGCCACACCTACCATCTACCTGCGTTAATCTTAGATTCTTACTGTTTGGTATATCTTACAACAAAATGCCCTTGCTGTCAATCAAAAAGTAAGATATAATTTACATTATGAAAAAACTAGGCGTATTTATGAAGGAGAAGAGAGAGGCAATGGGCTTGTCCCTCCGGAATGCTTCAAGAGTCTCGGGGGTCTCGCATACTCACATAAGAGATATAGAAGATGGAAGGAGCATCCCATCCTTTGAGATGGTTATGAAGTTTCTAAAGGCCTACCTAGTAGACATAGGGGAATTCTTGAGAGAGACGGGATATCTGACTTCTAATATAGAGCCTGTAAGAGAATCAAAACGTATCCCTATAATCTCGTGGACTCAGGCCGACAGTTGGCAGCAGATATGTGATACCTCTCAGTATGGTGATTATGGAGAGTATGTAGAAACCGACGCAAAAAGAATCTTTGCCCTCAGGGTGAAAGGGGAAAGCATGGAGGCCGAATTCCACGAGGGAGATATCATCGTTATCAACCCCTATCTAAAACCAGAACACAATGATTATGTGGTGATCTCCAACATGGAGGGAGAGGCAACCTTCAAGCAGCTCAAAAAGTACGGCAAGACGAGGGTACTACACCCTTTAAACCCCAAATTCGATGACATTGAGCTTAGCAGAGATATTGAATATAGAATAATTGGCGTGGTGGTAGAGAAAAAGAAAAGGTACAGATGACAATTAATCCCCTCGCACTAAAGCCGCCTACCTTCTGGGGCAATACTATTGAATTAAATCTTTGCGATTTTTTTAGCTTATACGGCGAACCATTTCTTCAGTGGCCTTTTACATACTCTTGTGTTACTTCTCCTTCTAGGAGGCCCTAAGATTCTTGCACAGATATACACTCAAAATGAGGGGAAAGGCTACCCCTTGGGGGCAGCCATAAGTGAGAACTATTCAAGGATCTTCTTATATGTTTTTTCCGAAGCCAATAAACGGCTGGATCGTCGATATGAACTGAGAAGCCGAGGCTATACCATTGGAAAGTTAGAGGACAGGGTATGATAGGTTTGCCGTTTTTGTATTTAAGGCCGAAATTTCTTAGTACGAATATCTTTTAGTACTTTATAATGCTTATCATTACCTGTTAGAATGGGCAACCCATATGCAATTGCCGTAGCACCTATCAAAGCATCTGCCAACTGGGTTGAATGGTTTAAAGATGTTGTTCTACAAAGAACATCGCTTTCACGGATATTTCTTCTGAGATATGGAGAATTTTGGAGTTCCAGGCATGAAGAGCTCTGCGAAGATTTTCAAGCTCATTCTTGTTTTTCATGCCTTGGATAATTCCATATATGTAACTATAGGAATAGCGAAATTTTTTGAATTCTCAATAGCCATATATGCCTTTTCATTCCCACTCATATACCACCAAATAAGGACATCCGTATCGATAACCATTTAGTATCTTCCTTTTCTTAATCTCCTGACATATTCATTAACGTCTTTCATGATATCGTTATCTTTCCAGATTCCAAACAATTCGTTCTTTTTTATTGCCTTCGTTTTTTCTCTGTAGGGTATTAGTTTAGCGCAAGGTTTGCCGCGAAATGTAATTACGACTTCCTCACCTCTATTGACCGTATCAAGTAGTTATTTTGAATGAAACCTGAGATCTTTTGCTGTTGCCTTCATTCCCCCTTTGTAATCTAAAAAAGTTTATATCTATAAAGTGTAAACTTTGGAAGGATAAATGTAAATATGCAATTTTTATATTATCTGAACACATATCACTTTTTTTTTATGCCAAACTGGGTAGGTCACGGGCATTGCTGCCCGATTCACTCTTTATTAGCCAGGAATTTGATAAATAAGGGCTTTTAATGCAGGGATAAATGAGAAAAAAGGATGCTGGCTTTTTTGTCAGTCCTGAATTATGTTCTTATGCGGTATCATCTCTATCTGGTAGCTCTAATAATCGGACATCTTCAAGGTCGATATCTCTACCAGCAGCCCGTTTAGATAAAATGAGATCATCAATAGAAACCACGTAAAAAGATTGATCTTCATAGTTTATAGTTTTTTTCCGCGTCCAAGCTTCTTTAAATTTTAGCTAGGTGCTGATGTTTGAACATCAATATGAAGGCGATCTTTAAAGATAGTTATCTCGTTTGCTAAGATGTTTTTCTTATTTGTTAATGCAGCAGTTCCTAACTCTGCATCCAATAAGGCATCAATTAACTGGCAGGCATTTTCTGGAGAAGCTTCTATAAGTACGTTAAATCGAAAGTAGCTCTTGGAACCCCATAGATAACTGATGCTATTTCTCGGATTATAATAAATTTTGTTTCATATTTTTGAAAGGATTTGAACACATTTTTTAGTCTTTTCAACATCTCGTTTATTCACTATTTCTAAATTTGATGATAATGCTAAGTCATTAAAAGAGCAGAGCATTTACATTAGTTCAGAAATAGGAAGAGAACGAAACCATTTGGTTTTGGCTTGAATGCTTTCTTCATCACGGTTGTGTGAAATTTTTATATTCGATATGCATCCTTTATAAAATTGGGATCTTGATCGCAATACAAAAATCATTCAATGTATACCAATAATCTCACCTCGGCTGAGGACCGGTTCCTTTTATTCAATAAGTTTGACTGAGGCGGTTTTGCAATACCTTCTCAATACCTTTGGTTTATTTCATGCGCAAAGCAAAGAAGTGCACAGCTGGTAAGTCAGTAGGCAAGTAAGTCTTTCACTGTGAGCATAATCTTAATCATTTATCGTATCATCGAGTAAATTATCCTCATTTTGTTTCGAACAGAAATGAGAATCAAGGACCTCCCTTACCTTACCTACAAGGCCATCGAGAGTAAATGGTTTTTGTACAAAATGTGCCCCTTCGGCCAGCACCCCTCGGTGTGCAATAACATCGTATGTATAACCAGACATGTAGAGCACCTGTATTTCGGGCCTGAATGCTTTTATGCGTTCATAAAGATCCTTGCCGTTCATCGACGGCATCACGATATCTGTAAGCAGGAGATGAATCTTGAAGGGAGTCTTTTTAGATAATAGAATCGCTTCTTCTGGCGTACCTGCGGTAATGACCGAATACCCATTGCTTTCGAGTACCTCCTGGCACAGGGAGAGGATCTGTTCCTCATCCTCCACTACCAGAATCGTTTCAGTGCCGGTTAATGGCTGGGCATCGAGAGTTTTGATTTGCAGTGTTGGCTCACCTTCGAATCGGGGAAGATAGATTTTGAAGACAGTGCCCTTGCCCGGTTTGCTGTAAAGATCAATAAAACCAGAGTTCTGTTTAACAATTCCGTAAATAGTAGCAAGCCCCAAGCCCGTGCCCTTATCTTCGCTCTTGGTAGTAAAGAAGGGTTCAAATATTTTTGACTGAGTCTCTTTATCTATGCCGTAGCCCGAATCTCTGAAACTCAGCAGCGCGAATTGCCCCTGAGTAGAATCGGGATGTTTCTGACAAAAATCTGCATCTAATGTCACGTTGGCGGTCTCAATGGTGATGGAACCCACTCCGGAAATGGCATCCCTACTGTTTACGGCGAGGTTGAAGAGGATCTGATTCATCTGAGAAGGGTCGATTTTTACCAGATAGAGTTCCGGCTCCTTGATTATCTTCAGTGATATGTCCTCACCGATAAGCCGTTTCAGCATCTTTTCAGAGTTGCCGATGAACTGATTCATATCCAACACCTCTGGGGCCACAGTCTGCTTGCGTGCAAACGCCAGTAATTGGCGTATCAGATCAGCGGAGCGGTCACCGGCTTCTTTGATCTCTTGAATATTACGGTACACCGGATCGGAAGGGGCCAGTTGCAAAAGGGCCAACTCCGAGAATCCGTTTATGATACTCAGCATATTATTGAAATCGTGAGCCACTCCACCGGCCAGCCGACCTACTGCCTCCATCTTCTGGGACTGGCGTAATTGGGCTTGCATGTTGAGATACTCGGTGATGTCCAAAAAAGCAGCCACAGCACCTCGGGGTTGATTCTGCTCATCGAACAACGGCACAGCGTGGCCCAAAGTGCTTATCTGCCTTCCATCCGGAAATTGGAAGTTGATAAAGACATCATGCACAGGCTTACCTAAAGCGATAGCTCGCTTCATCGGCAGTTCTTCCACCTGATACTCGCTACCGTCTTCTTTCAGCTGTTTGATATAAACGGCATGTCCGAACTTCGCTGCTGACTGCGAAACATTATCTTCGGTTAGAGTACCAGTCATGTCACTGGCTGCTCGATTACCTTTAACGACACTGCAATCTGGATCGAGCCCGATCCATACAAAGGCCGGAATCGCATCCAGAACGGTCTCAAGCTCCTCGGTACGCTGGCGCAAGACCTCCTCTGTCCGCTTACGCTCTGTAATATCGCTGAATACATGGATTGCACCGGCATATTGATTGTCCTTATTGACAATGGGATCCACAGTGACCTCAAACCAGCGCTCACCTGTTTGTAAATCAAGTGTCTCACGCTGCAAACTCTTTAGCATCCGAGGGAATGGGCATCCGGGAATCGGTTCCTTGGTGCCATGAACGATTTCCCAGCAGTGTTTTCCAATGATCTCCTTACTAGAATATTGGAAAATCCCTTCTACTGCTTTGTTGGTTTGCTGTATGCGATATTCAGTATCGAGAATCCAAATGATGTCCTTCACAGAGTCAAAGGTTGCCTGCCATTCATAAGTCTTATCAACCGCCTCAGCCTCAGCGCGCTTCAGACGAAGGAGTGCATTGACGGTTGCCACCAATTCTATGGACTCCACCGGATGACTCAGGTATCCATCGGCACCCCCTTCAAGACCGGCGACCTTGTCATAGAGCTTCTGGTAGACTGCCGTGAGATGAAGAATGGGGATGGACTTGGTGGCGGGATCCGCCTTCAATAGCTTGCAGACCTCAAAGCCGTTGATATCCGGCAGGTCAATGTCGAGGACGATGAGGTCCGGGTTTTGTTTCGCCAACTCCAGCGCTTTGTATCCCGTTTCAGCCCCGATAACATTGAAGCCCGCTGCTTTTAATATCTTGGACGATGCATAGCGCATTGCATCAGTGTCATCCACGACGAGAATGACTGGCGTGTCATTTTCATGCATTATTAGTTTTTCCCTCTTGATTTTTCCTGTGTGCAATCCTGGAGATGGTATCCCTTATCGATTCTATGATCACTTCCCGCGAGGTTGTTTCCTTGGAAATAACAGCCAGTGTATTTTTTTTCAGAATATAGCGTTCCGCTTCATCCAATATTTTTGATGTGACGACAATCACGGGAATGTCTTGGGTTTCGGGCGATGCCTTCAGTTTGGTCAAGGTCTCAAAGCCGTCCATACCGGGCATCATCAGATCGAGGAAGATGATATCCGGCCTCTCTGTCTGTGCGATTTTCAGACATTCCTCACCGCCTGGGGCCTCCATGACCGTATATTTGGTGTCGACAAGGATCCCCTTCAGGATATGCCGGGCAACCTCTTCATCATCCACAACGAGCACTTTTTCAACCGGTACGTCCTGTGCCAGGTCTTTGAGTTTGGCCAAAAGCCATTTTCGTTCTATGGGCTTGGTTGCAAAATCCTCGATGCCGAGTGTGAATCCCCTTTCGCGGTCATCCAGTATTGTCGCTACGATTATAGGGATTTCCCTTGTCTCATCGTTCGACTTGAGTTCGGCGATGAAGTCCCATCCAGATTCGTCCTTGAGCAGGATATCAAGGACAATGACCAAAGGAGTAAACTCCGTTAAACTCTGACGGGCCTCACTCAGGTTTCGGGCGGGAAACAACTGAAAGCCTGAACCTTTGAGAAATTTGTCATAGAGAAAAAGTATTTCCTCGTCGTGTTCTATAACCAATACGGAAAACTTCGTAAAATCCACAACAGCCTGTTTTTGTATCTTTCCCGTGAACCCTGAACAGACGAGCGGAACGACCGCAGAGAAGGCTGATCCTTCTCCAGGAGTACTTTGAACAAAGATTTTGCCTCCCAGGAGTCCGGCGAGTTCCTTCGACAAAGGCAGCCCTAAGCCGGTGCCTTTCGACTTTTTGTGCAGAGGTGTTTTCACCTGGGTGTATTCCTCAAAGATTTTCTCATGATATTCAGACGGGATACCGATACCCGTGTCCGATACGGAGAAGATGACGTTTTTGCCGTCTGCATCCAGTTTTGCCCTAACACGGATCTCGCCCTGCTCGGTGAATTTGATGGCATTGCTGACAAGATTCCGGAGTATTTGGGATATCTTTCCTTCGTCGCTCTTCATTGTCGGCATGGACTCAGGCTCATCTATAATCAGATCTACTGCAGTATTCGTCAGCATCGGCTTGAGCATGCCCCTGAGTGTGCTGAAAAGCGTTGCCACATCGAACTCAGCTGAATGAACCTCAACCTTTCCCGCTTCTATTTTAGCGATGTCCAGAAGGTCATTGATGATCTCGGAGAGGTCTTCAGCGCCATTTTTAATGAACATTACCTGTTTTTCCTGTTCCGATGCAAGCTCACCATCCACATGTTCGAGCAGAAGCCGCGAGAGGGAAAGGATGGAGTTGATCGGGGTTCTGAGCTCATGGCTCATATTTGAAAGAAAGCGGGTCTTCAGATCGCTTGCACGGACCAAGTGCGCCGCCTTTTCATCCAGTTCCCCATACAAAGCGACAATACCCCTGTTTGTGTCCTCAAGTTCTTTGTTCAGGTTCTCAAGCTGGTCTTGGCGCTGCTTGAGTTCGCTCATGGCACGAATCAGTTCCTGATTCTGCTGTTGCAACTCTTCAAAAGGATTATGGGGGGGCTGCCTGGTCAACTCGTCGGCAATTCTTGAGAGAGATTCAGAATTAATCAAAGGTGTGCTTTGAGGGACCGTCTTGCCCAGTATTACCTGCGTGCCTTTGCCGGGCTTGGATTCCACGTGAAAATAGTCCATCAATCTGCGCGCGCTCATGATGCCCATGCCTGTCTTCGACTGAAGACGGCCTTCGAGAATTGCAGACACATCCTCTATTCCGGGTCCTTCATCGTTGATCTGTACGATCAATACCTGGGGTTTACTGTTGCCTTCGATCAGAAATACGGTTTCACCGACACCTGCGTATGCATGAGCGTTTCGCGCGATCTCCGACACCGCTGTACTGATCCGTGTTTGCTCGTTCTTATCAAAACCAAGAAGCCTTGCTATGAGCCGTGCCCGCTGTCGGGCAAGCACGATGTCGTTCTCATATTTGACCTCAGTCTTGAGTATTAGAAGACTCATATTGCCTCCAAAACTGGTTCGCATCATCACGGTCTTGATCTAACCGGGTCAAAAAATATAAATGAAAAGTATTCAAAGGATTCGCGATATCCACTTGAAGGGTGGTGCTCTATGTTGTTTTTTTGCAACAACCACCGTTGTGTCATCGTTTCCTCTAGCATAATCCCTGAACAGAACGGCAGCTATCACTGATGGATGCCGATTCGCAAGCAATGGATGGTCTGCCAGGTTCAGATGCGATCTGATCCCGTCTGAATTCATGATCAGGATACTTTTGTCATTCCAGGGATAAGAAAATTCCTGAATTTTGCGAGCGTTGAGGCCCGCAATACCATTATGCGATACCGTGTTCTTTGCAATCTTACTCGTGACAATAAGGCCAGCGATGTTTCCTATTCCCGCATATCGAACAATGCTATTGGCATGGTCAACTTCTGCAATCGATACAGCCGCGCCACGAGTGTTTCTGAGCCCTTCGTGTATCTGTTTGATGAGCCCGGCGGGAGATTTGGAGATGTTTTTTCGGAACAAACTGATGGCTGCACGCGATGCTTCGGCGGCTGCGACACCGTGTCCAGTACCGTCCGCAACGAGGATAAGGCTTCTTTGTTCAGACTGCTCAGCATCCCAGCCGTCGCCGCATATGTGTTCTCCCTTGATCGGAATACAGATTCCTCCGAATTCAAGAGGCCGAGGTGGGAGGCCTTCTCTGAATGTCCCTGACCAGTGACGGCTCATGACCACTGTGCCTTTTCCGTTCTCTGAATAGATGTCGAACTCCGAGGAGTTGCGATAAATGGCACCAAGGCCTGTTCCAGGACTGCCGGCCGTTGAAAAACCGTCTTGCAGCCCTCTTGCTACATCGGTAATACCCGGTCCTTTGTCAATGGAGAGGATATCCAACCCATGAATTCCGAAACATTCAAGAGATCGTATAAGAAGCTCCCCTTTAGGGGTGTGCTTCGAGAGGTTGGTTGCCATCTCGGTGACAACGAGCAATATCCTACTCGTATCGGGCTCGGAAAAGCCCAAAATCTTGCACATGGGCAGGACAAGTCTTCTTGATTCACCGATCAGGCTGGGGTCATCAATCCTTATGCGCAGTGTTTCCTCCATTCACGCCTCCTCAGATAAAGGGCTTATCGTGATCATTTCCATCGGGTGATTGTTATTGTCGTTCCTTTTCCAGGCTTGGAGACAATATCAAAATCATTCACAAGCCTGCGCGATCCACTGAGTCCGAGTCCGAATCCTCCTGCTGTGGTATAACCATCCTTCAGCGCCTGCTCGATGTCTGATATTCCCGGCCCATTATCAGTGAATACCAGTTTGATGCCGCGCCTCGTTCCCTGATTGACCGTTTGGAGGGTCATCTCTCCCCCTCCGCCGTGTTCATAGGTATTCCGAGCAAGCTCGCTGGTAGCGGTCACGAGTTTGGTCTGGTCCACCAGGCTGAAACCCATTTCCACCGCAACCCTCCGAACCATCTGTCGCGCATTGACAATATCATCGGATTTTTTTATCTCCATGGTTTCACTCTTTGACATTATTCCTTGTGCTTTCCTCGGCTGTGCCGATTAATGACTCAAGGATTTCCATCCCTTTTTCAACTTTCATGGCAGTGCGCACTCCGGGAAGCGAAAGCCCCAGCTCGACCATGGTGATGGCAACAGCCGGCTGCATCCCCACCACCACTGTTTCGGCGTCGAGCATCCGTGACATGGCGGCAATGGTACCGAGCATCCTTCCGATAAAGGAGTCGACCAACTCCAATGACGATATGTCTATCAGAACGCCCTTGGCATCGTCCTTTACGATCCGTGAAGTCAGGTCCTCCTGTAAAGTCACTGCAAGCCTATCGTGCATGTCCACCTGGATGGTAACAAGGAGATACTTCCCAATACTCAGAATCGGAATCCTTTCCATCTGCCCCCCTTATGACTTTGTTTCCGTCCCAGTAATTCGATATCCGATCTTCGAAAAGGCCAGTTTAATGGCATCGGCAAGAGTCGCCTTGGTGATTATATCGGCAAACGATACACCAAGATGCACCATGGTCTGAGCGATCTGGGGCCGTATGCCGCTGATGATACAGTCAGCGCCCATGAGCCGCGCGGCAGAGACAGTCTTAATGAGATGTTGTGCAACGAGGGTGTCCACTGTTGGCACGCCTGTGATGTCTATGATTGCAACTGAAGAAGATGTGTTGACGATCTCCTGAAGCAGACTCTCCATAACCACCTGTGTGCGTGAGCTGTCGAGGGTCCCGATGAGTGGAACTGCAACGACCTGGTCCCACAGTTTGACAACCGGTGTAGAAAGTTCCAGCATCTCCTCCTGCTGTCGCTCGATGATCTCTTCTTTGTTTCTGATGAATGCTTCACATGTAAACAGGCCCAGCTTGTCAATCAGGGTGGTGATCAGCCAGAGTTGTGATGTCAGGCTCTTGGGGTCGTCTTCGAATTCCTTCTGGAGAAGGATGAAGAGCGGCTGTTTGAGAGACAAGATAAAAGTCGCGGTTTCAGAGGGGGAAAATCCCTGAATAGCTCGTGACCTGGAGATGCCTTCGAGTAAGGTACACACCCGGTTCCAACTCGGGCCGGTAATGTCGTCGAATTCTTCGCTTTGAATCGCCATCTGGAAGGCTGTTAAAAAATCCTTTGATTGATTCTTTATTTCGGTTTCTGACATGAGATCGGGTCTCAATGTGAAGGCGGAAAGCTGTTCTTTTATCCAATTCTGTAAAATTGAGTTTTCATGCTTCTTCACCAATTCCGGCATATTGCTCTTTAATGCCATTTCATCCTCCTTATTCTTGTCAATATATTCGTACGGTTAAAATTTTACCTTTTTTGACATAGGCTAAAAATGTTCATTTTTAGAGAGATAATCACTATGAAGTATGATATTTTTTAGATTAAGGAACTAAAAAATAGAACGATGCGAAACTTTCAAGTTCTTTGTTTATTGTTTTTTAGAACATAAACGTTTGCAGTTAAGAATAGAATTATATTGAAATGAATTACATACATATATATATATATTATGTAATCTTTTTGTCAATAAAAAAATAAACTAAAGTATAACATGACAAAATACAATTCAAATTACCGCGTAATGGAGTGCGTTTTAACTGGACAAGTATTCGTAGCAGGTTGTCTTCCAAGGGAAGGTTAACATCGTAAGGATATTTCAAAATATGATTCTCATTCACCCCCCTGTTGCAAAACCCTGTGAACCGCCGGGAGGAATAGCCAGGCTTTCAGGCGCTCTCAATGCTCATGGGATACACCATACACTTCTCGATTTAAATCTCGAAGCACTGCTGTATACTCTTTATAATGCGAAACCGCTCAGTAATAAGCAAACCAATAAATGGACGTCCCGTTCATTTCGTAATATCGCTGATAATCTCGCTGCATTAAAGGATCAATACATCTATCAGAACATCGACCGCTACAAGCGTGCTGTTATTGATTTGAACCATGCAGTTGAAAATGCACTCAACGATACTTCAATAACCGGTCTTGTCGATTTCCGTCATAGGGAATTATCGCCTTTACGAAGCACTGATTGTATCAGGGCTGCAGAGCACCCGGAGCATAACCCCTATTATTACTACTTTGCTGAGAAGCTGCCCAATCTGATTGAGCAGGACTTATCAAAGGTAATCGGTTTCTCGCTTAACTATCTGAGTCAGGCAATCTGTACGTTTGCAATGATCGGTTTTTTGAAGCATCGATATCCACAGACAACAATTGTTCTTGGCGGTGGGCTTGTAACATCATGGATGACAAATCCTAGGTGGAAGAACCCTTTCAAAGGGCTTGTGGATCGGTTCATCTCAGGGCCGGGCGAAACTGCGCTGCTCTCGATGCTTGGCATAGACAATGTCCGGCGCTACATTACACCGGATTACAGTTCGCTTCCTTTAGGTGATTATCTTGCACCAGGGGTGATTCTCCCATACAGTGCATCGAGGGGATGTTACTGGGGGGAGTGCTCTTTCTGTCCAGAAAAAGCCGAAGGCAGCCGATATGTGCCGATACCAGTTGATAGGGTACGTGAAGATCTTGACAACCTGATAAGGACTTTTCAGCCGGCTCTTGTTCATTTCGTGGATAGCGCTGTTAGTGTATCGGTTTTAAAAAGTCTGGCACAAGAACCTTTAGGTTTCCCCTGGTACGGATTCGCAAGATTCACCCATCACCTTATGGATATCGACTTTTGTGTCTCTTTAAGGAGATCGGGGTGTATAATGCTTAAACTCGGTTTGGAATCAGGCGATCAGGGCGTGCTCGATAAAATGCAAAAAGGGGTAGATCTAAAAACAGCTTCCCGAGCTTTGGAGACATTAAAGAAGGCGGGTATCTCAACGTATATATATCTCCTTTTCGGTACACCAACAGAATCTTTATGCGAGGCACGCAAGACCCTTGCCTTTGTTGCTGCACATTGTGAGGCAATAACTTACCTGAACCTCGCCATATTCAATATGCCGCTTTTTGGGGCAGAGGCTGCAGGATTCGAAACGAACAGCTTCTATGAAGGTGACCTCTCAGTTTATACTGACTTTGTTCACCCAAAAGGATGGGGCAGAAAGCAGGTCCGTTCTTTTCTGGAAGATGAATTCAAAAAACACAGGGCTGTTTCAGGTATAATAAAAAAAACACCGCCATTTTTCACATCAAACCATGCACCGTTTTTTGTCATAGACTCTATTAAAAACCTTGACAATAGCCACGAACTGCTATAGATTTTTAATACAAAATATTTCTCGAGTCTTAGGGAGGAATCTATATGCCAATATACGAATACCAGTGTAATCAATGCCAAAGGGTGATGAGCTTTTTGGTCTTTAAATCTTCAGAGACATCCGAGTTGGAATGTAAGAATTGTGGAAGCAAGGATTTAAGCCGACTCTTGTCCAGATTTGCATACCATAGATCAGAGGGTGACAGACTTGCCGAATTCGACGCCAGCAAAAAGCAAGGAGATGATTTCTATAAAGACTCCCGCAATATAGGCTTGTGGGCAAAGAAGAGGGCACAAGAAATAGGAGCAGATTTGGGATCAGAATTTGACGAAGTAGTGGATAAAGCCCGTTCCGGAAAGATTCTGGAGGATTACGATCTATAGGACTCAATGAAAAACATGATGGAATTGCCGGCAGGGAAAAGGGTGGGGACATAGGTATATAAGGCCATCCTTGACCTTAAAAATGCCGGTTTTTTTTATGTTTTTTGCCTTGTTTGTCTTTAAAAAGCCTTTATAGAAATATCTGTCTGGACACTATCGAAGGAAAAATCTTTAAGGTTATGTCTGAAAACAGAAGTATAGCAAAATCAGCAGGAATCATCGGTAGCTCTACCTTTTTAAGCAGAATTCTGGGATTTGTCAGGGACGCTGTGGTTGCTCAGTATTTTGGAGCAGGGTTATCTGCGGATGCCTTTTTTGTAGCATTTCGAATACCTAACCTCTTAAGAAGACTCTTTGCCGAAGGCTCATTGACTGTATCTTTTATCCCTGTATTCACTGAATACCTTACTGAAAGGTCGAAGAGGGAGAGCCTTGAATTAGTGAATATAACATTTACAGTCATCTCTATGATCCTCGTGGTTATTTCGATACTTGGGATCGTTTTTTCCCCTTTGATCGTCAGGTTAACTGCCTGGGGATTTATTGATAGTCCTGAAAAACTGGAGCTAACCGTCCTTTTAACGAGGATAATGTTCCCCTACATTTTTTTTATCGGGCTTACAGCGCTTTGTATGGGTGTATTAAATTCTCTAGGACATTTTGCTGCGCCTGCCCTGTCTCCGGTTTTACTCAATGTATCAATGATTATCTCTGTTTTGTTCTTTTCTCAATATCTCGATCGGCCGGTACTCAGTCTTGCGATTGGGGTTATCATCGGGGGAGTGCTACAGTTGATCTTACAGTTTCCGTTTTTAAAAGAAAAGGACATCAGATTCAGACTGGATTTTCATCTCTCTCACCCTGCCATTAAGAGGATCGGGTTGCTTATGCTTCCTGCCGTGTTTGGGGCAGCGCTCTATCAGGTGAATGTAGTGATAAGTACTCTTATTGCCTCGTTTTTACAGGAAGGAAGCATATCGTATCTTTACTATGCAAGTCGGCTGATTGAGTTTCCCCTCGGGATATTTGCGGTAGCTATAGGAACGGCTGTGTTGCCTTCTATGTCCAGATATGCAGCCAGGATGGAAATGAATGAACTTAAGGATACCCTTTCCTTTGCATTGAGACTGGTCTTCTTCTTTACGATCCCTGCAATGGTTGGGTTGATTGTCCTGAGGATTCCTATTATCAGTGTTCTCTTTCAAAGGGGAGAGTTCGAGTATGAGACCACTTTGTTGACTGCAAAGGCCCTTCTCTATTTTTCTCTTGGGCTATGGGCAGTTGCCGGAGGCAGGATTATTGTCCCTACATTCTATTCCTTACAAGATACAAAGACACCGGTAAAGATAGCGATGCTCGCACTTTTTATCAATATTGTCCTCAGTATCATCCTCGCTTTCCCTCTAGGATTAAGACACGGAGGGCTGGCACTGGCGACTTCTATTTCGTCTGCAATAAATATGGTCGTATTATTGATCATCTTGAGCAAGAGATTGGGCGGTCTGGGTATAAATAACGTCCTTGTATCGGTTTTTAAGGTCTCTGTATCTTCAGCTGTAATGGGTATTTTTGTTTATCTTTTCTGTTTCAGAATAAGGTGGGATATGGTTTCCGACATAAAAGAGAGAATCCTTACATTGGGCGGCAGTGTTGTTATAGGAGTGACTATCTTTTTCTTATGTGCATTTCTATTGAAGTGTCAGGAATCTTTCGCTTTTATAGAGGTTATAAAAAATAGAGTAAGGGGGAGTAAAATAGGCACGTGAATCATAAGAAGAGATTTTACTAGATGGAAGTAATATGGACTTTTCTCTATTTGAGACAGAATTCGGCTGTTGTGCTATAATAGGGAAGGGGGGGCAGCTTGTAAAGATAATCCCTTTCTTCGAAGAGAAAGAAGGTCTCTATTCGCTTATTTATCGAGAATATAAGGGCATAGCGTTTTGTCATGGTTGTTTTGGGGAGATACAAGAGAGAATCGAGAGATACCTTTCAGGAGAGAAGGTGAACTTCGATTTTCCTGTTGATTTTTCTCGTTATACCATGTTTCAAAGGAAAACCTGGGAGGTAACACAATCCATCCCCTATGGAGAGATACGTACATACAAATGGGTGAGTCAGATGATAGCAAACAGCAGGTCATACAGAGCTGTTGGTTCTGCTTTAAGGAAAAATCCGTTCCCACTGCTTGTCCCTTGCCATAGGGTCATAAGGAGTAACGGTGAACTAGGAGGCTATTCAGCTATAGGAGACATAAATATAAAGGCGAGGCTACTAAAGATGGAAGGGCATCAATTCGATAGTAAAAGAAGAGTAAACATTTTTTTTTGATTGCTTGACCAAAGGTGATATTTTAGTTATTATTTAATAAGCTTTTATAAAGGTTTTGCTTTTTGAAAAGAGTCGCTAAAACTCGCATCTTTTCGTTATTCTTTCTTAACCAAGGGATACTCAGCATAGTATGGCTTTAAAAAATATTGAACTGACACACATCGAAGATCTCGTAGAAAGATTTTCGAGTTATCTGAGGATAGAGAAGAATGTGTCTGATCATACATTCCGTAATTATATGAGTGATCTCAGGCAGTTCTTAGATTTTTTAAAGATTCAAAAGCTCTGTAGCTCAGATGATTTGAAGGTAGATATAACAAAGATTGACTATATTATCATCAGGGCATACTTAAAAGAGCTGTATATGAAGAATAAAAAGACATCTATCGGCAGGAAGTTAGCTTCCCTGAGGTCTTTCTTTCAATATATGGTAAGGGAGGAAGGTCTTTCTATAAATCCAGTTGATATGATTACAACCCCAAAACAGGGCAGATTCATTCCGACCTTTTTACCTGTGGATGAGATATTCAGGCTAGTTGAAAAGCCCACCAACTCAACCGTATTGGGACGAAGAGATCGGGCGATATTGGAGGTTTTATACTCGTGTGGAATCCGGGTGAGTGAGTTGGTTGGACTTAATTTGGACGATATAGACTTCAATCTGGGTATCATTAAGGTGAGAGGCAAGGGGAGAAAAGAGAGGATTGTCCCTATTGGAAAAAAGGCAGTTGAGGCATTGGATTATTATCTGAAGGGTTCAAAAGACTTGAGGAAGAAGGCGACGTGTAATGGCTTTGAAAGTCCTGTTTTCTTGAATTCAAGAGGTGGCAGATTGACTACCAGGAGTATTGCAAGGATTGTTAAAAAGTATAATTTAGAATGTGGAATCGTAAGAGACATCAGTCCACATTCGATCCGGCATAGTTTCGCCACTCATCTTTTGGATGCAGGGGCGGATCTACGTTCGATTCAGGAGCTTTTAGGTCATAAAAGCCTGGCAACGACTCAGAAATATACCCATATTAGTATAGATAAGTTAATGGAAATTTATGATAAAGCACACCCAAGGAGTAGGGGCTAGGAACGAGGGAGAAAAAGGATCGGAGATGTTTAAAGGTACAACGATATTATGTGTGAGACATAAGGGCAAGGTCGCAGTCGGTGGTGATGGACAGGTAACATTGAGCAATACGATTATGAAACATGGCGCAAAGAAGGTAAGAAGACTCTTCAATGACAGCGTTATTGCAGGATTTGCCGGAGCAACGGCCGATGCCTTTACCTTATTTGAGAAGTTTGAAGGGAAACTGGAACAGTATCACGGCAACCTGACCAGGGCTGCTGTAGAGTTGGCCAAAGATTGGCGAACCGATAAGATGCTGAGAAGATTGGAGGCCTTACTCATTGTAGTTGACAGTGAACATTCCTTTATTATATCAGGTAATGGTGATGTTATTGAGCCGGATGATGAGGCGATTGCTTTGGGCTCAGGAGGTGGATATGCTTTAGCCTCTGCAAAGGCACTTGTCAAGTACTCGGATCTCGATGCAAGGAGTATAGTTGAAGAGTCGATGAGGATCGCAGCGGATATCTGTATATACACCAATAATAGAATTTCTATAGAGGAATTGTAAAAGAAGAATCAAATCAGTGAGTTTGTATAGGGAGGATTAATGGCAGTATTTACACCAAGAGAGATAGTGTCTGAACTCGATAAGTATGTAATTGGGCAGAATAATGCAAAAAGAGCGGTAGCTATTGCCTTGAGAAACAGATGGAGAAGACAACAGGTCCCAGAAGACTTACGGGATGAAATCGCACCGAAAAATATTATCATGATTGGTCCTACTGGGATTGGAAAGACAGAGATCGCCAGAAGACTGGCCAAGCTTGCCCAGTCGCCTTTTCTCAAGGTAGAGGCATCGAAGTTTACAGAAGTCGGATATGTGGGAAGAGATGTAGAGTCTATGATTCGAGATCTCACAGAGCTGGCTGTAAATATGGTGAAGAACGAAGAAAGAGAAAGAGTCTCTCACAAGGCTGAAGAGATCGCTGAAGAGAGGATACTCGATCTCTTACTTCCTGGGAAAAAGGAAACTCAAGAAGACGATCAGGAACAGGAGGAAGGAGATGGGTCAAAAGAGATAGACAAAAGTGATCAAAGCAAGACCAGGGAGAAATTAAGGAGGCTGTTGCGACAGGGAAAACTGGATGAAAGGGAAGTGGATTTGGAGGTGAGCCAGAGGAACCTCCCTGTAATTGAGGTCTTTTCTGCATATGGTATGGAAGAGATGGATATAAATCTCAAGGATGTATTCAGCAACCTTTTCCCAACCCAGACAAAGAAGAGGAAGATAAAAATCCCTGAAGCATTGAAGGTTATTTCCCAGGAAGAGGCCCAGAGACTCATTGATATGGAAAACGTTACCAAGCTCGCCATTATGAGGGTTGAACAGTCGGGCATCATCTTTATCGATGAGATCGATAAGGTAGCAGGGAGAGAGTCTGGCCATGGACCGGATGTTTCCAGAGAAGGGGTTCAAAGGGATATTCTTCCAATTGTGGAGGGGACTACGGTGACCACCAAGTATGGGATGGTAAAGACGGATCATATTTTATTTCTCTCTGCAGGGGCTTTCCACATTTCAAAGCCTTCAGATCTTATCCCTGAGCTTCAAGGAAGGTTTCCTATAAGGGTTGAGCTGGATTCCCTTGGCAAAGAGGAGTTTATAAGAATTCTTACCGAGCCAAAAAATGCCCTGGTGAAGCAGTATACGGCCCTTATGAAAACCGAAGATTTGAGTATAGAATTTGAAGACGAAGCCGTTGCAGAGATCGCTGAGATTGCTTCATTAGTCAACGATAGGACAGAGAATATCGGTGCAAGAAGATTGCATACGATTATGGAAAAGCTATTGGATGATATATCATTCGATGCCCCTGATTTAGACGAAAAAAATATCGTGATAGACGCTGATTATGTGAAGAAGAAGCTGTCGGATTTTATAAAAGATGAAGACCTGAGCAGATACATTCTTTAAAAGCAGAGATGCTTGGTGTTCATGCTTTTTTTTTTGTGAGTCATTATGGAAAAGTTGATAGACAAAGCAGAAGTATTGATAGAGGCACTTCCTTATATCCGAAAGTTTTATAATAAGACCATTGTTGTTAAATACGGTGGTCATGCAATGATTGACGACGCTCTGAAGAAGAATTTCGCACTCGATATCATTCTTATGAAGTATGTTGGTTTTAATCCGGTGGTGGTACATGGTGGCGGCCCACAGATAGGTGAGACCCTGAAAAAGATGGGCAAATCATCGAAGTTTGTAAACGGGATGAGGGTTACGGATAATGAGACTATGGAGATCGTTGAAATGGTTTTGGTAGGCAAGATAAACAAAGAGATTGTTGGTCTTATTAACTATTACGGTGGTCAGGCTGTCGGTTTAAGTGGTAAGGACGCTAAACTGGTTAATGCCCGGAAATTAGAGGTGAATAAACCAGATGACAATGAAGCTGACTTTGAGACTATGGATCTTGGGATGGTTGGGGAGGTAGAATCCATAAACCCAGCTATTATTGAAGTACTGGACAGGAATAAATTTGTCCCTGTTATAGCACCTATTGGGATAGGGAGTAAAGGAGAGACGTATAATATAAATGCTGACCTTGTAGTAGGGAAGATCGCTTCTGCCTTGAGGGCAGAAAAGCTCATCATGCTAACGGACGTAGAGGGGCTTTTAGATGAGAACAAAGAGCTCATTTCAACTATAGATGCGAAGAGGGTGAGGGAATATATAAAGACCGGTGTGATCTCACAGGGGATGATACCGAAGGTAAATTGCTGTCTTGAGGCATTGAGTGAGGGAGTTGTGAAGACACATATTATAGATGGCAGAGTAAGGCACGCCCTTCTTCTTGAGATTTTTACCGATATTGGTATAGGTACAGAGATTGTAATGTCTTATTGAGGAGGAGTCAGATGGAACTTAAAGAGGCTATAAGGAAAAGACAGAGCATTAGAGCATTTAAACTTGATCCGGTTCCAAGGGAAATTTCGAAAAAGATTATGGAGGATGCTATTTGGGCACCTTCCTGGGGAAATACCCAGCCATGGGAGTTTACAGTCGTCGAAGGTGAGATTGTAAAAAAACTGGGAGAAGTGTTCTCAAATAAGTATCGAAGCGGTATTCAAGACAACCCGGATATTGAAATGCCCGAGAAGTGGCCTGATTTGCAGATGAATCGATACAAAGATGTAGGAAGAGGGCTCTTTAAAACCCTTTCTATAGGAAGGGAAGACAAGGATAAACGAAATGAGCACTATGTAAAGATGTTCAGATTCTTTGGTGCTCCAAATGTGATTTATATCTATATCGATAAGGATCTCGGCATCTATTCTGTATTAGATGTAGGAATCGTTGTCCAAAATATTTCCTTACTCGCGCTTGATTACGGCCTTGGAACATGCATCGAGGCTGCAGCAGTAAGATATCCGGATATATTAAGGAAATATCTGGATATTCCCGAATCTAAAAAATTTGTTATTGGTATAGCGATTGGTTATCCGGACTGGGATAATCCATACAATAAATACAGAAGCAACAGAGAGAGCATGGATACTATTGTAAAATGGGTAGGGGAGTAAAACGTCCTTTACTCTTTGCTGATGGTCTATACTTCCCATATCTTTTCTTTATAATCTAGAATATCTGTTTAGATAAGATAATAAAGTGAGTTAATAAAGTTTGACAAAGAGGAGTTTAGATATGGTGAAGAAGGGATTTTCCCTTCTTGAATTTGTCGTTGTGCTCTTGCTAATTGGGATTTTAACGATAATTGGAATTCACAATTATATAGCACTCAAGGAGAGGGCAAAAGAGGTGCAAGTAAAGGCCAATATGCATGCTCTACAACTGGTGATAGAAGATTTTTACTTACGTTGTGGTGATAGATATCCTGGTAACTTAGCAACTACTTTAATTGAAGCGAACCCTTCATACCAGGGTCCTGAACCCAACACTTGTGTTGCGGCTGCAGGAAAACCGCCTTATGGTGCAAATTCTATTCTAGATAATCTCGTCGAAAATCCAATTTCTCAAGACAGAATCGCTTTAAAAGATGGGATACCGAATGGTTCTGATCATCCGGGGGTTATAGGGTATCAAGCGAGTAATACACCTGGTGATAATCCTTCAAGTGGAGTTCCATGGAATGAGGCTCCGAGTGGCCCTGCTATGAAGTATCGGATTGTAGGGAAGGGAGTGAATGGTATAATTCTGGTTATTTCTTCAGGAGATTAATAATTGAAAGAGATAAAGGAAGGTGGAACCTATGAGGATTACAAGAAGAAGGCAGTATCTAACCAACAAGAGATACCAATTCAGATCTCTGGGCATGTTTTTGACACTCGTTTTTTTTGCAGTTATTGTATCCGTTTTTTCAACCCATTACTTCATATTATCAGCTGTTGTTAATGAAATGGAACAAAGCGGCAAGTATATAACCGCGGAGAGGTATTTTTCGATAACAATAAAGCCTCTGTTCATCATTGTACCGGTAATATTGGTGCTTTTTAGCCTTTACGCAATATTTTACTCACACCGTACTGCTGGCGCTCTTCATCGACTAAAACAGTGTTTTAAAATGGTTGAGCAAGGTGAGTTTCCTGACAAATTAGAATTTCGTAAGTACGATGAAATTCGTGATATTGCTGAGAGCTTTAACGATATGGTGGAAGGGCTGAAAAAGAGGTGTGGCGATAAAGATGATTGTCTAAAGGTTTAGAAAAATGATCGAACCCTTTTCTTTTGACCGTATATCTCTGGCCGTTTCTATCTAAGACTGTGATTCCACTTTTCTGTTCGACAATCTCTCCGATATGCGTGATCTTCGTCTGGAGTAGAGGTTGTATCCTCCTAAGCATGTCTATTTTTCTTCTATCGACTGTGAATAAGAGTTCATAGTCCTCTCCTCCGCTTAAAGGCATTTCCATTGGTTTATCTGTAAATAGCAGTGAATACTCTTGAAATGCACTTGAAAGAGGGAGTTTCTCTTTCCATATTTTTGCACCTACATTACTCTGGTTACAGATATGTCCGAGATCAGATATGAGGCCATCACTGATATCAATCATGGCTGTGGCAATACGGTTTTTCGCAATCAACACACTCTCAGAAGTCCTTGGAGTTGGGCAAAGGTGCTTTTCTATAAGCTCCTTGAAGATCTCTTCGACCTTAAGGCGGTTGCTTTCCATGAGAATCTTAAACCCCAATGCAGAGTCTCCCAGGTTTCCGGTTACAAATATTTGATCTTCAATCTGGGCGTTATCACGAAAGATCACATCACCTGTAAAGGCTTCTCCGAGTAAAGTAATGTTAATGATGAACTGATCGGGAGAGAAAGATGTATCGCCACCGATGATGAAGGTTTGACAGGAATCGGAGACTTCACGGATGCCGTGTGTAAATTCATCTATAAATTCTACAGACAACCTTGGGGGGATACCCAAGGAGATCAAGAAAAATCTTGGGACGCCTCCCATAGCAGCAATATCACTGATATTTACGGCTAACGCCTTCTTTCCTAAATTGTAGGCAGAGGTAAAACGCAGGTCAAAGTGAACCCCTTCAATGAGGGTATCAGTAGTGGAGAGTAATGCCTTTCCTTTTTGAATATCAGTAACAGAGGCATCATCGCCTATACCCTTTATGATATCTTTATGGGGGAGGGAGAGTTTACTTTGTATCCTTTCTATCAGCCCGAATTCCCCCACCTCTTTGATCTCCAAGCTTAATTTCCTTTATAAATGCTACTTTTAATATGTCATCCATATTCCTTGCGGGTATGAAGCGGATCTTTTTTCTTATGTTTTTTGGTATTTCGTCAAGATCCTTCTTGTTTCTTTCCGGTATAATTATCGTTCGAATATCCGCCCTCAATGCAGCCAGAGTCTTTTCTTTGAGCCCTCCGACCGGAAGGACTCTCCCTCTTAGGGTTATTTCGCCGGTCATCGCAATATCTTTCTTTACAGAGGTCTTTGAAAGTGCAGAGATCAAGGCAATGGCGATTGTGACTCCTGCAGACGGCCCATCTTTTGGGATAGCTCCAGCAGGGACATGTATATGAGTGTCCTGTTTTTCGTAAAAATCGGGGTTCAAGTTCAGCTCATCTGCCTTTGAACGGGCGTAACTCAAGGCTGCCTGAGCCGATTCTTTCATGACATCACCGAGATGCCCTGTAAGGATCAGATTTCCTTTCCCTTTCATGGTAGATGCTTCTACATGAAGGATCTCCCCCCCTGATTGTGTCCAGGCAAGACCGGTTGCAACCCCAGCCTCATCGATTGCCTGTTCCTCTTCGGGCAAGTGTTTCGGTGGCCCCAGGTATTTATGGATATTCCCCTTATTTACCTTAAAATTCCCTTTTTCCCCTTCAGCGATTCTACGGGCTACTTTTCTGCAAACAGATGCAATCTCTCGTTCAAGGTTTCTCAGCCCGGCTTCATGGGTATAATGGGAGATCATATGCAGGATGGCCTTGTCTGATATTGTAGTGCTTTTTTCTGTAATTCCGTTTTCTTCCAGTTGTCTTGGAAGTAAGAATTTCCTGGCGATCTTCAGCTTTTCTTCTTGGGTATATCCAGATAGGGTTATGACTTCCATGCGATCTTTCAGCGCGGGGATAATCGGATCTACTAGGTTTGCTGTAGTGATAAACATTACATTTGAAAGATCAAAAGGAACATTCAGGTAGTGGTCACTGAAGGCAAAGTTCTGTTCAGGGTCGAGCACTTCCAGCAAAGCAGCAGATGGATCCCCCCTGAAATCAGCGCCTACTTTATCTATCTCATCCATCATGAAGACAGGATTGTTTGAACCTGCCAGTTTGATACCCTGGATTATCCGCCCTGGTAATGCACCTACATAAGTTCTTCTGTGCCCTCTAATCTCTGCCTCATCCCGAATTCCTCCGAGGGATATCCTTGTAAACTTCCGTCCCAGTGCTCTGGCAATCGATCTTCCGAGAGAAGTCTTTCCTACACCCGGTGGGCCTACAAAACACAGGATAGGTCCTCTCTTCTTTTCGCTGAGCTTTCGAACTCCGAGATATTCAAGTATCCTTTCTTTTACCTTTTCCAGGTTATAATGATCCTCATCCAGTACCCTTTGGGCGTCTTTGATGTCAAGATTATCCTTAGTTGCATGGCTCCAAGGAAGTTCTACGAGCCAATCGAGGTATGTTCTCACTATAGAGGCCTCTGCTGCATCTGGGTGCATATGTTCGAGTCTCTCAAGCTGTTTATTGGTCTCTTTCTCTACCCCTTTAGGCATCTTTGCGTCTTTAATCTTCTTGTTGAACTCACTTATTTCTTTCGCTCTTTCATCTTCTTCCCCCAGCTCGTTCTTGATTGCCCGAAGTTGCTCTCTTAAGAAGTATTCTCGCTGGGTTTTAGTCATCTCCTCTTTTGCCTGGGATTGTATCTTTGCCTGCATAGTGGATAGCTCTACTTCTTTACCCAAAAGCTCGTTGACCTTTACAAGACGGTCAATTGGGTCAAAGATATTCAATATCTGTTGCGCTTCCTCAATCTTCAGTGTCAGGTTTGAGGCGATCATATCCGCCAGTCTTCCGGGGTCTTCTATATTATTGAGTATCATAAGAATATCTGAGGAGAGCATACCCCTTAGGGAAAGAATCTTTTCACTTTGATCCTTAACGTTTCTCATCAGGGCTTCTACTTCGAGAGGCAATTCAGAGAAAGTAGGCTCTTTGATCTCTTTAATCTTTACAATATAAAAAGGGTCTTTCTGAATATACTCTTCTATTTTGGCCTTTGTGAGCCCTTGAACCAGGAGCTTTATCCTGCCGTCGGGGAGCTTTAACATCCGCATGATTGTAGCTACTGTCCCGATAGGATGGATGACTTCTGGCAAGGGATTTTCGATGCCAGGGTCCTTCTGTGTGGCTAAAAAAATCAAACGATCCTTTAGTAAGGCTTCATCCACTGCCTTGATGGACCTATCTCTGCCGACGAATAATGGAAGGATCATGTATGAAAAAATTACGATGTCTCTCACTGGGAGCAAAGGTAATGTTTCTGGGAGCTCAATATCATCTTTTCTTATATCATAATCCATATCTGTCTCCTTACTTCAATATAATTATATCAAACTTTATATAATGATATGTTCGATAAAGTCAAGGTATTTGGATAGGCGAAGGGAGTAAGTCATCGAAAAAGTTTTTATATCTGTCAGATTATTTGCTACAGGGCATTTGGGTAGATTTTTAAGGAACATTTCCGCGTTCTCTTTATTTAATATCCGGTTATGCAGGATTAAATAGGACGTTCTAATTCAAAGATCCCCCCTGGCTTTAATATTGAGGAAATCTTTTGCACGATTCAGATACGCTTTCTCATTTCTTTACTTGGATAAGTTTGCCGGATGAACTCACTATAGTAACAAAAAGACGATGAGACAATTGATAAAATTATACAAAAACTTTGGAATTTTAGATAAATTATGTTATCTTGAACTTGATATACAGCCTTTTTTCTCTGAAAAAAGATATGAAATATAATCTATGTTACTGTACCATAATTTTTTATATGGATTTAAGGAGGAGGGATGTCAGTTAATAAGGTAATACTGGTAGGAAGGTTAGGGGCAGACCCTGAGATGAAATATACCAGTGAAGGAACAGCCGTAGCGACCTTTAGAATCGCTACCACTAAGAAATGGACAAATCAAAACGGAGAAAAGGAAGAGAGGACCGAGTGGCATCGTATTGTAGCCTGGAGAAGGCTGGGTGAGATTTGTGGGGAGTATTTATCAAAGGGGAGACAGGTCTATATTGAGGGAGAGTTGCAGAGCCGCTCATGGGAAGATAAGGATGGCATAAGGAGGTGGGTAACTGAAGTTGTTGCCTTCAATATGCAGATGCTTGGAGGTCCTTCAGACAAGCCTAGAATGAAGAATGACTATGGTGAGGGCATTGATAAGGGCATGCTCTTTGATTCGGAAGATGATATTCCTTTCTAAAGTATGCTGATGAGGATTGCTTATGACTGGCAGTGAAATAAGACAGTGTTTTTTGAAGTACTTCGAAAAGAGGGGGCATTCGATTGTAAAGAGTTCATCACTGATTCCCAAAAATGATCCGACGTTGCTTTTTAACAATGCCGGGATGGTTCAATTTAAAAGGGTGTTTTTAGGTGAAGAGAAGTTGGGGTACAATCGCGCTGTAACATCTCAAAAATGTGTAAGGGCAGGAGGCAAGCATAATGACCTGGAAAATGTGGGGATGACCGCCCGTCATCACACTTTCTTTGAGATGTTAGGCAACTTTTCTTTTGGTGATTATTTTAAGGAAGATGCCATTTCTATGAGTTGGGAGTTTTTGACCGAAGAGCTGGGCCTATGCAAAGACAGATTGTGGATTACTGTTTATGAGGATGATGATGATGCACATGACTTATGGCAGGATAGGATTGGAATACCAGAGGAAAAGATTGTTAGAATGGGAGAAGAAGACAACTTTTGGTCTATGGGAGATACAGGCCCTTGCGGCCCCTGTTCAGAGATCCTGATCGACCAGGGAGCGGATTTGGGGTGTAAAAAACCCACATGTAAAGTAGGGTGTGATTGTGATCGGTTTTTAGAACTCTGGAATCTGGTATTTATGCAGTTTGACCGTAATGCGAAAGGGGCATTGACTCCTTTACCTCAACCGAGTATTGATACAGGTATGGGATTAGAGAGGATTACCGCTGTGGTTCAAGGGGTTAAGAGCAATTATGAGACAGACCTTTTCATGACATTAATAAACTTTGTAGCGGAGATTTCAAATGGCAAATATAGGAACAATGAGAAGAAAGATATCTCGTTGAAAGTGATAGCCGATCATAGTCGTGCCATAGCATTTCTTATAGGAGATGGTGTGCTTCCTTCCAATGAAGGAAGGGGCTATGTTCTAAGGCGTATTATGAGAAGGGCTGCCCGTTATGGGAAGATACTCGGTATTGACAGACCTTTTTTGTATAGAGTTTCGGACGTTGTCATTGACGTTATGAAGGAGGCTTACCCTGAGATTGCAGATGCAAGGAATTATATAGCTAAGCTCATATACAATGAGGAAGAACGTTTCTGCCATACTCTCGATAAAGGCCTTTCCATATTGAATGAAGAGATTGAAAGACTGAAGGGGAGCGGTAAGATACAGATACCGGGTGATTTGCTCTTTAAGCTTTACGATACCTATGGATTTCCAGCGGATCTTGTCTATGATGTCGCAAGGGAACAAGGGGCAACTGTCGATGAAAAAGGGTTTGAAGAGGCCATGGAGGAACAGAGGCAAAGAGCAAGAGAATCCTGGAAAGGATCAGGTGAAGACGATGTCTTGGAAATATATAGAACATTAGCAAAAGATAAGATTAAATCGTCTTTTTCTGGCTATGAAAGAGATGGTTTTGATATATTAGAGAATGTTTTAACTATTATTAAGGCTGGCAGAGAGGTGGAGTGTGCTTTTGAAGGTGACTGTGTCGAAGTTGTAACCGGAAGGACCCCCTTTTATGGAGAATCGGGCGGACAGGTTGGAGATACTGGGACTATTGAAGGGGGGTCTCTCTTTTTGGAGATAAAAGATACATTGAGGCCGCTTCCTGATTTAATCCTCCATAGAGGAAAGATAAAAAAGGGATCCCTTAAAAAGGGTGACAGAGTAACTTTTCATCTCAATACCGATCGGCGATTAAAGATTGCCATCAACCATACAACTACACACCTCCTCCACTCTGCCCTAAGAGAGGTACTGGGAGATCATGTGAAACAGTCAGGGTCTCTTGTTGCTCCAGAAAGGCTGCGTTTTGACTTTACCCATTTTTCTCAAATAACAGACAGGGAGCTTATTCGAATAGAGGGGCTGGTCAATCAAAGGATTCGAGATAATATAGATGTGAATATAGAAACGATGGATATGAAAAAGGCAATGGAGAGTGGAGCCATAGCCCTTTTTGGGGAGAAGTACAGTGATGAGGTTAGGGTCGTTGAAGTTCCTGGATACAGTAAGGAACTCTGTGGAGGGACTCATGTAAAGCGTACAGGGGATATAGGCCTTTTTAAGGTAATAAATGAATCCGGTATTGCAGCTGGAGTGAGGAGGATAGAGGCATTAACCGGTGAAGATGCACTGGAATATATAAACAGGCAAGAGGACCAGTTAAAAGAGATTGGTGCGCTACTTAAAACCGGGAAGTATGAGCTTGTCGACAAAGTAGAGAAACTTATCTTGAATAAGAAGAATCTGGAAAAGGAGGTGGATACTCTTAAGAGCAGACTTGCAAGCAGACTCTCAGGAGATATATTAGATGGAGTAAAAGATGTCAGCGGAATTAAGGTCCTGGCTGCCAAGGTGAATATTGATAATCCAAAAGGATTGAGGGACTTTGCTGATAAATTGAAGGATCGCTTAGGCTCAGGGATTATTCTCTTAGCTGGGCAGAAGGATGGTAATGTCCTTCTGGTCCTTGTTGTGACAAAGGATCTTATTCATAGGTTTAATGCAGGGAAAATAATAAAAGATGTAGTAAAATCGGTTGGTGGTAGCGGAGGGGGTAGAGCTGATATGGCTCAGGCAGGAGGCAACAATATAGAGGGCATTGATAAGGCAATAGAGAGTGTATATGATATAGTGAAAAGGACGGTCGCTACTAGAGTTTTGAAAGAAGCTTAATCGCCTCGCTGGTGTATTTGCTTTTTGGATGTTCTTTTGCCAAGAGCATTAAAGTATCCTTTGCCTTTTCTTTTTCTTTTAAAGAAATATAGGATTTTGCGATATAGAGATATGCCTTGTCTATTTTACTCGAACCTGGGAATCTTTCTATAATTCTGTTGAACCGAATCAGAGCTGCTTTGTACTTCTTTGTCTTAAAGTAAAGATGCCCTACATAAAGCTCATGAGATGCCAGCTTATCATTACAGATTCTTAGCTTCTCTTTCGCATGGATTGCATGAGTCTCAGATGGATATTTTGAGATGAGGTATTCAAAGTGAACAGCAGCTTTTTCAGTAGATGTCTGATCACGGTCTATAGACAATATCTGGTTGAAATGGCACATGCCTATTTTGTATATTACATATGGTATTGCTTTGTTTGTAGGGTGAAGTTTTCTGAAGTCTTCATAGTAGAAGAGGGCATCAGTGTACTCTTTATCGCGATAGTATGAGTCAGCGATTCGCAGTTCAGCTGTAATGCTGTATTTACTTAGGGGATAATTGTCTTTGACTTTTTGAAAGGCAATGCGAGCTTTATCGTATTTTTTATCATTATAGTAAGTTATCGCTTTGTTAAATAACACCTCTGCAGAGCTGTCTTTTTTTTCCTTTGTCGTTGAACAGCCGGTTATTGACAGTATCAGAACCAGTATCCATATGAAATCGTATCTCCTTATGAATCCTGTCATCATTATACCCCCCCCCTGTAATCATCATGCGGTTTCTTTTGTACAGAAGTTTAGGATATTTACTAAAGGATGTCAATGGATTTCCTTTGGAATTCTATTGCTAGTGTCGTGTCATGATGCCCTCCGTTGGATCAAAGAATGTTATATTATCGCCTTCTCAGCATTGATAGACAATCAATGACGCATTCATCAATCAAGTAGGAGAAGGTTTCTATTTAGCATAGAAAACTACCAGTTTGCCACATTACTATTTTGGGTAGAATCGAAAAGGCCGTTTTTATAAGATGTCCTGGTCTTTGGAGGTGGGGCTATCATCCGTTTAGCAATAATCACTACTCCAGAATCAGTTACAAAAAACCGCTCTCTGTCTGTATCCAGGTCATATCCTATCTCTGTTCCTGGGGGTATTTTTATTCCCTTATCTATAATGGCCCTTTTGATTTTAGAATTTCTGCCTATATCTACACCCTCCATTAGGATTGACTCACTTACCGCTGCGAAACTGTTGACCCGAACTTGAGGTGACAAAACTGAGTTTTGGACCCTTCCGCCATTGATTATACATCCTCCAGAAACGATAGAGTTGATACATCGACCCAACCTTCCTGCAGGGTATTCATATTCGAATACAGTCTTTGCTGGAGGATACTGTCCTTGATATGTACGTATAGGCCAGTTCGTATCATAGAGGTCTAGCTCAGGATTTGGTGTGGCTATATCCATATTGGCCTCATAGTAGGCATCTATGGTTCCTACATCCCTCCAATATTTGTATTCTTTCTTTTGCTCATTACTAAAGTCATATGCAAATACCCTGGCTTTGTGTATCATCTCAGGGATGACATCTCTGCCAAAATCATGATGGCTTTCTTTATGAGCATCCTCCTCAAGGAACTCTCTTAAAACATCGGTACTGAATATATAAATACCCATATTTGCATAGAGTGTTTTATAATTATCGAATGAGGTCTCGACATTTTCGGGCTTCTCTTTAAAGTCGATTATTCTCTTGTTTCGATCCACCTTCATAATCCCAAAGCGGGATGCGTTACATTGATTTATCTCTATAGTACTCACAGTGGCATCAGCCCCTTTCTCTTCATGAAATTCAAGCATCCTGAAGTAGTCCATTTTGTATATATGATCTGCTGAGAGAATGAGAAGATATTTGGGGTTTACTGTATCCATAAAGTATAAATTCTGATATATGCTATCAGCTGTCCCTTTATACCAATCTCCGTTGGTCCTCATCTGAGGAGGGATAGGAAATATGTACTCATCAATTTCTGAACCGAATATGTTCCATCCGAGTCTAAGGTGCCGTTCCAAGGATAAAGATTTGTACTGTGTAAGAACAGCAATTTTTCGCACATTGGAGTTGATGCAATTACTCAAGGTAAAATCGATTAGCCGGTATATACCTCCAAAAGGAACTGCCGGTTTGGCTCTATCCATTGTTAATGGAAAGAGCCGCTTTCCATAACCTCCAGCCATTATCATTGCGAGGACTTCCTTCATGATATTTAACCTCCTTTATCCCCCCTCTTGTTTGTTTATCTCTTTTTCCCCAGGACTCCCTGAGTCTATGGTTTTACTTTTGAGTGCTGCTATCAAGCTTCAAGGCTAATCAAATTTAATTGTCGCTTCTTGCGAATCTCTTCACAAAACTAAGCCTTTACAGAGGATCCAATGTGATCTTCGATCTTTTATCAAAGTTATATACATTGTGAACGTATGATCCTGGTATCCTATGAGATACATGTTATTCCAAGATTTCTAAAGTTGTTCTGATGATCATCGGGAATCCCCAATACTCCTACTGATTGAACCGTTTTCATAAGCTCTCGCAAGACACTCGAAAGTAAAAAAATTCCAAGGTATGTAAACTGATTGATGTTCTTCAAATCAATGGTAAAATATTTACACTTGGGAGAAAGGACTTCTCTGATACAAGTGTAAACATCATAAACCTTTTCTGGTGTAAGACCTCCAAATATTTCAATATATGCGTCACTCCCTTTTTGTTTTATACAAAAATTGAGTATATGATTCAATATATACCTCCTTTCTT
The DNA here is from genome assembly GCA_034189035.1 of Thermodesulfobacteriota bacterium. GTDB lineage: Bacteria > Desulfobacterota > UBA8473 > UBA8473 > UBA8473 > JAUXFK01. The sequence goes on from JAXHVA010000002.1 coordinate 75,632, forward strand.
TAAAATTCGAGTTTACCATCAGTTTATGCTTAAAAATGGGGGGGGGGATTTCTATAAGAGATTATTATTAATTTATAGCGACATTTCTCCAATCTCATTGAAAGATCTTCTAGTGAACATATAATGAGTTTTTTTATCGAATCGTTCTTATCTAATAACAGGGCATAAGTAATCTTAATTTGTTTGAGGGTTATCGCTCCGAGTTTTTAAGATTATGCTAAGAGGACCCTAGAACGATTTAAACTCAATTGAAGTGTGAAAAAAGGTCTTTCGAACAGGCTTTTCGCAGGATTGTACGAAAGTATTGTTATATTTAATAAATATCTATCTTTTTATAAAGAGGGGGAGAAACTCTTTCAACCAATTGAGTATTTAATTATGAATACAAAGAAGACACCGTAATCGATTTATATTGGATGAGTTTGAAAAGTCTCTTTTAGACAATGGGAAAAGAATATTTCTGGCTGAGCTGTTTAACTTCTCTTATAATTACAATTTTAGTAACTTGAAAAGAAGTATCTGCTTTGTTAACTTACTAAGTTATCAAGATTTTATGGGTTGATTAAGATTGTACTCATAACTTGAATCAAATTAAAAATTTGTATCACTTGCGCGTGCTATAAAATAGAAGACTATCATCAGGTTTCAACACCCTTTCCAAAAACTTAAACTCTAGAAATTATATAATTATATAATAATACCTATTAATTTATGCAATATTTATTCCTGTTAATGTAAAGTTTAGTTATATATTAATTATAATAACAGTATCTATTTGATATATAATGGAATTATTTATTCTGCTCATATTTCTTAAATTACTTTTTCCTATTGCATTTATAGGGAGAACTCCTAAAAAAGTCTTGCTCAATGTACATATTTTAATAACTGAAAAAATGAAAGCTTTGTGTTTATCGCTAAAGAGTTTAAGTAAGAGTTAATTAATGGATAGGTATTCATAGGAATGTATATTGGATTATATCGGAAAATGTTGCTGTGGTTATACGTATACTCGGATCCTTTCGAAATCCCACCTTGTCTTGCCGAAAGGATGTAGACAATTGAAAAGATACATAGAGGAAAAACTGTAAATAAATGAATAAATCGGAAAAAAATGCTGAAAATATGTTTATATTTTCATTTATTGAGTTTTATTTCATTTTACAAAGAAAATATCCTGGCAATGGCGAAAAACAGAATATTTGAGTATATTTTTTTTTAAAAAGAACAGTAAATTTTTTAAAACTGGTTGTGTCTTGCAAGACAATATGACTGTATTGTAAAATAAGATAATATCGATCTCAACTTCTTGATATTCTTCAGAAGTTGAAGTCCATCCATCTTAGTCATCTTCTAGTCAGCAAGTACTATATAGAAATGCCTCCCTTCCTTTTAATGAATACCCCCTTTGCGATGAAGGTCAATTATGTTTTGGCGATTACCTTCCCAGGCCACCACTTTTTTTGTATTTTGGGCTATACAGATACTTTTGAATATTTGCTAAATAAACAAAGTGTAGAAAAGATGTGTAAGTGCGTCAACAGTATCGTTTGCTTGCCTATTACAATCGTATTTTGGGTCTGTCTTATCAAATCTCAGAGGCAGATCTCTGTATTTGTGCAGGGCTTTTATGTGTACTGACCATTCTAAAGACACTAGAGTTTTTGGAATAAAATTGTCTAGACTGACTACCTATCGGCATTTTTAATAATTGTGGCATTGCATTATGTAAATTATCTATTTGCAATATAGGTTTTCTTCTGCAATATTTTGAGGCACTTTCCTAATAGAAACCGGAGGAGAGCGCAGTACAAAGAGAAAAACTTTTGTAGATGTAAACTAATTCAATTTGTTGAAGACAGGGGAAACCTATCACTAATAGATAACCATTGCTTCTTGACGCGAAGGTTTAATTTTTTACTTCGAGAGAATTATCGAAAAAGGACCCCAAATCTTTTCAAAATTCATTTTATCTATAATGGTACTCCTAGGAAAGTAATTTATTAAAATATACACAAGGCTCTCCTCCCGATTAGTTGGAGAAAGCCTGGTAAATTTTTAGAGTGAAGTATCGAAGATCATAGAAGCCATATGCTTTTCTTTTGATGACCTTAATCTTGTTGTTAACCCCTTCCAGTTTTCCTGTATGGATAGGATGATCGCAATGGTTCAGGATGCCGTATTGATAACGTTTAAGCATATTGGCAAACTTGGTGACAGCCTAGTGTTTCATTGTCTTTGCCAGGGCGCACCAGGCATAAAGTGCCTTTTTCGTCCATGGCCTTGAAGTGTACTTCCAAAGCGTCTTGAGTTTTTGTTTAATTCCACCAGTTCGTTAAGCTGCTGTTGCTGGCTTTTTCGCCGCACGTTACTGCGATTTTTAAGCAACAGGTATTGGATTCTTTGAAGACCTGTTTATGCTCAGCATACGCTTTACGGTATTCGCTGCTGCGGGCATGTTCGATCTCCCGGCTAAAGTTGGCAATGACATAGAACTGGCCAAAAACGATCATCGCATGCGGGAGTTTTTTTTAACGGCCTTGATGAACGGGGCCAACATGTCCATGGCAACGGCTTTAATGCGCTTGCGCTGTTTGCCTTTTAACTGATTGAAGAACCGTTCTAGCGTTTTTGCCTTTCGATCTTTACCAACGTAGAGCACATGGCCGCTGAGAGAGTCCAGCACGACGGTCAGGTAGTTGTGGCCCTTTCGTATTGAGATTTCATCAACAGCGAGGATCCTCAAATCGTTGTAATCGGGCTGACCGAAATCTTGTTCAAGGTAATGTTTGTCGATGGCCTTTACCGTTTTCCAGTTCAGTCCCAGATGTCTGGCGACTTCTGAAACAGTCATTACCTGACAGAGTTGATATATATAGCGAACCATCCTTTCGGTGACGCGTAGATATGGGTCGAATAGCTTGAGGTTCTCGATACGGATGCTTTGGCAGTGAGGGCACTCCAATTTGCGGTAACTGATCGTCAGCCAGAGCCTGGTGGTCGCAAAATTCAGATCCCGAATGGAGCTCTCTGTCCAACTGTGAACTTCGGTGGCTACTTGACCGCAGTCTGAGCAGATCGGCTTGAAACGTTTGTCTGGCAAAACGTGGATATAGGAATTGGCCGCTTCGGGATCGATCTTTTGGCGTACAATTTTGATTCGACGAAAGGGGAAAAACGGTGCTATGCTGAGTCTGGACATCGCAGGCCTCCTTTTGGTATTTGTTGTCTTCGCAAACCAACTCATACCTTTGGAGATACCGAATGTCCATTCTATTTGATATCACTGTACTTTTCCTCGTTTACACCAACTGTTTTGGATAAGAACCTCTCGGCAATATTCGATTTTGGACATGCCAAGGCCTTTGATGCTGTTTCAAATGGCCTTTGGAGCCCTGTAAGGATACTCAACCGGGTGTCATGATGGTGATTGATATCGGGGGCCAGGATAGCAAGATCATCAAACTGAACAAAGACGGGTGTATGTCTGATTTCGCGATGAATGACCGATGTGCAGCCGGAACAGGGCGGTTTCTTGATTTGATGGCACGAGCATTGGAAGTCTGTCTTGAAGATTTGGGTGGAATTTTTCTACGTTTAAGGAAACCGTGTCTCATAAACAGCACATGTACCGTATTTACGGAGTTGGAGGTCGTCTCCCTTTTTATATCGGGAAAGAAAAAAAGAGGATATGCCTATATGACCCCATCTTGGGATAGCCAAACGAGTTCGCAATATCGTCAAGCGCTTTATTATAGAGGAGAGCGTAGGTTTTGTGGGGGAGTGGTTAAAGAATTGTGGACCTTCGAGATGCTTAAGGAGATTTTTTAGAAATATATTTTCCTGCCTCGCAAAGAGGGGATTGAGGATGCGATGATAATAGTGATGCCGATGTGAAGATGTGTCTTTGCTGAAAGTAGTGTGTGAACACAAGAATGAAAGGGGAATGTTTGATGATGAAGATATCGAGACTGCTCATGGTAGGTTTCTTTGCTATTAGTCTTTTTTGGTCTCAGATAAGTTTTTCACAGGAAGCGGATGAAGAGTGTCCGGAGTGTCCGCATGAACATGAGAAGCGCGTTAAACTGGACGACGTGTTTGTTCATGCATTTCATGGCGGTGCCCTAACCTTTACTCCAACAAGCACCATTGTGGATGTTGATAAGTATATCAAAAGCGGTGGAGTTGAAAGGGTTGAAGATATCCTGATGAACATGGCAGGCATCGATATCATGAGAGGTTCGTCAGTACCCGATCCTCAACAAGTTTTGATGTTCAGGGGCTTCGACGACAGCCGGTATACGGTGGCTATAGATGGAAGACCCATTACTGGCTCATCCGGAAAGGCAGTAACCCCCATAGATTGGTCCAGTCTTACTCTCAGCGATATAGAAAAGATCGAGATCGTTAGGGGAGGCGCCTCAGCCGCTTTCGAAAACTCAGCCGGAGGAGTAATAAACCTTATCACAAAAAAAGGGAGGAAAAGAGAAAAATTAAAGCCCAAGATTACGTTGCAACACGACTCCACCTTGGTTGCAGACTATGCCGATCCTACTTCTTATGCAGATAGAATAATTATTGATGGTGGTGTTGGCGAATTAGGATATTTTCTTAATTACGGGCACAAATCTGCAGAAGGCTACCTTAAAAATAACCAGTGGAGATCAAATGACTATTCTGTCAGAGTCACGTATCTCTTTCCCTTTCGGGGATTTCTCACCTTAGCCTACAAAAGGGCAGCACTTGACAGGGAGATTCCGGTAGTAAACCAACCTGGTAGGTCTGATTATGATCCAGACTACCCTACAGTAAAGGAAGATGCAGATACATTGAAGTTTGTTTCTGTATCGTATCCTGGAGGCGATTCTTATAAGGAAAAGAGCGCAGACCACTTTGATTTATCTCTCGAACAACCTTTACGAGATACTACCCTGAAGCTTTACCTTTATAGCACCGAAGGAGAAGAAGACAGTTGGTATGTTACATTGGACGATGATGGGAACCCGGCACAAAACTACAGAGGCGGTGACGGGTATATTGAAAAACATGTTGGCGGGGGGGTAGAGTGGGCACTAAACCCATTGGAGAACAACTCCTTAGATATTGGATATAATTACAAGAAGACCGGAGCCGAGGAAATGCCAAGAATCTTCGAAATACATGCAGGGTACTTTGAAGACTTGTGGGTTCTCAACCCCAAATGGACATTAAAAACAGGCCTTCGTATTTCCCATTGCCGGCAGCATACCTATCCCTTTTCGTTTGACCCTGATGTGCCCAAGTACAGGCATTTGTACCACGATTTGTTTTGGCTACCTAAGTTTGCCTTAACTTATAACATTAGGCATGAGACAAGCATGTATATGTCAATCAACAGGGACTACCATGTGCCTGGCTGCTGAGACGAGGCGTACTATATGCGCCAGGGGGCGCTGACACAACATCTGGACTATGAAATGAGCTGGCATTATGATGTTGGCATTTATCACCGAATAGGCGAGAACTTTGATACCCGTTTTGTGGTATATTACACTGACGTGTCCGACTATATTGCCCTTGACAGAGACAAATATTATGTTGACGACAAGGAAAAGCCCTATGCCTATAACGTAGATTCAGCTCAGTTTTATGGTCTTGAACTTGAGTTTAACAGTACCTTGTTTGATAAACTGGGCCTTTTTGGTAATTATACGTACCTGGAAAATGAGGTGGACGAGACTGATTTGCCGATTACTTTCTGGGTGGATATTCCACCGCGGCACAAGGGCAACCTGGGGCTAAGGTACTGGTTAAAAGGTAATATCTTATTGACATGTGACGTGCGCTATGTGGGCAAGAGGAAGAGTGAAGATGGCTATACCCTCGATGACTTCATGATCACGGATATTGGTATACAATACACATGCCTTGAGAATAAGGCCAAGTTGCTTGGATATGTGAATAATGTGTTTGGGGAGAACTACTTGGAGGTATACGGCTATCCTATGCCGCGTCAAATCTTTGGATTTCAGCTAAAATACATTCTCTAATACTCTGCCGAGTATTTTAGATAGCTATACATACATAGAAATCTTTACCCCTGTTTCCTGGGAAGAGACAAGGTAACCAAAAAAGGAGGCCCACCCCAACTCGTCCCATCCTAACCCTGTAGTGGTTAGAGGATACTGATCACTTAGAGAAAGATTTTCTAGACATGAATATTTCGGATATCAACTTTTATACAATGACAAGGAGAACATTTTTGAAATATGCTGGGATGACAAGTTTGCTGCCCTTTCTCCCTGTTTTATACTTGGATTCTGTATTAAGACCGCCTGGTGCGGCCTTGGATTTCTTGGCCAGGTGTATCCGCTGCGGCAGATGCGCGGAAGCCTGTCCATATGACAGTATCCGTTTTCTTGGGATCAGTGCAGGCGTTCTCCTTCACACGCCGTATGTAGATCCCTTGAAAACTCCGTGTTACCTTTGTCAGGAGCGTGGACCAGACGGTAAAGACCGACCAATAAGTAAATACTTGCGCTGTGGGGATGTATGCCCGACCGGGGCCATAAAGCCTATTGTTAATGATAAGAGAATTCTCGCAGGGCTTACAGAAGATTTAAAGATGGGGACGGCGGTTATCAATCGCCGTCTCTGTTTAGCCTGGCAGTATAATTTCTGTGGGGAGTGTTACCTAAGCTGTCCTTTAAAGGAAAAGGCCCTTTTGGCCTGCCCGAGAGGGGATGAGATCGTTGGTGGTGTTGTTTGGCCATTTGTAGACCCGGTTTACTGTATCGGCTGTGGCGTGTGCGTCTATGTATGTCCTGTTCGGAAGAGGGTTGCCGAATCGGCAGTGCGAAGGGATATAAAGCTCAGCTTCTTTGAAGAACGGTACGGGGCCTTGGTTCGGAAGCTGCTCATTAAAAACGGGCCCCAGGCAGAGCTTCCTGCCATCAGGGTTATAGGGAGGTTTTTATGATCGTCGCAGAAGAGACTGTCAAAGAAAGATGGAAAATCAAATCGGTGCGACGGCTGACCCAGATGTCCGTAGTGGCGCTTTTGATCGGAGTGCCTTTCTGTTCACAAAACCCGGATACATGGTCACCTTCTTTGATCGTCCGGGGATATTGGCCAGCGCCGACCATATTCCGGATCACAGGTGATACCTGGAGTTTCGCTATAGGAAACTTCCACCTGATGAATCCGGTGGCCTTTGTGGAGGTCTTGCTTTCTGCAAAAGAATTTCAATTCGGTTTGTTTATCTCCACGCTGATTCCCTTAGGCATTACAATGATTTTCGGCCGGGTGTTCTGTTCCTGGCTCTGCCCGGTCGGTTTTGTACTCGAACTGACCATGAGAGTGAACTCAATTTTAAGAAGGGTAGGCCTTACGCGTAAAGTCAGAACAGGGGATTATCGCTATTTTGTTCTAGTACTTTCGATGCTTTTTGCGTTTTTCTTTGCCTTTCCGGTAATTTCCGTGCTTGACCCCCCTCACGTGTTAGGCAGGGAATTGATCTATTTCTTCACCCAATCGCAAGTTAGCCTGGCTGGTGCAAGTCTTCTCGCATCAATCCTTCTTTTTGAGATTTTTTTTTCGTCCCGTGCGTGGTGCAAATCTTTCTGCCCCTCAGGTGGAGCCTTGTCTCTACTCGGTATAAAGCGGTTGTTGCGGATTAAAGTAAACCCGAAAAAGTGCATCAAATGCAGGAAATGTGACAGCGCATGTCCTTACAGTTTAAGCCCAGGCAAGCTTGCTGAGTGCCAATATTTCGACTGGACAATATGTGATAATTGCGGTCTTTGCATAGATATATGTCCAAACAAAGCCATTTCTTACTGGTGCTTGAAAAGGAAATAGAATGCCGAAGAAAGGTTATCAAACTATCGCAGAAAAGTTTGTCAAAAAATGTCAGGGTATTTTCTCGATTCACAAGAGTTCCATTCCCCTCTTTTTGCGTGTTCTTATTTTCGATTATCTTCTTTGATTCGGCATTTAGGACAGGAGAGACTGTAAGATGAGATACAGATGAGGATGGTAAAGTAGACAAATAGCCCCTTTTAATGAGAGAGGGAAGATCATCAGGCTGGAGATTGAGAGTAATGCAGGTGAGGTTATGGATCGCTCTCAATATTATGAAAAAGGGAAGCTGGTAAGTATCGAAAGAGATTTTGATCACATAACTTGCGGATTGACTGCTGGGAATAGCTGAAGAATGAAAAAAGAGTAAGACAGGAACCTGACTCCGATGGCTCAGGCAGGGTGAATAAGGTCATCCTTTTTGATCATAGGGAATGCCCCATGAAGATCGAAAAGACACAACAGACGACGGCCTTTTCGATACAATCTATTATTTCAAGGAAGGTAGGCTTTCCTCTTCTACCAAAGAGACAGATGGAGATCATATAGATAAACATCTGGCAGACATACCGAGATGAAAAGCCTCATGAAAGAAGGGATGATAGAGATGGAGATGGAAAGGTGGAGACAATCTTGCATTACGATGCAGAAGGTCTTCCCAGGGAAAGCCATCATGATCTAGGCAAGGACGGTAAAATGGAGACATTTCGACTTTATCATGGGGGCGAGATATCCCATGAGAAAAAGTAGATAGATCTCGATGGCTGGTTTGAGATTATTACGTCTTTCAGAGATTCAAAACCTATTTGAATAACAAAAAGATACGAATAAGGACAGAGCTTTTGATATCCTTTTGGAATATGAGAAGGGGAAACTTGTGTATGAGGAAAAGAACACCAACTTTGACGAAAAAAAAGATTTCTTATGTCGTTTTGATTCAGAGGGTCGCCACGAAAAAATTGAGGAGGATACCGGACATACTGGATGTATAGACAGGATCAGGCATTTTGTAAGAGGTCAACTCGCCAAAGTGGAATATGATGATAAAGGCGATGGGCTTATAGATACCATATCTATTTTACAGGGAAGGGAGGTTTCGCATTCAGATCCAGGATGAAAATGGAGATGGAAAACCGAGTACGAAGATATTTTTAAACAAAGAAGAAGAAAGGGAAAGGGTTAAAGTGACGCCGATCTTAACGCGAAAACGGATACATGGTAGTACTATCTGGATAAGCAGCTTGTCAGGCTGGAAAAAGATGAAAACAGTGATTGAAATGTCGATCTAAGGCTTTTTATAGGAACAACAAGAAGGAAAATCTTATTAAGGATCAAGACCATGACGGACGGGTTGAGACCACCTAGTGGTTCAACCGGTCCAAGTGATCCATAGTCACAAAGATAGACCTGGACGGAGATACGTCGCCGGATACGCGCTACTACAAAGGTGGGGTTTTAAGGAAAAAGGAGGTTGATGAAGACGGGGATGGACATCTCGATTTGAGAGGGCATTAAGATGCCCATGAAATTGCCGCTGGGAATGATTAAACAATCGGACGGGTGCTGGCACAGGCCATGGAGGTCAAGGATCACGATAGAGAGACCCTAGAAATCGTGACCGCTCATGGGGTGGATAAAGAGGTTAGGGGTCTTTTATCCTATCTCCAAGCCATGGCGACTATTGGAAATATCCTGCCTTTGCTTGGGCTACTGGGCACGGTTCTCCGTATGATAAAGACATTTATGGTTATCCATGAGATAGACAGTAAGGTAAATGCGTCGGTACTAGCAGGTGGTATCTGGAAGGCGTGTAAAAGAGGAATACTGTGAAAAGAATATAATAATTCCAGAAGAGATGGAAAAAGGGTATACTAGGCGCGAGTTTCTTAAGCTGTTTCAAATTGCGGGTGTCGGGGTTGCTGTTGGTGCGACCCGTTTCATTGCCGGTTGCCAGGATAAGACCGACCCCATCTGAGGGGCGAAGGAGGTAGTTACAAGGTGCGGTATCTGCGGGAATACGTCAGGGATAACCGCATTCTGGCTGTGGCCCCTTGGCCCGATGATCCGAGGACGAGGGGGTTTATGTGCGACATGGGACTTGCATGTGCTGAATTTGTACATGCTCCTCCTGATAGAATCCTCAATCTCAAGAAGAAGGTCAGGGATAGATGGGTGGATATCACCAGGGATGAGGCTCTCGATACCATTTCCACGAAGTTGTTGCAGGTGAAAAGAACTGCCAGCCCTAAATCGTTGGTCTGCCATTATGGAGTGAGCCAGGTGCGCTCATGGTTTTACAGGTATTTCCAGAGGCGTTTCTGCAATCTCTACGGGACTCCGAATTTCACAGGCTGCGGCAGCCAATGCACCGTAGCTACCATGCTGGCAAAGAGGTACAGTATTGGCAATGCTTATCCCGATTATTAGAATGCAAGATGTTTGATCCATTGGGGTTGCAATGAATCTGTATCAGCCTTTCTTGACTAGTTTCAGAGAATATTGCCGGCAAAGGAGAAAGGCGCAAGATTGATCTGTATTGATCCCAGGGTAACGCCTATGATTAAAATGGCAGATATACATCTTAAACGAAATCTGGAACCGATGGCGCCCTTGCGCTTGGAATGATGCATGTGATTATTAACAGAAACCTCTATGACAAGGATTTCTTCGGAAAGTACTGTGCTGGATTTTTCGGGCTTAATACCCTTGTTGGAGAATATAAGCCGGAGATGTTTGAGATCATAACCGGAATACCCGCAAGGGATATTAAGAATGCTGCATGTATGCTAAAAATCCACCTGCATATATTACCTCTGGCAATGCGCTGGAGCTACATATCAAAGATTTTCAGGCAATTCGGACAATTATGCTCTTGCATGCACTCACCGGAAACGTTGACGTGAAGGGTGGTGAGTTTATTCCCGGTGAGAAGATACCCCTTGTCGATATAGAACTGAAAGGCCACAACGGAGACGTATTCAAAGGAATTAGTACGGATAGATACCCCCCTTATTTGGGAAGCGAGGAAGATGGTAACGGCAAATGTGCTTCCAGAGACTATCCTCATACGCAGCCCTATCCGATCAAGGCGCTTATCGTTGTCGGCAGGAATCCCATTGTCACTGGACCCAATTCCTCTCACCAGAGAAAGGCATACAAGAAACTCAATCTTATGGTTGCTGTAGACCTTTTTATGACAGAGACCGCAAAGATGGGCGACATTTTACTGCCGGCTGCGTCGTTTCTTGAAGGGGACAACCTGAAGGTGGGAGATCGTATATATATGATACCTAAAATTATAGCACCACAGGGAGATGCTTGGCCGGAATGGAAGTTCTGGTTCGAACTCGCCAAGAAGATGGGTTACACAAATGAATTTCCCTGGGCGACCCCAGATGAGGCGATTGATGAGCATCTTTCTTCGATTAATGTTACTGCTTCATACCCCAGGAAAAACTTTATTGGGGGCAAATATAAGGAAAAAGTAGTATGCAAAAAACATGAAGAGTTTGGGTTTCAGACCCCTTCTGGAAAGGTTGAATTTTATTCTCAAACCCTCGCCGATGCTAGCTACGACCCTCTTCCGACTTACATTAAACACATATAAAATCTCAGCTGATAAGAAATGATCTGCTGAATATCCCATGGTCATAACTTCGGGCACACGGATACCGTATTATTTCCATTCACAATTTTTAAAACTTCCATCTCTTTGAGCAAAGTTCCCGTATCCCCTTGTAGAGATAAACCCTTTTGATGCTTCGGCCTTCGGGATAGCGCAAGGGGATACCATCACCATAAGCTCCCTGAGGGGCAGCATTCGGGCTAAAGCGGCCCTCGTTAAAACTCTCAAATCCGGGACAGTAGCAATGCCCCGCAGATGGACGGAGGCAAATTTCAACGAGCTGACCGACGACTCGGCCCTCGATACGATAAGCGGGTTTCCAGGGTTTAGGGGATTTCTTTGCAGGCTGGAAAAGGATTAGCCTTGCCCTTATCTTTAGGGGCTTATTAACTTTATCTGCTTCAATGAGGGAGTTTACGATGTTATATATTTGATATTACCCCTACTTTAAGTCTTTTCTTTAGGTTATAGGAGCTGAGGAGGTCCTACATGAAAGAACTTCAACACTACTCTTTTCCAATTCCTTTATTTCTTGCAATACATCTGATCCTTTAATGGTCGGTTTTACTATTGCCATATTATGCTCCTGTTCTATTGATTCTATAGCAAGGATAATTTGTGCAGGCCTTTTATATGTACTGACCATTCTAAAGACACGAGAGTTTTTGGAATAAAATTGTGTAGACTGACTGCTCATCGATATTTTCAATAATTGCAGTATTTTATTATAAGAATTATCTATTTGTAATATAGGTTTTATTCTGCTAATTTGACATTGTCAAGTCTCAGATAGAAACTAGAGGAGAAACTATCAAAAAGGGAAACCCTTTTGTGATGGAAAAATCATTCGATTTGAAAAAGGAATCTTGCGACACAAAATTGTGATGTCAAGCAATCCAGAGTCAGATAAGGATTCTGATATAAATGCGGTCTCACCCATGGGGTTACCATCACCCTCGAGAACCTCAAATATGGGCCTACTTCGATTCCTGAAAAATGGTTCGAATTATTCGAAAAGATGGATATCCAGGCAACATTCGATTTTTGACATGCGCAAACACCTGTGATGCTCTTCAAATGCCCTCTGGAGTTCTGTAGTGATACTCCCAAAAATGGTTCATCCATGTACTTATCTGATAAGGAGTAAAACGAGGTGATGGGTATGTCCCTGCAGAGACAATCGATGGTCTTAGAATAGACTTGCTCGATGATCTGATAAAGACCCTGTGTCCATGGTTGTTATCGAACTTAATGAAAGACGCTGTATTATCTAACAAGAGAACTATTGGAATATTTAAAGTAGAGTCCAATCTAGGAATGTTCTCGTTTTAAAGAGGCTAAACCGGTACTAAAGTAGATTACCCAAAAAAGTTTCATTTATTAATCTTTAAAGCAAAGGGTACTCTGGCAGAGTATCATAAGTGAGGATATGAATGAATCGTATAACAAAAAAAGTAGCTTTCCTTTCTTTAAAAGTAAACATATTGATATTTTTGTCTTCTGTTCCTTGTTTTGCCGTTGCCTGGACGTCCAAAAAGGTCGATATGTATACAAAATTAGGTGTGAACTATTTTTGCGGATGAAAAATATGATGAAAGCAAAAGAAAAATCGATTTTGGATCGGATGGCGATTTCAGGGATTTGAATCTCAACAATTACATAGAATACTGTCTATCTGATAGCCTTACTCTTATATCATCTCTCTATTATTAAATATCTCAAATATGAAGATGTCTCTATTGAGACAGAGTCATACGGCATTGGTGATATTGATTTGGGCATTAAATTCAAGCTGCTCGAAGGTTCCTATGGAGTTTTCTCCGCACAGGGCTTAATTAAAGATTCCAGAAGCTTATGACGAAGGCAACAGGCTACCGATTGGAAACGGACAGTATGACGCTGAAGTAAGACTGCTTTATGGCCACTCCCTGTATCAGTATTTGCCCGGGTATTGCAACTTTGAAGTGTGCTACAGGTTCATAGATTAAGGGCTCACCGATAAGTTCAGGTATCTCGTAGAATTTGGAATAGTATTGAGTGAAAATAGATATAAAAGGATCAAATTAGATGGAATCCTGGAAATGGATAATGGAGATAAGATCGAATACGGAGAAGGAACCCCCTTAGCTACTAATGGTTTTGATCTGGGAAAACTTGATACTGTGTTTGGCTATAAGGTTGTTAAAAATGGTGTGTAGAAATCGGATATATCCCCACAATATACCGGGAGAGTACTGCGGCAGGGTAACGTATTCAGTTACCCTGTTTTTTTAAATTCAGGAGTAAGCACCTCCTCAATAATGTATCTGATTTTCTGTTGGCAAGATATCTGTACTTGGAAAAAACTATAGCGCTGCTATTAACTACGAAAAACGAAGCCGAGGTTTTACCTGATGTTTTGAAGGCTGTACCACCAGAGGTGGACCGTGGTTTGGTCTTGGATAACGGCTCAACAGACTCTACGGCCCAAGTAGCGAGAGAAATGGGCCTGAGGTAGTTACAGAGCCCAGAGCAGGATACGGCAGGGCATGTCTGGCCAGCCTGACAGCCCTAAAGATAAATACCCCTGACATTGTCGCCTTTGCAGACGCTGATGGCAGTGATGATCTTTCCTTCCTGCCCGATCTTTTCTGTCCGGTAATAGATGGGCAGATAGACCTGGCGCTGGCAAGGCGAGTTTCGTAAGAACCGTATGCATTGAGTTCTCAGCAATGTTTCGACAACTGGGTGGCAACCCGTTTGATACATCTTTTTTGGGATAATGATTATAGAGACCTGGGCCCCATGCGTGTCATCAAGAGGGATGCCCTTGAGAAGCTTAAGATGAGTGCCCCAGACTATGGCTGGACAGTGGAAATGCAAATCAGGGCTATCAAGGCACAACTACGGGTGAAGGAATATCCTGTACCGTATCGGCGCAGGGCTGCCGGTCGCTCCAAGGTCAGCCGTAACCTTACCGATGCCCTACGTGCCGGTAGAAAGATACTCTGGGTAATTGGCCGGGAGGCTGTGCAACGCAGGAAGCCCTTGTCCTAAGGGATATGATGCAAAAGGTTGCTTGGGGCGAGCAGAAATCCATTCGCATCTTTTTAGTCTTCTCGCCATTGCAGCAAGAAAGAAGACCGTAACCGGGGCCAGCCAGATCATGGCAGGAATAGTATCATTCTCAATCCACTTGCCTAGCAGTGTTATGGTATGAGGACATGATAGATGAGAAAGATCGACCAGGACAGGGGCAGGCTGGCTGAGCCGGGAACGAAGGGCAGGAAGCAAATAAGGTATAGTGCATACCACGGGTGGAGTGCCGGGGTGAGGAGCAAGTATGTCATAACAATAATGTAAAGGGCCTGCATAACTGAAAAGTATGCCTCTTTGCCGTTATCTGCATGCAAAGGATGAATCCCCGAAGGAGACAAAAATACCCAGCGTCATTGTTTTTGTTCTGGCTTCGATATTTTGAGGTAAAGCTTCCCGTAGGAAAAAGCCATGATCAAGAAGAATATGGAGGCAAGTACTGATCTGGCAATATCTCTGGAGCATGTTATGCGCTGTATGGTGCGATAGGCAAGGTTGGCAAATTCCCAATTCCAGACGTAGACGATAAGTGTATCGAGCGTATTTCGGACATCAGGCATAAAGGGAATTATAAAAAGGATCGCGCCGATCAAGACTCCCATCAGGAGGAGTAACTTGCTGCGGATATTGAGGACAACGAGACATCCCGGCAAGAAAAGCAAGAGGAAGAGTTTCACAAGGCCCGCAAATGCAAGGGTAATACCGGCAGATAAAGGGAGGATAATCCGTCTCCATGAGAGATGTTTTGGATGCCGGTGTTGTGATATTAGTGGGCTGTTTGAGATTCGGGAATCTGGCAGCCGATTGAGGAGTATTAGAGTGAGAAAGAAAAAGAGGATGCCGACTCCGTCAATATGACCCGAAGCTGCAATTTCGAGGATTGGCAGGGGATGCCATGCATAGATGGTTGCATGCTAGGGGGCAGTCCCACGATAGAGATCATCCATACGATCATGGTACATGTGGCCATATCCATTATTACCAGTAGGATCTTAAGTTCAAGCATACCACTGCCCAAAGCCGCTCCTATAGCAAATACAAATTGAGCGGCAAGCGGATAGATCGTAATCAGGTGTGGGTGATTGATGCGTTCGATCAATCGGCCATCTTCCCGGTTGCCGGTTCAATGCCGGCAGGACTAAGTGCATGCAGATTATTGCCCATCAAGGGTTGGAGCCCGTCCAGAAGATATCGTTAAATGTCGTCGGAGAGTTCAGGTTGGCGAAAGAGGAAAAGAAGACCGAATATGAGTGTCAGGGTCAGCACAAAGCCGGGAGACCACTTCACATACCCTTTCTCTCCAACATAAACAGTGAAACAGAGAAAACCGATCACAACGGCTGTGACACCCAACATAATGGGAAGAGCATGACGTAAGTCAGCCTGAGCAGCCAATAGAGAATAGGAGATCGTTACAATGATCAGTATGACACAAGACAGCATGCCCCATTGCAGTGTGTTTATTCCCTTTCTAACGCTCATCATTTTCATAGGATGTTTTTCTCTATCTGTCTGTAAGGCATCATCTCTGTATGACCTTGCTCTTATCGAGCCGCACGTTCTGAACCGGGACATTTCAGCCTGGGTTATCCTCGACGCCCGTCCCAGAGACCAATGGCTTGACAGACACCTTCCAGGCGCCCGGTCATTTTGCTGGGAGGATTATACCAGAACAGATGAAAAAAGGATACCTTACAGGGTATGGCCACCTGAAGAGATGGCTGAAGCGCTCGGTGAAATGGGTATTGATGAGAATTCCCCGATAATCGTTTACGGTGATGCGGACAGGAGCTGGGGAGGAGAGGGATGGACTTGCTGGGTCCTTGTATGGCTTGGGCATAGGGGTCCTATCCGCCTGTTAAATGGGGGTATACAGGCATGGAAAAGCAACGATTTCCCATTGGTGGCGGAGGCTTCCAACAGAAAATCAACTCCTGTAGGTTACAAGGTTAAACTCAGAACAGAGGTGAGTATAACGACAGAGGAACTCCAACAACAGGGGTCCAATCTCCTACTGGTTGATACCCGTTCAACACTCGAATGGTTGAAGGGGCATTTGCCAGACGCAGTCCATATCCACTGGACGAAGTTTTTCTCTGGAAAGGAGCGTCGCCCCATAAGCCATAATGAAATGAGAAGGCTTATGAAACATCACGGCATTACGAATGGAAAGCCCGTGGTCTACTACTGTACAGGCGGGATTCGATCCGCTTATGCATGGTTGATCCATGAGTTGTCCGGGTTGGGGCCGGCCCGAAATTACGAAGGAGGAACAGAGGCATGGAAGCGACGCTAAGTCCATTATTTAAGGAATTTCCTTTTTTGACAGGATGTACAGGATATATGAAGATTAAAAAAGGAGGTAGTTCAATGGACAAAAAGAGAAAGGGGTTCTTATTATTCATATTGATTTTTTTCATGATAATTTTTTTTGCAGCGTGTGGTGACTCTACCCATAACAAAGCAACTCCGGAATCAGAAGCTGGCTCATACCCGAACGCGGGACTGCTTGTCTCGGGAGACTCGCTTGAGGCGAGTCTCGGAGATTCAGGCTCGGTAATAATCGACGCACGTTCATCCGGTTACACCGATTCTCACATACCAGGAGCCATAAGCCTGATATGGAGCGACTATACAGATGAAAATGTAAACCTTAAACCTGTGGTGGATTTAGAGAGCCAGTTGAGCGCTGCAGGACTTAGCAGAAATATGAAATTTATTATATATGACGACACAACTGCGTCATGGGGCGCAGCAGGGCGCATCTTCTGGATGCTCGAGTACCTTGGCTGCACGGACGTGCATATCCTGAATGGCGGATGGGATAAGTGGGTTGAAGATGGGAGATCTGCGGAGGCGACGATCAACACCCT
The DNA here is from genome assembly GCA_034189035.1 of Thermodesulfobacteriota bacterium. GTDB lineage: Bacteria > Desulfobacterota > UBA8473 > UBA8473 > UBA8473 > JAUXFK01. Next base: position 93,044 of record JAXHVA010000002.1, read on the forward strand.
CCCTGAGGACACCTTTGTCGCTGACGTACAAGAAGATAGACTTGCCGATAAAGACCACATATTAAACAGGCTGGGAGAGGACGATTTCGTCATCATCGATCCACGAGAAGATGAAGAATACAACGGCTGGACTCTGTATGGCGAGACCAGGGGAGGACATATACGCAGTGCGGTCAGCGTCAACTACAAGTGGTTTTTCAATTCAGACAAGACCGTTTTGAGTTATGAGAATCTCAAGGATTTGCTTGAATCCAGCGAAATAACAACGGACAAAGAGGTGATTTCCTATTGCACGGCTGGCATTCGCAGCGGATTTATCTACTTTGCGCTGCGGCTGATGGGATATGAGCAATGCTCGAACTACGACGGCTCTATGTATGAATGGAGTGCAGACGCTGCCTGTCCGATGGATATGATAAAAAATTACCATAAACTAGTTTATCCAGCGTGGGTTGAAGAACTTATTGCAGGCGGCAATCCCGGAATAGCAGATTCCCCAGCTACATATCCAGGCAATGGCTATATCATTATAGAAGCCAGTTCGCTGTATTGGAAGGGGGCGGCCAATCCAGACGGATACAATCCACACGAGGACTATGAATCAGGTCATATCCCGGGTGCCATAAGTATACCTTTAAATACTCTGGATACTACTGTAGAGGGGGGGATATATCCATGGACATGTCCAGAAGATGGAAATCTATTGCCACCCTCCGAACTTCAATCGGTAATCGAAGGCTATGGAATTACATATGACATAACTGCGATCGTATACTGCGGCAAGAACTCATACCTAGGCGGTTGCTATCGTGTTGCGTGGGCATTAATGTGTGCGGGCGTGGAAGATGTGCGTTATCTAAACGGTGATTTGCCGGCGTGGCTTTCAAACGGCGGTACTTTAGAAAACACTCCAAATGTACTACCGAATCCGGTCGACTTCGGTATTCCTATTCCTGCTCAGCATCCAATTTATCGGACAACTACCGAAGAAGTCGAAGAAATGTTACTGGACCCATCCGCCGTGGTAGTAGACATACGCAGCTGGGAAGAGCACATTGGTGATGTTAATCCTTATGATTTCTTTGACACAAAGGGACATATTCCGGGCGATGTATACGGGGAGAACATGGGGTGCTATTTGGATGGTGACGGGACTCTCAGAAGCTACACAGAAGTAAAAAAGATGTGGTGTGATCGAGGGATTACACCTAACAAGAAGGTAACTTTCTACTGAGGTGGGGGTTGGAGGACCAGTCTGGTCTTCTTCTTTGCGCATATAATGGGTTATTACAACATGGGTCACTACGAAGGAGGTTGGTACGAGTGGACCTGGGACCCCAATCGCCCTGTAGCTACCGGTGAATATTAGGAATTCGATAGCGAATAAAAGAAAAGAGGTAAATTAAATGAATGAAAAGAGAAATATATTAATCTATTTCACGTTGACAATGTTGATGTTAACTTTTTTTGCAGGGTGTAGCGATTCCAGCCATCATAAGCACGAACAGCCTGTAACCTCCGATAGTCCATATCCAAACAGTGGACTCCTTATATCAGGAGACTCGCTTGAGGCGAGTATCGGAGATTCGGGAACAGTAATAATCGACGCACGTTCATCCGGTTACACCGATTCTCACATACCAGGAGCCATAAGCCTGGTGTGGAGCGACTATACAGATGAAAATGTAAACCTTAAACCTGTGGTGGATTTAGAGAGCCAGTTGAGCGCTGCAGGACTTAGCAGAAATATGAAATTTATTATATATGACGACACAACTGTGTCATGGGGCGCGGCAGGGCGCATCTTTTGGATGCTGGAGTACCTTGGCTGCACGGACGTGCATATCCTGAATGGTGGATGGGATAAGTGGGTGGAAGATGGGAGGCTTGCGGAGGCGACGATCAACACCCTTCCTGAGGACACCTTTGTCGCTGACGTACAAGAGGATAGACTTGCCGATAAAGATCATATGTTAAACAGGCTGGGAGATGAAGATTTCGTTATTATAGACCCTCGTGAGGATGAAGAATATAACGGCTGGACATTGTATGGCGAGTTGCGGGGAGGACATATACGCAGTGCGGTCAGCGTCAACTACAGGTGGTTTTTCAACACTGAGGATAAGACCATTTTGAGTTATGAAGACCTTAAGGAGTTGCTGGAATCCCGGGAGATAACAACGGATAAAGAGGTGACTTCATACTGCACAGCAGGCATACGTAGTGGATTTGTCTATTTCGCGCTGCGGCTGATGGGTTACCCGAAATGCTCGAACTATGACGGCTCAATTTATGAATGGAGCGCCGATGCCTCAGCTCCGATGGATGCACTGCCTAACTACCACAAGCTTGTTTATCCGGGTTGGGTTAAGAATCTTATTGATGGTAAAGAAGTGCCGAACCCTCCCGCAGGTCGTTATGTCATTGTAGCGGCAGGCTATCACCCTCCTCCAGACCCGAATGATTCGGAAAGTGAGACAGATGATGGAAATGATGTTTATATACCTAGTTCATTCTACCTCCACCGCGATGAAATTGAAGTGAACCCGAGGGAAAATGAGTTTGGGGCCGGTAATCTATGGCCTGATGATGTACTTAAGACAAATATCGAAAATATGGGGATTGATAAGGATACAACTGTGATTTTATATCATCACAACCCTGGTAGTCCTGATCCTATTTTTGCTACACGGGTTTTGTGGGCATTGATGTATGCAGGCGTTGAGGATGTGCGAATTCTCAACGGCGGAGTAGATGCATGGATCGCGAACGGTTATGAAGTCATATCATTACCAGAAGAGAGAACACCTGTGGCAGACTTTGGCACTAACCCGGGTGAGTTTCCGGTTCATCCCGAGTATCTGGCAACAACCGAATATATAGAAGAAGTGGTTAATGGAGATCATACTAATGCAGTGATTGCCGACATACGCTCATGGAGTGAATATATTGGAGACGAAAATGATTATAGGGAAATCGGCATTCCCCTCGATGCAGTAGGACGTATTCCTGGCGCTATGTGGGGACACTGGGGACCGACTACCTTAGTGGGAGGTGATTTTTGGGACACTGTTGACGGCACTTTCCTGAGTTATACCGAAGTTGCCGGTCTGTGGAAAGACTGGGCGATTACCCCTGACAAAACTGTGTCTTTCTATTGCGGCACTGCATGGAGATCCACTTTAGCCTTCTTTTATGCTCACTTGATGGGCTGGGAAAACATTAAAAATTATGATGGCTCGTGGTTCGAGTGGGCTCAATTACATCCAAATGCCGATAACCACCCTATAGAAACAGGAAGCGATCCCAACTGGCCTATCCAGACCGCTTATCCCAACTATGACATACTTGTCGATGCAAAATGGGTTAAAGAAACGCTTATTGATAAGAATAACAAAGGAAATCCCTATGCAATCGTAGAAGTAGGTTGGGGCGGGCCTGAAGGCAGCTATGACCTGGGCCATATCCCGGGAGCGATCCATGTGAACAGCGATGAAATTGAGTATGATTTCTTTCTTTCGAGAAATGATACTCCCGATGATGTGTGGCTCGAAAGGAGCACTACAGAGGAAGAGGACGCTGCAAAGGGTTTTACGGCTGACGACACGCTTCCCAGGAACTGGTGGAACCTCTATCCGGACGAATATCTGCTGCCGGCCATTGCTTATATGGGAATTGATAAAGAGACTACAGTTGTCGTGTATGGTACAAGTGCATCAGCTGGAGCCCGGTTTGTCTGGGCATTAATTTACGCAGGCGCACAGGACGTCCGATTGCTCAACGGCGGTTACGAGGCGTGGCTGGCAGCCGGTTACGAAGGGACTACGGAAACAACTGTTCGAACCCCTGTCTCATATTTTGGGGCAGATACTGCGCTTCACCCGGAGTATCTGGTGGACACGGATTACGTTCGTGATGTGGTTCAAGATCAGGAGAGCAATGCTTTAATCGTCGATATACGTAATTACGATGAATACATAGGCGCAACCGCCCCATATTCCTATATCCCTACTTCCGGACGTATCTCCGGTGCTGTATGGGGGCACAATGTAAATGACTTTTTAAACTCGGACGGCACCTTTAAGACGCTCACTGAAGTGGAAGAGATGTGGCGTGAGGAGGGCATCACATCCGAAAAGGCGGTGAGCTTTTATTGCGGCACTGCATGGAGATCAAGTCTTGCCTTTTTATTTACATACATGATGGGTTGGAAGGATATCAGCAATTATGATGGATCCTGGTACGAATGGAGTATGGGGCCTGATGCTGATATTAACCCTATTGAAGATGACTGTCCAGACTTGCCGTGATAATGATTATATGCTGCAGTAACAGATCATAGGATTCTATTGTAAGGGGTTAAAAATGTTAACCTTTTTTCCAAGGGACGTAAATAATGGAGCATTCAAGTTTAGTAGAAAAGAATATGATGGGACACTTTCCTCGATCTTCTCTTGATAGAGAGCTTAAAAACATCTCAGAAAAATGCATTAACTGCGAATGTTGTCAAAAAGAATGTGCATTTCTCAATAGATATGGCAAACCAAAGGAAATCGCCGATACCTATAATCCTTTTGATAAAACCTGTAAATCAATTGCCTTTGAGTGCAACCTCTGTGAGCTTTGTGCCGAAGTCTGCCCTGTACACTTAAATCCGACCGACATGTTTCTGGAGATGCGCAGGGAGGCCATGCAAATAGGCAATGGAAACCATCGGGAGTATTCCCGCATCCTGGGATATGAAAAACGAGGGACGTCGAAACGTTATACCTATTATGCCCTCCCCCTTGGCTGCGACACAATATTCTTTCCCGGCTGTACTCTAGCCGGCACGCGGCCAGATAAAACCATAAAGCTCTATGAATATATGCGGAAAAAGATCCCGACTCTGGGAATAACACTTGATTGCTGCACCAAACCTTCTCATGACCTGGGTCGGGAGGATTATTTCAATGCCATGTTTCAGGAAATGAAAGATTTTCTTGTAAAAAATGGTATCAAGAATGTTCTTGTCGCCTGCCCAAACTGTTATAAGGTTTTCAGCAAACACGGTGGAGAGCTTTCGGTGAAGACAGTATACGAATTCTTGACAGAAAACGTCTTGCCGGAAACAGAGCAAGTCAGTGGAACTGCGACGATACATGATCCGTGCCCTCTTAGACACGAAAGATCCATTCATCTGGCTGTCAGAGACTTGGCTATCAAGAAAGGATTAACCATAGAGGAAATGCCGCATCATGGGGAAAAAACCATCTGCTGCGGTGAGGGTGGTTCAGTAGGTTGTGTATCAACTGAACTTGCAAAAAACTGGGGAAATCTCAGAAAGTATGAGAGCGATGGCAGGAGGATTATTACTTACTGTGCAGGCTGTTCAAATCTATTAGGTGAATTAACTCCAACCAGCCATATACTAGATCTGCTGTTTGAACCGGAAGCCACTCTGACCGGAAAGGTCAAGGTTTCCAACCCCCCTCTTACCTATCTAAACAGGTTGAGACTAAAAAAATACCTCAAAAATACCATCAATTGCTCAGTAACGCGGGAACGAAAATTTACTGCGAATCAGAAAAAGAAAGAAAAAAGAAGTATGAAAAGACGCGTATCATTTATTGTATTCTTCATTATCGCTATTTTAACCATACGCTTCACAGGTCTTACCCGATTCCTTGAGCAGGAAACTCTCCGGCAGTTGATTCAGAGCTACGGGGTACTTGCTCCGGTTATCTACATGTTGATTTATACCGTGGCACCTGCCTTTTTTTTGCCGGGCCTTCCCATTACGATAGCAGGCGGAATTCTCTTTGGTCCATTTTGGGGCGTTGTGTACACTATCACAAGTGCTACCATGGGGGCCTGTGTGGCCTTTTTGATTTCACGTTACATAGCCAGAGAATGGATCGAGGCAAAGCTGAAGAGTCCAAGATGGCAACGGCTCGATGATGCTGTGAAACGTAACGGATGGAAGGTTGTTGCCTTTACCCGTCTTATACCACTGTTTCCTTTTAATCTCCTTAATTATGCGTTTGGGCTTACTAAAATAAAATTCTTCCACTATGCCATAGCATCTTTCTTTTGCATGCTTCCATCCTGTATTGCATATGTCGTATTTTCAAGCTCGCTCCTTGACCTCATTAAAGGTAAGATATCTCCAATGTTTGTTGTCGGGATAGGTCTGATTATTTCAGTATCATTAATCCCTCTTTTCTTCAGACGTTATAAGGCAAGAAAAGGGGCAAACGATATTCTATGAGAGCTGGACCACATAAAAGGGTGTATGGAAAAATTGTAAACCGCTAAAACCATTGAAAGGTATGAATTGTGATAATAAACAACCTACTGCAAAAATCCATAGAAGGGGAGGATCTTAACCAAGAAGAAATCGCTATCCTTTTCAATATCCCTCTTTTTTCTCGCGAAGCTGCTTTGATTCAGGCTGTTGCCCGTGAGAAGAGTGAAAAAGCATGTGCGTGCGAGTCTAGCTGAAGTACATGCACAGATAGGCCTGAATATTGCTCCATGCTCGGCGAATTGTGCTTTCTGTTCTTTTGCAGCATGCAATCATATATTTTCGGAAAACACTGAATTATCCGCTGAAGAAGCAGTTTTTTTGGCAAAAAAGTCCGAAAAGGAAGGAGCAAATGCAATTTACATTATGACTACCGCACATTATCCATTTGCCAGGTTTCTCGAAATGGGTCAAGAAATTCGACAATCATTGAAAAAGGAGACTATTCTCGTGGCAAACATTGGTGACCTCACTGAGATGCAGGCAGGACAATTGAAGGATTCAGAGTTTTCCGGGATATACCATGCAGTGCGCATGGGAGAAGGCCGTGATACAACCATCCCTCCTGAAAAAAGGTTAGAAACCTTCGAAAATGCAAGAAATGCAGGACTGCATATAGGTACCTGTGTCGAGCCTGTAGGAACAGAGCATTCCATTGATGAGCTTGTGGAAAAAACAATCATCACAAGAAAGGCATATCCTATTTTCAGTGGTTCTATGAGACGCATACCTATAGCGAATACCAAACTGGCAGGTTTTAGTATTGCCAGTGAAGCTAAAATGGCACACATCCTTGGTGTCGTGCGACTTAGCTTAGGGTATGACATTCCTGGGAATTGCACACATGAACCAAATGTCATAGGAGTTGCAGCAGGTGCCAATATCTTATGGGCGGAAGCAGGTTCAAATCCAAGAGATATGGAGAAAGACACAGCAGGTAAACGAGGAATGACTATTGAAGACTGTAAAAATGTTCTAAAAGAGGCAGAATGGGATATTTTAGTAGGCTCCTCTGTGTTCTATAGTCGATAGTGTGGTCTGAAACCAGCCAAAACTCATTATTTTCGACAGAATCCTTCTTCAGATTAATATGGCTATGCTTTTTGAGAGCTTAGAGGTTTTAACAATCATTTACTTCGTTGCAGTGGCTGTACTTAGGATGATTCTATTTACAAAACCTCTAGGATTGTAAATGAAAGGGTGGCATACGATGAGGAGGGAGTGTTCATTAAAGTTCTTAGACGCGGACACCGAAACGGTTTCAAAGCTGAAGGGTTGGCCCAGGGTATCACTAAGGCTGGCGGTGAATTCATAGCCATATTTAACACAGGATCCCCCCCCCCCCTCCCCTTGT
>JAXHVA010000020.1:0-48751 GCA_034189035.1 Thermodesulfobacteriota bacterium
CGGAACGGGAAGAAAACGATTCTGTACTGGTGTGCGTCTTGTTAGTCATGTAAAAAAAATGCATTTTTTTCGGATGGAGAAGTGTTTTTTCTCTTGACAAGCCCTTTAATGGGTGACCCCACTATTCCGTCAATAACGATAATAATCCAGCCAGCCTGATCCTTGGCAAAGTTTACCGTTGGAAATAATGCGGGAATAATGGGGTCACCCATTATTCTTATTAGGAATTTGTTGAACGCTCTCGTCTTTTACTTTTTAAAATCGAGACGTTACCTATAATGTTTTCAAAGCGAAATCAATAACCATTTAAAAGAAAAAATACGACCTTGAAAACTCATAAACTAACGTACGTCAATTTGCTCTCGACACAACACTCGTTGCCCCGCCCCAGCAACGGTGAAACGGGGCAATGAGTGAGAATGCAAATCCATACAAATTCGATTCTTGACCCAAATTATTTTTCGATCTCAATAAGTGGGGTGATAGCGTCCATATAATCCTCACTCTGGATCGCCCTGCATTCGAATACATCGCGGGCCACTTCCCCCAGAATGGTCTTGAACTGATCACGATCCACCAGAACAATTTCTTTGCCAATGTGGAAATGTGGCGTGCGGATACCGCCATTGATAAGGTCGGCGATCCGCTGCACTTTTGATTCATTCAGCATTTTACTAATATTAGCGGTGTCAATTAAAGCTGGCGCGATGTATCCAGCCCTGTATCTTTGAATTTCAAATTCTTCCCATTCCTTATTAATTTTGATTTGTGCAGCAGAAAGTGCCTCAGTGAATTTTACAAACTCTTCCAAGGTTCCTACAAATTCGACTTCTGCTTTCCAGGTAATGGTCTTTTGATTTACCATGGCTGTTACCTCCTTACAGTTAAATTTCCTCGCTATCAGGCGAGGTGTTTGTGGTTACGTTCGCCAGTCGGCAACGGTTGTCGTTGTTCACATAATTGAAGAGATGATCGGCAAAAAGATCGTTGTCGTCTTTCACGAGTGTTTCGAAGGCATACCGGGCTGCCTCGATGGCTGCTTTCTCCATGGCACAGAGCACTGGTGCCGGCATGTTGCTTGCACCGGACATAAACCAGTTCGTGCATCCGCACCAACTCATACAAAAACGGTTGTAAAAACATGTACTGCACTCTAACCGGCTGTTCCCGCGCTTGCTGCGCAAGGCGCAGCGCCGCTCTTGGTTGAGTCCGGTTTTGATATTTCCAAGACAGAAAGTCGGGTCGTCATCCTCACCGATGAACCGCTCGCAAGGATAGATGTTTCCGCTCGGGGCGATTCCCCACTCGCCGTCACCCATGGAACATTTGTCGCCCTGGGTATAGCCACCCTTTACGAACAGAATCGCCTTGCTGTCGATGAGATTCAAGGCGATCTCGCTGCTACGCCGAAAGCATGCGATATACCTCTCGGCGACCTGTCGGTAGATGTCGTCGAAACGATTGCAGGCATCGGCTGGCCACTTTGCCATGATATCGGGATTGAAATGAATCACAGGGATACCGAGACTCAGGAAAAAGTCCAGTGTTTGCGGTACTTCGGCGAGGGAATCAGGCCCAACAACAGCGTTGACCTCAACCACACCTAACCGGTCGATAGCCATCTCTAGATGACGAACAACCTCGGCAAAACTGCCACGACCATTTTTGTAACACCGATTGCGATTGTGTATCTCCTGCTGGCCATCGAGGCTGAAGCAGAGCCGAATGGACTTCTCCGCGAAGTAATCGAGTATTTCCGAGGAGACCAGCGTACCGTTGGTGGTGATGAAAATCCGCACCGGCATCGATGTCTCCCCCGACCGCTGGTGGGTATATGCAACGATCTCCTCAATCAAATCGAAGCGCAGTAAGGGCTCGCCGCCAAAGAGACCGAGGTCGAGTTGACTGTCCACTGACAGCCAGGTCAGGGCGGCGTCAACACAGCGTTTCGCCATATCGAGCGTCATGTCCGGCTTCCTGCTGTTCCCTGCGTAACAGTAGCGACACGCCAGGTTGCACTGATGCGTCAGGCTCAAGATCGTTTTCATTTTTCCAGCCTCACAAATGGATCAACACGAAGGAATGTGCCATAGGCCTGTTCAGCAGCGGCCTTGCACCCTCCACGGCACGACTCTTTTAGAGAGTGGTCGCAATCTCTGCATTCCACCGGCCAAGTCGTGCGAAACGCATCCACATGCGCATGATTTTTGTATATGTCGCGCACTGAATCACGCTTGATATTGCCAAGGATCACTGAGGAATGTTCGCAAACTCGAAAATTGCCGGTTGGGTCGACGATGAGTGTCGAATCCTCCCCAGCCAGAGGACACCAGTTGAATTGGATATGCGAAAAACGCGTGATATCGACCATGCACGGCTCGATAAAAACCCCGGTCGCTATGGGAAATCCGTTTTCGACAGCGATCTTTCCAACACCTCCAGATTTTCTTCGACCATTGCTAGTGTCAGGAACAACTCCTCGGAATAGCTGATATTGGCTGCCCCGGCATTGATTCTGTTATATAAAAAGGAGTTTGCACCAAGTACCATGGCCATATGAACTGTAGGACCAAGATCACAATAGTTTTGGCGAGTGGCAACAAAGACAACGATCAGATGCCCGCCGGCAAGATGCACGTTTGTCATACCATCTACGACCGCATCCCACGCCCCATCACGACCTGCAATTCTATCATGCACGTCGCGCTGCCAACTCAGAAGCGACACTTGGTAGCTACTGTTGCGTATTGTTGCCTCAACAAAAGGTTCCGTTAGGTTGACACCATTAGTAATGATTTGAGCAGTGAGACCCTGTGCACGAATAAACTCTATAATTTCAATCATATCGGAACGAAGTGTTGGTTCACCACCACTCAGCGCCACAGTCGAGACGGAGATATCTTCCCTCAACCTGAGAATCGTCTGCTTGATTTCGGCGGTGCTCATCTCTTCCTGGATATTCTCTGCATAGTTCAGTTCAGGCGCACGCCAGGCATTGTAGCAATGACGGCAGCGATTGTTACAGCTATAGGTTAACTCCAGAACAAATGTGTTTGGAAGAGCCTGTGATAAACCTGTCGTTTCATCGAATGGTTTGCTGGTCATGGCAACCCTTGACGGATAAGGGGACGCCCTGACGGACAAGGAGACGCCCCTTCAGATTTTAAGAATTTTATTCGATTAAAAAAAGTATTATTTGCCGTCCCTTTATCTTTATCTTTCGACGCTCTATCCCCCGGATCATAATGTGATGCAATACACCAGGCGCTTCCAGTCGTGATGATCTTGGCATACATTTTCATCTATCACTTTCCTGATTTCCTGTCATCTTAGAATTTGAAGGGCTTCCCCCTTATCCTTTAAAAATATCCACCATAAACCCGCTTTCCCTTGACTTAGTGCCTCTGGCAGGTTCATTCCCACGGTTGTAGACCACAACGGTGAGATTTTCACCGAGCTCGTCACCGGGATGTACTGTCTTAGGCTCGGACAGCTTGATGCGCAGATCCGGAAGGGCAGCCACGTTTAGGGGAATCAGACCGTTCAAAGCCAGAACAACAATGATAATACAGGCGTGACGAAGCCACCAAAAATAACGCAAGCTGTTTCTTTGCATGGTCAATACCTCTTTCCACACAGGTGATTGGAAAAAAGAAGATCACTGGTGCATGGCCTTTCCTCAAGAGCGGAAAATAGCTCCCGGCCATTAAGGTTCCAGTTGGGAGACCTTTTCTTTGATCATTTTTTCACCCCATTGAACTGAATAACTCACGGCAGTAGGTGTGATATCAAAGGTCCCTGCCAAATCTACCTTAGACATTCATAACTCCATAACACTCCAACAAGAGACTCTAAATCCTTGACTTTGCCCCGCTCCTTCTGGTGGACCTGCGAGGGAATTGGGGACGTCCTATACCCGTCTCGACGCCTACGGACCGTATAGGGGACGACCGTTAACTCACGACTGTCCCTCTTACCCCTCCCTTCAGCTCATCCTTCTCTTGACAGGGGGAATATAGGATGTCCCACCTTAGATAAGAATTATAAATCGTCACCTTGTTGAATGACTACCGTAAATTTTAATACGCTTCTTTGTTATCCATTGCGATACCACCATATGCTCGTTCAGTGATTCCCTGATATGCACTAGTTCGATATTTCGCCTAAAATTGACTTTCCAGCATATTTTTCCTCTAGCGGCAAGACAAGTTGGACGGCGTCCTCATCCACAGCTAGTCCCGTTTTAAACAATACTAAGCTACCAGGGCGAAGCTCTCTTTGCCGAAAGTTTATCGGTGCTTCGATATATCCAGATTGCATTTGGGTAATCACAATATCCCGCGATTCTTTTTGCTCGCCACAGGCTTTCCGGTAATCGGGATGCTCAGCCAAGACCTGATGGATTTCCTTTTTCACCGGCTCTACAACTTCACCGGTGCCGACAATTTCCCGCCAGTTCATTTTTACCATTACTGGTCTTTTTTCACCATCCAGCCGGACAACCAAGTAAGAGCCTATGATGGGAATGCCGTTAAACCGCCGCCCAAATGAAATGTAGTATTCGGATATAAATAATTCTTGGGGGGGGTCCGGTTTCTCCACGTTGGCAACTGCGTTCTTTACTGCGGAAACGGAAAGAATGTCCAGTTCCTCGCCTTCAACCAGCCTGACTATCTCTGTTTCAGCCAATGTTTCAAGAGCGGTATTGACGGCATCCTTGAAATCCCCAAAGGATGTTTTTACCACTTCATTTCCTTTTTTGGTGTATTTGTAACCTCCAGATGCTTGATGTACCCAAAAGACGAAGCCATCTGCTTTTGCCATTATGATGTTGCCTTGCTTCCGGGATTTCGTTTGCTCGCCAACTAAGGTTTCCAATATTTTGTTCATGCGCTTCTCGATGAACGCATCATCTGGCTCTCGTAATTTAAGTACCGGAATAGGCTTTTGAGGTCTATCGGAAAAGGATAACCTTCGCACCTTGATCTTATCCGTGTTAAAATATTTTACCACTTTGGCATTCACAATTTTGTATTCGGCCAAATCCGTATCTTGCTTCTTGCCCATTTCATCCTTAGTTTGGGCCATTGCGGAAACCGATAGGATCATGAGCTGAACCACAAACACCATATGCCATAGTTTAACCTTTTTCATTTTGACCTCCTTTAGTTCCACAACTGCTGAGACACCCCGACGCTCGTGATCCAGCGCATCGTAAATACGCTGGTATCCTTATGGTCGGAACCCACATCGCACCATTTATCATTTTCCATTGTCGAGCTTGCCCAGCCTGGAAAGGGATAAGCTTCTGCAGCGATGGCGGAAGAGTTATTGGCAGGATCAATATCAAAATAAGCTTCCTGAATAGGTACGCCTGCAATTAAATCATTTGCAAATCCAACCAGAGAAACCAATTGTGATGTGTAATAGCTTTTATAATGGCCTAAAATGATGTGCCATGATCCCTGTGTCCAATGATAACAGCGTAATGCCATGTCATTATAAGTACCATCCATATTTGCGGTAATTACAGCCTGGCAACCGTGCAGGATTAAAAACTCTAAATCCTTGTTGCCCAACTGTTCATAAATTGTAATTTGAACGGGATCGTCCCACTCTACACGCCAATGGTGACCAGTACCCTGGCCATAGTGATATAACCCACCGAGCAAGGCAGAGGTGTATTTATAATACAAATAAGTCACCGATCCCGGATGAGTATCTCCGGAAGTTATTCTCGGATAGGTGTAATAATCATAGGGTACTGTGCTACCCCAGCCCATGGTATCAAGATAATCAGTATGGTGATCCCATGACGAACCATTGTATGTGTAATAACCAAATAACTCGTGTGGGTGAGGAGGTACGATCATATTGTTGTGTCCGTAAAAAAATACTAAATCAAATTCATCCCAGCTTTTATAGGAATCTCCTGGAATTGGAAGGACAGAACGGATGTTGACATCCTGATTTTTATAGCGCCTTGATTTACCCGGATCAGCATAAGGGCAGCCTGTCCCCCCGTTCATAATAGTCCAAAAATCTTCGTATGGGTCATAGAGTGAACTTACACATACATTCCCTTTCCAATTGTCTTCATAAGAACAAAGTGTATATACACCAAGTTCGTTCTTCTTACAGCCGAAAATACCAGCTAAAAGCATCACTATCAAAACAACAGAAAAGGAAAGTCCATGCGCTCTTAATTTGAATTGTTTTTTCATCACAGCCCTCCTTTTGTTTGGCTGAGTATAATTTAAACCAGACCTTGTATTTATGCTTGTTACGGCAGAATCAGCCGCCATTTCAGTTCCTTGAGTTGTCATTATTTGTTAAAAATAGTATCATCTTCCAATCTCCATCCCCAGCTTTTTCATATAGGATAAAAACAGGAATAACTATACGTAGTATTTCAATCATACGGCATAAACGGGATAGAGAGGAGCCTCGCTACTTCCCTCCTCCCACAGCACCTGATATACGGGTCATGTACCACTGTGACTCGGTTGATTAATCCAACCATTAAAGGTCAGATGGGTGTTCAATCAATTTGACTCAACGAACAATTTGCCATCCAATAATTGCTAGGTAATCACACTAAGTGACGGTGTAATGTGCCCTGTCCAAACTACCTACTGACCTTCTTATACCGTTCGGGCCTTCAGAGGCGACATAACTCGGGATTATACGGGACGTCCATTTGTAATTGCTTTTAAAGTTATTTAACTACGAATGGATGTCCCGCACCCCCCTTCTTTTTTACCTTATTTAGCTTTTTCTCAAAACCGTTACTTCTTTAATTCCAATGGATATGAGCCCAGTCACCCGCTTGGCCACCCAGTTGAAATTATAAAGCAATAACTCATAGTCGCCCCTATTTACTCATTATTTATAGCAATTTTCAGGCCATATTTTATAGAAGCAATACGATTACTTTCCAATTTATTGATTTAACTGAGAATAATTCTATATTACCTTTGATTTATAGCCTTTATCACCAATTTAAACCCAAATATATTAGGTAATCTATTTCTTGTTTTATGTAATCTATTACATATTTATCCTATTTTTTTACTACCAATTAAAGTGAGAAGGGAAACGCTGGTCATCAGCACAGGGCAATTTGGTATGTCCAGGAAGCTATTCTCTTCTCCTTGAGATAGAGATCATGTGAATTCAAATTATAAGGAATACAAGTCTATTATCAATGTTAACTATATGCTAACATAATAAAATATAAGTAATAACAAGTCTATTATTTCAATAATTGTATTCAATAGAATACGCTTTTTCGTTAATCATGTAGAAAATCACTATGCGTATCCTTGATAATATGATAAAAAGTTTTACATTAAACACTTCGGTCAATTCCAAAAAGTTTGGTGTTTTAATAATCATTTTGGAGGTCTTCATATTGGATAATACTGAGCGCCCAATCATATATGATTACATGGACTATCGAGATTTCCTGAACGATATGTTCCGTTTCAGGAAAAAAAAGGACAAATACTTTTCATACAGACACTTCGCCAATAAGGCTGGTTTTTCATCTCCCAATTTTCTACAGCTTGTTATTGAAGGCAAGAGGAATCTTACAAACACAAGTCTTGCCAAGGTTGCGAAAGGTTTTGGGCTTAATAAACAGGAAAGAGAGTTCTTTGAGAACCTCGTCATTATGAACCAGGCAAGAGACCACGAAGAGAAAAATCACTATTTGAAGAAGATGATGTCCATTAGAGCATACACCAAAGTACGCATAATTGAGAAGAAGAGTTATGAGTACTTTTCCAAGTGGTACAATCCGGCGATAAGGGAGATCGTATTGTTCGGAGATCGTAATTTTACTTCTGAAGAGATAGCATCTACATTAAGCCCTAAAATTACACCCAGGGAAGCAGAAAGGGCTCTCAATCTCCTGCTGGAGCTTAGATTGATAGAGAAAGATAAAGACGGGCTTTGGCAGCAATCTGATCTTGCCTTGAGTACCGGCCCTGAGGTGATGTCCATTGCAGTAGCGAACTTTCACAGAGAGATGCTCAAGCTTGCTGCCGAATCCCTCGAGCGTTATCCAGCGAATGAACGGGATATTACAGGACTCACATTGCGTGTGAATAGCGGGAGTATGGCTGAGATAAAGAAAAGGATAGCCCGCTTCAGAAAAGAACTTCTTGAATTCGCATTCGACGAAGAAGACACAGATCAAGTGATACAGATTAGCCTTCAGGCATTTCCTTTAACAAAAAAAGACAAAAGGAAGGGATAAATATGAAAATACATCTTATATTTCGAACAACTAGAGATCTCTTTATAGCAGCGATTCTTTTCGGATTTTTCTCTATCTTAGGATGCGCTGGGGGTGGGACAGAGATTGGAAATCCCGATACGTTTAGCGATTCTATGGAACTAGAGGTCTATCTCAAGGATCAGTTTGCCAGCAGCGTCATCTCGTATGAAGCCCCTCTGTCTGAAGTTTCGCTTGTGGACAGTCTGACTGGAGATCCTATTCCTCAATTCTCGCAGACTAATGTGCAGGAAGCCGGGGTAGATGAGGCCGACAAAGTCAAGACTGACGGCACATATCTATATGTCGCAGATGATCAAGCCGTCCATATTGTTAAAGCAGTGCCGGCAGATTCCATGAGCGTGATCAGCACGATCAGCGTGAACGGGGCCGTTGATACCCTCTACCTCTATAAAGACCTCCTTATTGTCATTTATCTCCCGAAAGGAGGTGCTGGTTCCTCCTGGATGGGCACAGACCTGGTAGGGAATGTGGGGATTGGGATGCCTTACTGGATTCCGATAAAGTCACAGACCGGTGTTCTCATCGTAGATGTAAAGAATCCGTCTTCCCCCGAGTGGGTCGAAGAAATAGTCACAGACGGTTGGCAGGTCTCATCTCGTCTTACTGGAGGAAAGCTCCATATTGTCCAGCAGTTCCTCCCGAATCTCCCCCCACTTCAGTTGAGATATGACGGGACAGAAGAGGGTCTGACTGAGGCTATTGCAGCGAATTATCAAAGTCTCGATACTGTCACTTTCGACAAATTGATTCCTTCTTATGATATGCTTGATGAGAATGGTAATCAGATTGAAGGCGGTCCACTCGTAGCCCCTCAGAACTTCTATCGTCCAAATGAGCCAGGCGGGGGAAGCATCGTAACCATACTGACATTCAATCTTGAAGATATATCAGGGGGATTCCAGAGTGTGGGTCTTGTGGCAGATGCGCATACAGTCTATGCATCAACACAGGCTCTCTATGTAGCTGCCAATCGATGGAACAACGGATCAGTGTCTACTGACACTGACATCGATGACCGATACTATCAGACTGTTCTTCACAAGTTTACACTCACCAAAGAACACGTTATGCTGGAGGGCAGCGGCAAAGTGAGCGGGAAGATACTCAACCAGTTCTCTCTGGGTGAGTATCAGGACGTGCTGCGCATCGCTACGACTACCGGTGATTTTTGGAGGGAACCGGTGCTCAATAATAATTTCTATTGCCTTACGGTAAAGGACAATAGACTGAAAATCATTGGTAAGCTGGAGAACCTCGCCCCTGGTGAGAGTATTTACTCTGCACGTTTTATCGGCCCTCGCGGATTTCTTGTAACCTTTGTCAAGGTTGATCCTCTCTTTACCCTCGACCTCTCCGATCCAACCGCTCCACAGCTGGTGGGTGAGTTGAAGGTTCCGGGATATTCCGATTATATCCATCCCTTGGGCGAGGATCATCTCATAACGATCGGCAAAGATACGGAAGAATACCAAGGCACAGCATATTACCAGGGCGTACAGCTCTCCATCTTTGATATCAGTGATTTTGCAGATCCCAAGCTTTTGCACAAGGAGGTGATCGGAGACCGGGGAACAACCTCTGAAGCGCTTTATGATCACAAGGCTTTTACCTTCTGGGAGGAGAATGGTCTCCTGGCAATTCCCGTGGATCTTTTCGAGCATGAGACAGAACCCAATCTTCCTTACAGTAATGGCATTAATACGTTTAGTGGTCTCTATGTGTATGGAGTCACCGTTGAAGACGGATTTGATCCTCTCGGCCGTATCAGTACGGATTCGGCTATAGGGGGCTGGTACTATGACTATAACTGGCTCAGGGGGGTTTTCATTGATGAAGGTGTTTATGCGGTAAACTATCAAGCCGTCCGATCCGCAGACATAGAGGATATAGAAGGAACCGTGAATACGCTTATTATTAACGATGAACACTAATACGGATGTGGGGGCCCCTCGGCTCCCTCTCCTCTTCCTTTATCCCTTGCCATCTGTGTGCAGGGTTGTGGTTGTATGGGAAGTAAAGTCCCCAGTTGCCCGATTATGATTCCAATTCATGCAAGAAGGTATTGATTGCCTAGCCTATTTCTACCGGAGAATCCTCCTGAATAAAATGAATTTCCTTGACAGTAATTTCCTTTTCGTTTGCCCAAGTATGACGGAAATCCCTCGGTTTTATCATCAGAATTACACCAGGATCGGTGTGTCAGTGATATCTAGTTTTTCAGTTGCTAAAAACATTTATTTTTACATGAGGTTGTAGTTCCAAGATACCTTTCAAAATCTGCTCCGCAATAACCAAGTTCCCCAATACCAATCCATGAGATTGCACGGCTTGTAATTGTCTTATTCTTATAATCCTTGAAAATAAGACCGACCGTTAGAATCAGCTCCAAGAAGAATTCCATTTCTAATATTAAGCCCATCTGAGAAAAGAATTCAGAGATACTCCAAAGATCATCCAATTGATTTTCCAGTAAACGGTTACTCTTACAGGCTGTGTTGATTTACTTTTTGTTTTTTCACGAAACTTCTTAAAGATAAACTGTCGAATAACTCCCTGATTTCTTTAATATTTGAGCGAATGATCTTTAAACTGCCAGGTCAGGTCATTTAAGAAAGAGTCCTTTTCTCTTTCATCTAGAAATAGTCGATCTTCTTTTTTCTCGCATATCATTGTTTTTCCAGTTCACTTACAATATCGTCAATACTGATATGGTGGGATAGATCGCTAAACAGATTTTCTTTTAACGAAATAGCCGTCCTGGAGACAAAGGTAATGAGGTAATGATTACCAAAAGATGAATCTATGAGTTGCAAGACCGTATCGTTTCCAAAATCAAAGGTTTCTACTACTCTTTCTTCCATAATGTTTCTTTCAAATAAAAAGGTTATTCTTACTCTATCAAAGAGTATCATTTCTATTAACAATTTTATTGCTGTCTGATGAATGTTTGATGTCTTCTTTAACCAAACTTTAATCCGATAGTAATAAAACCATAACAAAACTTTAGATAATCTATGGCAAGAAAAAAACCTACTTGAAGAAAGGAGGTGGACGACGTCACAAATTGATTCGCAGTATTGACCGGATCGAATGAATTGCTCATGAGGTATTTGAACTTGTATTAGCTTACCCGGACCATAATACAGGCGGTATGAAAATCGGTCACTACAACACTGCAATGGGTTATACTGAAACACACGGATCGAAGATCTCTTTGATCCCCTCAAGGGTATGAAAATCACATCCGGAGGGCTTGTGAATATATTGGTGGATACAGAGGATGATTCTGAACTCATTGCAAAGGTTTCTCAATACTGGTCATTGAATATTACCCAGGATGACGTTGATGAAATTCGCGGCCTAGAACCTTTTATGGGTTTAAATTATGCACTCGCAGGTTTGCTCAGCAAGAACTATACGGTAATCGCCTGGACCACTCATGGTCACAACGGCGAAACGGTTCCACTTTGGGTCCATGGTGCAGACGCTCCGCTCGGGATTATTGACAATACAACGTTAGCAGCAATAGCCGCTGATTCAATGTGTATAAAACTTGACACATTGACTGAAACACTCTACGTCGATCTCAGCTCTGTTACAGACGATTATTTGATCGATGACACTGACCCTGAAAATCTAGTGCTGAAAGTCAAAGAAGCGGAACTTCCGATCAACAAGGACTATATGGTAATGAACAATAATATTATAGAGCTTCCCGCTCTCACTGTCTATGCACCTGCTACAGATAAGGTGTATATTTCCAAAAAGGCTCTTTATAAACTCGGTCTTCTCTAGAGAGTAATAGAACATCCCTCAAATGAAAGGGGAGACACGTGGTCTCCCCTTTTATATTTACCCATGGAATCTCTCTTAACAAGACAGAATACAGCTACATTTTGCGCATGACACGAGACCTGATATGGACGATATTTCTGTCAACTTATTTATATCGACCGAAATTCGCAGGATAGAAAAAGACAGTATCCTTATCATCCCTTGCCCAGACTACAAAATCCATATCCATTATAAAATTTGATACCTTACAGAGAAATTCCTCTGATTGAATTGTTGTATCTTCAATAGTGGCACTTAAAACTTCCCCCGTATACTCCACAGTGACTTTGAATGTAACAGAACCGGCAGTCAGTTTTTTACCCTTCGATTTCATATACTCGAAAAGTGTATGTCCATTGCATATCACAGGCACCATATCGAGGATGATACTCTGTTTCGATCTTGGACCTGATACGACTGTCAAACCTTTCACATGACGTGGAATAATCTCAAAACAATTATTCGCGTCAGATGAAGATCTCTGAATATATGGACTGCATGCATAAACACATTGCAGTGCACAGATCGATAAATATAAAACAATTTTCAATGAATAGAAAGATCATAAAATAGTCATACATAACCTCTCGGGCTTCAGCTTTTGATGAATATCATTTAGAAGACTCACCTCGGTAGATTTGTCCCATAACGATGTAGTACACATTTTCGGCTATATTCGTTATATGATCCTCTATTCTCTCACATGCTCGAGCAAAAAATAACAGGCTAGTACATGTATTCACACTGTTCGGATTCTTTGACATCACTATACGCAACTTATCTATCATTTTCAAAAATATCGTATCTATCTTGTCATCACAATGCCAGACCTCCGCGGCCTTTTCAATATTCAGTTCAAGATATGAATCGATGATATCCTCAAGCATGTGACCTGCAATCCGTGCCATGCATAATATCGAATCCACAGGCTCCTTAAGATTATCGTGCCTCAAGTCAATGAGATGTTTTGCGATGTTTGCCGCATAATTTACAATGCGTTCTAAATCAGCTGCTATCCTCTGCCCTGCTATGATATTTCTAAGATCATTTGCCAGGGGCTGTCGTGATACGATCATACTGATAGTTAAGTCATCTATTTCTGCCTGGAGAGCATTGATTTTTTCATCGTTATGAACGACCTCTTGCGCCAGTCCACAGTTTTCTTCAATAAAAGCTTCAGTGGCTTTGTTGAGCTAAACCTGTGCATTTCTTCCCATGATGGATATTTTTTTTCTGAGAAGATCCAATTCTTTTTGATATGACCTCACTGTATGCTCACTTTTCATCGGCCAGTCTCCTAACCAAAACGCCCTGTAATGTAGTCTTCGGTTAATCTGTGTTGTGGATTGGTAAATATTTGTTCTGTCAGGCCGACCTCAATGAGTTCACCGAGATGGAAATATGCTGTACGCTGGGAAACCCGGGCAGACTGTTGCATCGAATGTGTCACAATAACAATAGTATATTGCTCACGCAGTTCGTCTATCAGGTCTTCAATCCTCGCTGTAGCTATAGGATCAAGTGCTGAACATGGTTCATCCATGAGAATCACCTCAGGGTTTATAGCGATAGCCCTAGCAATAAATACACAGCCTCTGTTGCTGACCGCCTGACAAACCAGTACCGAGTTGTCGCAAACGGTCTTTCACTTCATCCCATAGACCTGATTTCTTCAATGATAATTCAACAAGTTCATCGGTTTCGTCTCTGGTGTGCACGAGTCCGTGAATCCTCGGTCCATATACGATGTTATCATAGATGGATTTTGGGAATGGATTGGGCTTTTGAAAGACCATGCCTATCAGCGCCCGCAGGAGAACCACGTCTATATTCTTGTCATAGATGTTGAGACCATCGAATCGTATCTCTCCTCTCATGTAACATCCCTCTATCGTATCGTTCATCCGGTTAAAACAACGAATGAAAGTCGACTTGCCGCATCCTGAGGGCCCTATCATGGCGATGACCTCGTTGCAGCCGATATCTATGGTCACATCCGTAATGGCTTGCTTGTCTCCATAGAATACGTCAACATTACGGCATGTAAAAAGTGGATTTTCTACAAAAACATCCCCTACAGTCTTGACCTTTTTGCTCTTTTCCATTCGAGTATATATCCTCTTTTCTAAATCTTCAGCTGGAGCTAACCCTGTGCCCTTAATTTTGCCTCCTTTTATTGTAACGCCTCAATACCTTCGTATAATATACGTATGGCGTCCCTCGCAAAAAAGCTTTTATGAATAACATTGTGAATGAGATCTGTATGGCAGACCGAGACTCCATGCCCTGGTCTGCTCAAAACAATCGTTTTAAAGGTCGCTACAGGAAATTGTCCTCAGCTCGTGTACATCTTTCCGGTATGCTTTTCGTTCCTCATCCGGCATTGGAATCAAACCCTTTTCACTCAAATAGCCGTATGGCCCCCATGTCTTTCTGCTGATGAATTCCTTCAAGTATCCTTTCATGCCTGGAATGACGTCCACATGGGCCTTCTTCACATAGAAGAAGAGAGGACGGGATACAGGATAGTGACCCGAGGCTATAGCTTCAAATGTAGGCTGAACGCCATCAATGTAAGACCCCTGGATTCTGTCCATATTCTGATCGAGGAAACTGAAGCCGAAGATTCCAAGAGCATTTGGGTTGGCAACGAGTTTTTGAATAATGAGATTATCAATTTCACCTGCCTCGATATAGGCTCCGTCTTCACGAATTGTATGACAGATTGCCTTGTATCTTTTTTTGTCCTTTTTCTTCATCCCCTTGATCCAGGCAAACTCTTTTGCTCCTCCTTCCATGGCTAGTCCCATAAAGGCATCCCTCGTTCCAGAAGTAGGTAGTGGACCCAAAACCTCAATCTTCTTACTCCGTAAAGAAGAGTTGACATCATTCCATGTTCGATGATGATTGGGAATAAGCCTTTCTTGTCCTCGAGGATCCGGAATCTCTTTGGCCAATGCAAGAAAGATATCTTTTCTGTTGAGCTTCAGAGGCTTTGCATTCTTCGAATTCGCAAGGACAATCCCATCATACCCTATCTTCACTTCAACGATCTCTTTTACTCCGTTGGAAAAACATTTCTCACACTCGGTTTTTTTTATCCTCCGTGAGGCATTTGTTATATCCGGATGCTGTACTCCTACTCCTGCACAGAACAGCATCAAGCCGCCACCTGACCCTGTGGATTCTATCTTTGAGGTCTTGTACTTCGTTGTTTTTCCAAATTGCTCCGCAACGACCGTGGCAAAAGGATATACAGTCGACGATCCGACAATGTTGATATAATCTCTCGCTGATTGAGCGTCGGCAATCCCAAATGTCACGGCGAGCAGCAGTGAAACAATAATCAGTATTTTTTTCTCATCTTTCTTCCTCCTTAGCTGAAATATTTGATCTTTTAAAAAAGTGAATAAAACCTATACATTTTAACAACGGCGTTCAAAACGATTTCGTAATAAGACCGCTGAAGCATTCATGACAATAAGAAAGGCCAACAGGACCAATATTGCTGCTGAAGTCCTTTCAAGAAATGCCCGCTCAGGGCTATCTGCCCACAGATAAATCTGCACAGGCAAAACCGTGGACGGGTCAGTAATACCACCGGGTATCTCCACGATAAAGGTCACCATACCGACCATGAGCAAAGGGGCTGTCTCTCCGAGTGCCTGAGCCATGCCTATAATAGTTCCCGTCAACATCGCAGGCATGGCCAGGGGTAACACGTGATGAAAGACCATCTGCATCTTCGAAGCGCCTATTCCAAAGGCCGCTTCTCGTATCGACGGAGGCACGGATTTGAGTGATGCACGCTGGCTATAATAATTGTAGGCAAGGTCATTAGGATGAGAACCAGTCCTCCCACCAATGGCGCAGAACGGGGAAGACCGAAACGGTTCAAAAAGACAGCAAGCCCCAAAAGACCGAAGACAATTGAAGGAACAGTGGCCAGATTGTTGATATTGACCTCAATGAAATCAGTGAAACGATTCTGCACTGAAAATTCTTCCAGGTAGATAGCGGCAGCCACACCGATGGGGAATGACAGGGCCAAAGTGATGATTAGAGTAAAGAAGGAGCCCACCACGGCTCCCCATATTTCAGAAAGTTCAGGCTCCCTGGAATCTCCAGCAGTGAAGAACGTCGAATTGAAGCGCCTTTTTATCCTTTTTTGCATGTCAAGTTGATCGATCCATGCCAGTTGCATGTCATTGAGTCTGCGTTCCTTTTCTGGAATACTTCTATCGAGATAGCCTCATGAGCATGTTAACATCATCAGCAGCAGGCACCCAAACAGAAAGGGTTTTCCCCACAATGTCTGGTTTCGACAACACCTCCTTTCTTATTTGAAATGATGACCCCGGACTGACAAGGGCGTATAATTTTCTCTTGTGGCGGCGTCCTTTCACATCAGGGAACATGTCGCTCAGGGTCTTCTTTATGAGTCGCTGATAGCAGTATCAAGCTCCAGGCCGAGCATTTCAGGATCGAAGAATACGTCCAAAGAGACAAATGTCTGTTGAAATGCTGAAAATCCTTTTCCTACAAGGCTCACAAAGAGAAGAGAAAGAAAAATAAGTGTCAAAACGACTGCTGATACACCATAGAAACGGAACCTTTTTTGAGCCCTGTACCTTTTTGCCAACCGCAGATTAATAATGTCCACAGTTCTTTGAGGTAGATTCGACTCTTCCCTTTGAAACGAAAGGACCTACGGCTTATTATTCATACTGTTCACGGTATCTTCTCACCACATGAAGCGCTATGACATTCAAAAACAAAGTAACAACAAAGGATACCAAACCAAGGGCAAATGCAGCCAGTGTTTTAGGGCTGTCGAATTCCTGGTCACCTACAAGGAGTGTGACAATCTGTACTGTAACCGTAGTCACAGTCTCAAATGGATTTGCAGTTAATCTTACCGCTAAGCCCGCGGCCATAACGACGATCATTTTCTCTCCGATGGCCCTGGATACAGCCAAAAGAATGCTCCTACTATGCCGGGTAAAGCAGCCGGAATGACAACATGACGTATTATCTCGGACTGGGTCATTCCAAGACTGTACGCACCGTCCAGCAGCGTCTGGGGAACAGCGTTTATCACATCATCAGACAGAGACGACACAAATGGAATGATCATGATCCCCATGACAAAACCCGCAGCTAGAGCGCTCTCGGAAGAGATATCTAGGTTTGCCAAAGAACCCAGATTTCGGACGATGGGTGCAACGGTAAGGGCCGCGAAAAATCCGTACACTACCGTGGGAATTCCTGCCAGAATCTCCATTATTGGTTTTGTGACGTTACGGAAGGTTTTATGTGCATATTCTGACATATAAATTGCGGACATAAGCCCAAGAGGCATGGCAACGCACATTGCGATCGCAGATATCATGAGTGTTCCGGTAAATACAGGTATGGCTCCAAATGAACCTGATTACCCTACCTGATCTTCACGAATGGGCATCTGTGGACTCCACTTAAGACCGAACAGAAAGTCTGTAACTGGAATGATCCTGAAAAATCGAATGGATTCATAGAATACGGACATGACTATGCCGATGGTTATGAAAACAGCAATAGCAATGGTGGAATACAAGACAAGGGCCACCTTGATGACCTGCTCCACATGATTACGAGCCCTCAATGCAGGTGATATCTTGTGACGAACAAAAAGGATGCTTGCAATGCCGATAGAGAGCACAACCAGAGCCAATGCCCGATGACTGAATTGTTTTAGCGTTGAGTATTTATAAGCAGCGTTCACTATTGTTTGATCGACCTGATTGGATACGATATTTCCATTTACCAGGTTTTTCATTTCATTGATGAGCAGGTTAAGCCTGTCCTGAGGAAGGTTCAGAACTTACTCAGGAAGATCGGAAAGAATGAGGTGAGTGATAATAATCGGTTCAAATATGATCCAAAGGCCGACAATGAGAAGACCGGGGATACCACACCACAGGGCTGCGAACATTCCATAGTACGTCGGTCTGGAATGGAGGCTTTTAATGCCCTCTTTGGAATGTAAAACGTCAAAGGAACGCTTTCGACCAAAATAATAGGCAATGGATGAAAGGATGAGAAACACTGCAATTACGATGGGTGGCGACATGGTTGTTTTTATATTCTCCTTGCCTGTTCAAGTAAAAAAAGCATATTAATAAAGCTCGTAATGTTTTAAATTATTAATATTCAACTTGGTTATATTTATATGATGTGTTAAAAACAAGCTGAACGCTTTTAAATCTTTTATTAGATTTTATTACGTATTTAAATTACTTTAAGGCTTGCGTATTACGGGAGCGTTATGATTATATTACATTTACATGAAGGATTAATTCATTGCCATATTTGAAAAAGCAGTGATGAATAAAATAGATAGGAGAGTCTATAATTGAAAAGGTCACATCTTAGTTTATAATTTGTTTAGATAGGGATTATTGATATGGTAAGTCTAGCTTTATATTGGGGCAATGGCGTGACCATAAAATGACTATTGAGTTACATCCAAATAAAAAAGATTTTACCTTACTTAAATACCCATTAATCTTCCAATAATCTCATGCTGTATCTCGGATGTCCCTTCAAAGATAGTTCCTGCCTTTGCATCTCTGAAACAGCGCTCAACAGGATACTCTTTCATATAACCATACCCTCCGTGAAGCTGAACAGCCTCACCTGTTAGAAAAGATGCCGCATTACTGGCATAGAGCTTTGCCATGGATGCCTCTTTTGCAAACGAGAGTTTCTGATCGCAAAGCCAGGCAGCTTTGTATACAAGAAGCTGAGATATCTCTACCATCATGCCCATCTCTACCAGCTTAAATCGGTTCACCTGAAACTTGCTGAGCGGCTTACCAAAGGCAATCCTCTCTTTGGAATAACTCATTGCTGCTTCAAATGCTGCCTGTGCTGTTCCAGCAATCATCGCTGCCACAGATATACGGCTTTCGTTGAGGGCTTCCATGAGTGCAGGAAATCCGCCTTCAGGAGGTCCCACCAAGCGCTCTTGTGAAACGACAGTCCTCAAAAACGATCTCTCCTGTCTCAGCAGAATGGAACCCCATCTTTTCCAGTTTTCCCATGTTTTTCAAGCCGGGTGCATCTTTATCCACGATAAAGCGATACCCTTCATCCTTTTCTTTCTATCTGTACTGGCTGAAATCGTTATATAATCGGCAAAAGGACCATTTGTAACAAACATCTTTGTCCCATTGATGACATAACTCCCCCTTCCTTTGTGGCCTTCATCTCAATATTAGCAGAATCAGAACCGGCATTGGGTTCTGTCATACCGAATGCGAATGTCTTTTCACCGGAGATTGCCACTGGAAAAAATTTTTCTTTCTGCTCCTCGCTTCCAAAGACCTTTATTGGAAAAATCGATAACATCTGAGAGGAGAGTGTGGCAGCGAATGCCATAGAGACCCTTCCAATCTCCAGATTGATTATCGCATCACAGATTTTATCTGCCCCTGCCCCCATACTTTTCATCGTATGTGACACAGAGGTATCCCTGTGCACCCATTTTCGGATAGAGCTCCAGAGGAAAGGTTCCAGTTTCTTCAGCCTTATCAAGTAACGGTGCGATCTCGTTCATGGTAAACCTTCTGATAGAATTCTGAAATATCTTTTGCGCTTCTGTAAAATCGAAATTCATGTTTATCTCCTTTTTTATATTGGAAAAGGTTCAATGTATTTGAATACATGACTTGAAAAGAGTATTACAATAGCATCTCTGCTTTGACATTTCTGGTTGATTTTGATATATAATGTATGATTAACGTTACCTTAAGTCAATACGTTTTTCCCTATTACCAGTTGCTCTCTCCCTATAACCAAAGGACGATTAAAAAACGTTTTGTCTTTGAAAACTCTTTGGATTCTAAAAGGATACGCAAAATGGAAAAAGAAAAAAGAAGATTTGTTTCCGATTTAATTTTATCTCTTTTGCAAGAGGCTGAAGAGATTGCTAATGCTTTACTCAAAGACCAGATCTTTACAGAAGAGGAGGACTTTGAGTTGTCAGAGTTTCAACACTGGAGTAGAAAACTACATATGGCAATCCTTAATCTGATCTTACAGAGATTCTTACCTCGCATTCCAGAAGAAGATAAAATTGAAATGACCATATTGTTTAAAACCAATATGGAGACTTTTTTGCAAGAAGAAT
The DNA here is from genome assembly GCA_034189035.1 of Thermodesulfobacteriota bacterium. Taxonomy (GTDB): domain Bacteria; phylum Desulfobacterota; class UBA8473; order UBA8473; family UBA8473; genus JAUXFK01. The sequence continues at coordinate 20,313 of JAXHVA010000020.1, forward strand.
TTGGAATAGAAATCCCCTCATGTCAAGATACAGTGTTGACCAAAGAGGCAATCGACAAAGAAATGCAAAGGAGATTAAACGAAGCAACCTTTAGCACAAAAGAAAAACGAAAAGAGGACTGGCTCACCCTCTATATTGTCAGCAGTTTGTGGATCACATTAGAATCAATAGGAAAATATCTTTTAATAAAAGAACATGGAAGTACAAATATAAGTGGGATATCAGGTATGAAAGGGAACTTAATATCATAACAAAGAGGTATCTAGAGATATTCTGCTTTGAATTTCTGTATTATTTGAGCCTTATGAAGTTAAAAAAACTAGTCAAGTTTGAACTACAATCAAAATTTGCCCCTTGCTGAAGTCGTATCTTCCCTTCTGCTTTAACTTAACTCACTTTGATACTCAGAGAGTTGCACGGATAAAAATTTGACCATTGCCTTCGCAACTACAATTCAAAAAAACCAAACTGTTACGTTTTTACCAAGTAATAAATTGCAGAAAATTCGAAAAACCAATCCCATGAGAACTCTATCCATCGTAATGACTCAGCGCCTACCTTTTCTTTGGACATGCTGAGAAAAAAGGGAATCGATATTCCAAAGGATGCAAAGAGGTAATACTCTATCTTCCTCCTCCCTGATAGTATTTCAGGGGGAAGGAGGGAGGAGAACAAAGGAGGAAAAATGCACTATCAACTCTCTTTAGAGCAAGAGATGTTCCGCGAAACAATAGGAAATTTTGCTAATGATAAATTGGTTCCCATAGCTTTTAAGATAGATGAGATTGCTGAATTTCCGAAGGAGGCCTTCGATTTACTCTGTAAAATGGGTATTCCAGGATTAGTCTTCCCCAAAGAGTATGGGGGAGCAGAAGCGGATTTGCTTACCTGTTGTCTGGCTACAGAAGAGATATCCAAGGTGAGTGGTACCCTCGGTTGTTTGGTCGTTTATCAATCCTTTCCCTTCTCTCTTTTTAAGATCGGGGCAACTCCACAGCAAAAGGCAAAGTATCTCCCCAGGCTCGCCAGTGGAGAAATCATTCATGCGTTTAGTATCACGGAACCTAATGCAGGTTCCGATGTTTCATCTATTAAGACGCGGGCAGTCTTAAATGGAGATCATTATGTATTGAACGGAAGCAAGTGCTTTTGTACCCATGTACAGATCGCTGAGATCGTTTCAGTCTTTCTTGTCACTGACCCTTTAAAAGGGAATAAAGGCCTCAGTACGATTATCGTTGAAAGAGGCACCCCCGGTTTTTCAGTTAATAAAATCGAAAATATGATGGGTTTAAGAGGAACATCTTCTTGTGAATTGCTTTTTGAAGATTGCAGTGTTCCTAAGGAAAATCTATTAGGTAAAGAAGGAGATGGTTTCAAAATCGCTATGTTTACTCTTAATGAAGCCCGTCCAGGAGCAGCAGCCATGAGTGTAGGTATAGCTCAAGGAGCCTTGGATTTCGCTTTAAGATACGCAAAAGAGAGAGTCCAGTTTGGGAAATCAATCGCCGAATTCCAGGGCATACAGTTCATGTTGGCAGATATGGGTACTCAAATAGAAGCTGCGAGACAATTGACATATAGAGCTGCTACTGTAGTTGGAAAAGGAGAAAAAGAAGGGGTTAAGCTTTCTGCTATGGCCAAGTACTTTGCCAGCGATATGGCTATGAGGGTAACGACGGATGCGCTTCAGATTCTGGGTGGTTACGGTTATACAAAAGAATATCCACTGGAGAGGATGATGAGAGATGCAAAGGCAACACAGATCTTCGAGGGGACAAACCAGATTCAAAGGATTGTGGTAGCGAGGTCATTATTGAAAAAGGTTTAGCCACCGTCTCCCCCCTCTCAAGTATCCATCGAAAAATGGCTATAGTAGTATCTCAACAGCAACGATCTCATGATGATAATCCGCATCTGCAAAATACACTCCTGTTGCCTTTGACCGTCTAAAATAGAGTTGAAGGTCGTGTTCTTCCAAAAAACCAATCCCCACAACGGACTGATGTGAAAGAGCGATAAGGTTTCTGCTGGAATCGCTCTGTTACACCTTGGTCATAGAAACCTCCCTTTCGCAGGACAATCCTTCATTGATCCTCTATGCGGCCTGATAATTAGCGTATTCAAGACTGGATATTCTCCGATGAGACTAAAGCATAAAAGGTTTCTTTCGATTCAAAGCCAAAATCATCATCGATATATAGGCAGCATGCTTCATTTTAACCGGAAGCAAAGGCATAACATTTAAAAGAAATTAATCGTAAATATTTACTATTTCGTAACAAGGACTATGAAAAATTTAGCTTGTGTCCATTCAGAAATGGCCCTTTTTTCTAACCTCTACGTTAGACTCAGAATTCTTTAGTCCCACTAAAAAAAAATCTTGCCCTTTATTTCATATAAAGATCTTTATATTCCGATCGAATTACCTTTTTATCGGCTTTTCCAATACTCGTTCGCGGAATGGTGTCGACAAAAAGAACAGATTCAGGTAATTGCCACTTGGCAAATTTTTTGGCAATATGGCTCCTTATTTCTTCTGCTTTTACTTTATGTTTAAATTCTTTTCTAAGAACGACAAGTGCAACTGGCCTCTCTTCCCATTTGGGGTGTTGAACCCCTGCAACTGCTGCTTCAAGCACTGAAGGATGCCCCATAATCTCATTTTCCATATCCACAGAGGAAATCCATTCTCCCCCACTCTTGATCAAATCCTTTACGCGATCGGTAATCTTCAAGTATCCTTCTTCGTCAATTGTCCCGGCATCTCCGCTTTTCCAGAAACCGTCTTTGGAAAAGTTGTCTTCTGATCCCGGTTCATTGTAATAGCTGCTCGTTATCCAAGGGCCTCTGATTAAAATTTCTCCAGGTGATTTCCCATCCCTTGGCTGGTCATTTCCTTCGGAATCTACGATCCTGACATCAAGCCCAATAGCAACCAATCCTTGTTTCCGTTTTAAGTCCCATTTTTCATCTTCTGTGAGCTCTTTTTCCAGCCAAGGTTTAATATGATTGCAACAGACAAGTGGGGTTGCTTCAGTTGCACCATATGCATGCTGAATCTCTGCACCTGTTAGTTCCTTATATGCCTTCATCATGGAAATGGAAGGTTCAGTAGCCCCACATAGGAAGCGGGTATTGGACAAATCCGGTTTTTTATCAAGTTTTTTTAAATATTCAAGCATAGGCATCAATAAAGCCGGAGCACCTGCTGATATAGTAATCCCCTCTGATACAAGAGGTTCAGCAAGTCCCCCCAAGTCTGCGGTATTATACATCCCTGGCAAAACATATTTTGCCCCCGCTAACACAGCAGCATGTGCTCCTCCCCATCCCATAGCGTGAAACATCGGAACAAGCTGATAATAAGAATCTCTAAATGAAATTTGGATACAAACAGCTACTGCCATTGCATGAAGAAAAATATCCCTATGAGAATAATACACCCCCTTTGGCCTTCCGGTTGTACCCGTCGTGTAACAAGCACCATAGGCTGACGTTTCATCTAATATCGGCCAAGTATATTCCTCATCCGCTTCTTTGAGAAGCTCTTCATAACTAAATAGGGGTGTCAAGGAAGTATTTATTTCAGATAACTTTTTATCAGTTAACACGACATAGGCTTTCACTGATTTGCACATCGAAGTAATACCTTCTATTAGAGGAAGGAGTGTTTCGTCAACAAAGATAAATTTTGCTTCAGCATGATTTACAACATAACTCAAGTCTGTCGAAGATAATCGAAGATTCAGTAAAAGTAATACACTTCCGGTGCCGGGAATGCCATAATACATTTCGAAATGTCGGTTTGTATTCCAGTCCATAACACCGATTCTATCTCCAACTTTAACCCCGATTTTTTTTAATGCGTTTGCCAGCTTTTTCATCCTTATATAGCTTTCAGCATAATTTGATCGTATTCTCCCATTTGGGGTATCACAAACAATTTCCTGGCGGGCAAATGATTTTACAGCCTGGCGCATGATGTTGATAACATTCAGTTGGTAATTGTCTTGTGAAGTTGATGGGAATCCCTTAATTATTTCTGTCACGTTGACCTCCTAAAAATGAATTTACCGGTGTATGTAAAACGGAGCTCGATTGGCTTATAAGCAAATGAAAGAGTTTAGAATAATAATTTGCTCTTTTACAGGCTCTTGCCTAATTTGTTTTCAATTCATGACTGACTGTTGTCCAAAAGAAAACTTCCTTTGAGCTGTTATCAAAAGGTTTCTTGTTATAAATCTTAATGAAGCGGAAGATGAGCGTTTTCAACTGGTTGAGCCTTCCTTGAGCGAGTTTTGAAATCGGCTGGAGCAAGCCTTAGATGTATAACAAAACGTTTTGGTAAAGCGAAAAGAGATTTTTCTTTTGGAAAACAGCCGCATGATCCTTTTACCAGACAAGCTGAAGTAACCTTAACCTTCTTGATAGATCAAATAGGATTCAGTAGATATTATTTTGACCTTTCTCAAACTTTAAGAGTACCAATGAGTGTTCTGATATCATCGATACCTTGATCTGTTAAGTACTTTTCAATCCCTAAAAGGATATCTATTGTGGCCTTTGGATTGATAAAATTCGCTGTCCCTATCTGTATAGCTGACGCCCCTGCGATAATAAATTCCAAGGCATCTTCAGTGTTCATTATACCACCTATACCGATTACAGGAATTCCCACAACCCTGCTGACTTCCCACACCATTCGTAAGGCTATGGGTTTTATTGCCGGTCCTGATAATCCTCCTGTTATAGTGGCCAATTTTGGAGTTTTTGTTTCGATATCTATAGCCATACCTGTTATCGTGTTAATCAAAGATATAGCATCAGCTCCAGCTTCCTGAACACTCCTTGCAATCACCGTTATATCGGTAACATTCGGAGAGAGTTTAACAATTAAGGGAAGCTTCGTTGACCTTCTTAATGAACTTACGATCTGAAAAGCACTAGTGGGTTCAGTCCCAAAGAATATCCCACCTTCTTTGACATTGGGACATGAGATATTCAGTTCTACCCCTTTAATCCCATTAGTTTCTTCCAGCTTTTTTGCTAATTCGCAGTACTCATCTATTGTATTGCCAATGAGGTTTACGATTACACAAACGCCACAGTCTATCAGATAAGGAAGCTTCTCTGAAATAAAACGATCCACGCCAATATTTTCCAGACCTACAGAGTTTAACATGCCACCTGTTGTCTCGGCAATCCTGGGGAATGGGTTGCCAGATCTTGGTCCTAATGAAATTCCTTTGACGATAATTGCCCCGAGTTTATCCAAATCAACAAAAGAGGCATACTCTTGACCATAACCAAAAGTACCTGAGGCAGTCATTATGGGATTCTTTAATGTAAGACTGGAGATATTTACAGACAGTTCAGGGGGGGCAAATACCATTGACTATACTTACTCCCAGATAATTTCATTACAATCAAATACAGGTCCGTCCGTACAGACTCTTTTATACCCTGTCTCCTCTTTTTGTCTTGCAGATTTCAAGACAGGCCCTTTTCTTATATCTCCCAGCTGGGGTTTCGTTTCAATTCCACATACCATACATGCTCCAACACCGCATGCCATTTTTGATTCTAGGGAAACCTGACATGCCAATTCCCTTTCAATAACGACTTTAGAAACCTCTTTTAGCATATCTTCCGGACCACAGGCAAAGCAATAAGGAGAAGCCCCCGCCATATGGTCTTCTGACAGAATGTAATCTAAGAGCAAATCAGTAACAACTCCTTTGCACCCCAAGCTACCGTCTTCAGTAGCCACTCTGACATCAATACCTATTCCCCTGAAGTCCTCTATACAAAGGATATCATCCTTTGTCTTCCCTCCGAGTAAGAGAACGACCTCTTTTGCTTTTGAGCCTTTTGTTATAATCGTCTCAGCAAGATAGAAAAGAGACGCAACGCCTATTCCTCCACCTATTAGAATCGCTTTTTGAACAGGAGGATCCAATCTGTAACCATTGCCTATTGGCCCTATTATGTCCATCTCATCACCCTTCCTCATGAGAGACATCGCTCTTGTCCCCTTTCCAACCACTTTATAGAGTAATTCTATACAAGAGATTATGCCCGTCTTAGTTTCTTTTGCTGACGCTTTTTTCACGCTGTGGACTGCAAAGGGACGACGCAATAGAGGATCGAATTGCCCGCTAACACGTGCCATAATGAATTGTCCTGGATGAGCCCCAGAGGCTATTTGTGGACAATTTAAAGACATCCTGTAATACGTTGGTGAGAGCTTAATATTAAATAAAACCTTCGATAAGACTTGGTACATTATGTTCTCCTATAAAAAAATGGCGATTGACTTCCTCCAGTAAAAAATCGGTCACAACAAAGAGAATCAGACTTCGCTTCATCTAAAACTCGGTCTTTTCCCCTGTTCTTTCTTAACCCTCATTCCAGTGCTCAGATAAGTAGCACACATTATAAATGTAACTGCCTTTGCTGAGTTACGTCAATAACCATTAAAAATAATAGTTACATTGCCTCCATAAGGACAACATACTACACTCAGAGAGTTAACCACATCACATAAGCATCTTCATGGTTATCTGAATAATATCGGGGCCTTACCCCTCTAGGCTCAAAACCATATTTTTTGTAAAATGATATTGCAGGAAGATTTGATTTTCGTACTTCTAAGGTAAGTGTTTTCACCCCTGCATGGAGGGAAAACTCAATACAAGAGTTCATAAGGCAGGTTGCTACCCCCTGTCTGCGAAAATCTGGAATTGTAGCAATATTCAATATGTGGACTTCATTAAACAAAAACCAGAGGCATATATACCCCAATATAGGATTATGATATTGATTGGATTTTCTAGCAACGAGTATCTTCGACCAAGCAAGACAAAGCTCTTGTTCAAATGCAGTTCTCTTCCACGGCGAATTAAAGCATCGGTTTTCGATACTTAATACTTCTTCGATATCTTCCTCCCTCATTTCCGTTATTAGCAGATCTTCCCTTTGATTGTAATTTCCTATATGGTTTTTATAAATCAAACCCATTTAAATTCGTGAAAACCTCTTTTTTAAATTGTAATTCTTCTGCCTTGAAAAAATAAAGACTTCCATCAGCAAGCATTCGTAAAAGCTAAAAGTATATATGTATCCCTTTGGCTCTTTTTATAAATTCAACGGTAATAAATCATTATAAATGTATTTGAAACTCTCTGAGCAAATTTAAGGAAATGTTCGCAACAAGTCGTAGGTCAGTCGAAAATGATGTTTTGGATGCAAAAAAAGGAATTCTAAGGATAAACGAATTAATTATCGACCTTTTTATCCATAATCTCACTGGCCAGATTGATATTCTTTTGTCCAAAGGATTTTAAGTGAACAGCCAGTTCTTTCAATGTTTTATTATCCTTGTAAGATGAGAGCCTTATAAGCATGGGGAGATTCACGCCGGTTAACACCTCTACCTTTCCTTCTTCTAAAAAAGAAAGGCTCAGATTCGATGGTGTTCCACCAAACATATCTGTTATTATCAGAACCCCATCACCATTATCTAAGTTCTTAATCGCATTTGAGATCTCTTTTCTCAGCTTTTCTGTGTCTTTATTTGGATCAACAGATATCGCATGTATATACTCTATTTCGGCGCCCATCATATGCGCAGCTGAAACCAATTCAACACCCAAATTATAATGAGTTACAACTAAAATGCCTATCACTGTCCCTCCGGGTTAAATAGTGAGTGTCTATCAATAAATCGCTCTTTTATCGAATCTCTGCATTAGACTCGGATTGTAACGGCAATCACACTATATATAACGCATGCAAATTATCAAAACGGTGTAATGCTCATCAGGAAAGAACATGGAGAAAAATAGGGTTTTGGACGAATTGTAATGTAATTACAACTTTTTTAACTGACTCATTTGCCAGTAAACTCAACAATCATTTCGGTGTATTATTGTGCTTCAATATCTCTATGTCTAATATTGATGATATATTTCTCTTTATCCAGAGAATTAGCCAACTCATTAATAACCGATACAGATCGATGTTTTCCCCCTGTACAGCCAATTGCTATCGTTAAATAAGATTTCCCTTCTTTAACATAAAGAGGAAGTAAAAAAAGTATAAGATCGGAAAATTTTTTTATAAATTTCTTAGCTTCATCTCTTTTTAAAACGTAATCAGAGACTTGTTTGTTATTGCCCGTTAAGTTTTTTAATTCGTCTATAAAGTATGGATTTGGTAAAAATCTGACATCTATTATCAAGTCTGCGTCATACGGTAACCAATACCTGAATCCAAAAGAGACCAAATTTATGGTCATTTTTTTTAAAGAAGAGACCTGGCTAAAGTATTCAGTAATTGTATTTTTTAACTGATGAACATTATAATTAGATGTATCAATGATACTATCTGATATATTCTTTAGATCCAGTAGTCTTTTTCTTTCTAATCGAATCCCTTCAATAACAGACTTGCCTTCTGCTAGGGGATGGGTCCTCCTAGTCTCACTAAAGCGTCTAACCAATACCTCATCGGAGCACTCTAGGAATATTATCTCCATAAAATAGCCTTCCTTCTTTAATTCTTTAAATATTCGGGGATATTCCTTTAGAAAAATTTTTCCCCGAATATCCATTACTAAGGCTACTTTGGAGACCTCACTTGGAGATTGAACGAACAACTCCAAAAATTTGGGAAGCAAAATTACAGGCAGGTTATCGACACAAAAAAAACCTATATCCTCTAACGCCTTTATTGATATACTCTTTCCTGAGCCTGAAAGGCCGCTTATTATAACAATCCTAATATTTTTCATCGAATAACGATAGGTATCAGGTTAAAAAGATACTAAAATTTCTCATCCCTTTCAATGATAGCCCTAAAGATATCTCCCCTTGATTTCGCTTCCATTAAGTGACTCCTGAAAGAATCATCTTTTAAAAGGCGTGAAATTCTGGCCAGAGCTGTCAAATGGATGCCTGCAGAATCTTCAGGTGCAACCAATAAGAAAAAAAGATGGGTCGGTTTCCCATCCATTGAATCAAAGTCAACCCCTTCTTTACTTCTTCCAAAAGAGGCCAGCAGTCTGTCAATATTTCTCAGTTTCCCATGAGGAATAGCTATGCCATCTCCGATACCTGTACTTCCTAACTTTTCTCTTTCTATAAGAATCTCTGTAAGTTCCTCTTTATTGATTTTTTTATTTTTCTTGACAATTACACTAACAAGTTCTTCTAATACTTCTTTCTTATTTTTTGAATTTAACTCAGAAATGAGTAAATCTCCATTTAAGACATCCGAAATCTTCATCGGTTTCCTCTCTAGAAATGCATGAGTTAATAGTCAGGCTCAATCAGACCATAATTCCCATCCCTTCTTTTGTAGATCACATTTACTTTTCCTGATGAAGCATTGGTGAAGACCAAAAACTCATTACTCGACAATTCTAGCTGCATTGCAGCCTCTTCTATAAACATAGGTTTTATGGATAAATTCTTGCTCTTTATAACTTTAGGCTCTTCTTCCCCCTCCAGACTCTCTGCGGTTAATATATTGATCCTTCCGGTTATATCCTTGAGTTTTGCATTGATATTCTTATGCTTCTTCAACCTTTCCTTGTATCTACGAAGCTGTCTCTCGATCTTATCTATAACGAGATCGATTGAAGAATACATGCTTTCAGTCTCCTCTTTTCCATTTATAACTACTCTGCTGGTAACAAGACTTACTTCAGCGATATGCCGATGTTTCTCTACTGAGAGCACAACACTCGCTTCAATAGGCCTATCCATGTATTTATAAACTTTAGCTATCTTTTCCTCAGCGTACTCTCTAAGTCCTTCCGTAGGTTCCATGTGACGAAATGTCACTGTTGTCTGCATCTATCATCCTCCTAAAAAATCTTTTTCCTCTTAGATGAAGGGAGTATATTTAACATCTCCCTGTATTTAGTTACAGTTCTTCTTGCAATACTAATATTATGTTCTTCGAGGATCTCCATAATTTTTTTATCACTGTATGGCTTCTTTGCATTCTCGTTAAGAACAATCTGTTTAATCTTATCTTTTACGCTCTCAGAGGCGATGCTTTCCCCTATTGAACAGTTTATACCACTGTTAAAAAAGTACTTTAATTCAAAAATACCCTGAGGGGTATGAACATATTTATGGGTAGTAACTCGGCTGACCGTCGATTCATGCATGCCTATATCTCTTGCTATAATTTTAAGAGATAGAGGTTTTAGAGCTCCAGTGCCTTTTTCAAAAAAGTCATGTTGAAATTTGATAATACTCTCCATTACCTTATATATCGTTCTTTGCCTCTGATGGACACTCTTTATCAACCATACTGCTGAACGAATCTTTCCCTGTATATATTCCTTTGTTACCTTTGAGGTAACGTCTTTCTGAGAAAGGGCATCACGGTAAAAAGAATTTATCTTTAGTTTGGGCATCCCATCTTCATTGAGTACGATAAAAAAATCATCTCCTACTTTGTAAACGTATATATCCGGAGTGATATATTTAGGCTCTTCTTTAGATAAATAACTGCCAGGTTTGGGATCCAATTCAGAGATTAAAGAAGCGGCATTAAGGACCTCATCTAAAGAAACTCCCAATTTTTTAGCAATTATTTGAAAGTTCCTGTTCTCCAATTCATGGAGATGGTTGTTTAAAATTTCCTCAACAAAAGGATTATCTTTAATAAAATGTTTCGCCTGTATTAATAAGCACTCTTTAAGGTCTCTGGCCCCAATACCAATGGGATCGAATTCCTGGATTCTTCTCAGCACATCTGAAACCAGGGATTCATCCATCCCACCCATTTCAGCGATATCGGCTAATGTAGTTCTAAGATAACCGTCTTCATCAATATTTCCGATAATCAAAGCGCCTATCAATTCTTCATTCTTTGAAAAGTTAGAGAGTCGCAACTGCCACATTAGATGATCGGAAAGTGAGGCTTCCTTAGTCAACCTGTTTTCTAATGACAAGCCATCTTCTTTTTCAACAGTTCTGCTATACCCCTCTGAAATGTTACCCTCAATATAGCTATCCCAATTAGCACCTAAATCTATATCTTCCCTCTTATCTAGTTCCTGTTCGGATGGATTGTCGTATTGATTATCCTTGACATTGTCAATCTCCAGGATATCTTCTCCTTCATGAAAATCCTGAGCCTCCTCTAAGACTGGATTTTCTATGATCTCTCTTTGAATAAGATTTGTTAATTCTAATCTTGAAAGCTGCAGTAGTTTTATTGATTGCTGCAACTGTGGCGTCATGATCGTTTGTTGAGTTAGCTTTGGAACCTGCTTAATTTCAAGAGCCATAATAAATCCAGATTAAATATTTATAATTTGAAGTTTTCTCCTAAGTAAATCTCCCTAGCCTTTTTACTATTCGCAATCTGCTTAGAATCTCCAATCTCAATAATTGTGCCCTGGTCTATAATATACGCCTTATCACAAACACCTAATGTCTCTCGAACATTATGATCCGAAATAATAACCCCAATTCCTTTCGACTTTAACTGCATAATAATGCCTTGAATATCGATTACCGCTATGGGATCTATTCCAGCAAATGGTTCATCCAGTAAAATAAAAGAGGGGGAAGTTACTAGAGATCTGGCAATCTCTACTCTTCTCCGTTCTCCGCCAGAAAGTGTGTATGCCTTATTCTTAGCAATATATTTTATATTTAATTCGTCTAAAAGATTACGTAGCTTTTCCTTTCTTTCTCCTTTTGACAATTTTAATGTTTCTAAAATCGCTAAGATGTTCTGTTCTACTGTTAATTTGCGAAATATCGATGATTCTTGGGGAAGATAATTAATTCCTTTCCTTGCCCGTATATACATCGGTTGATCCGTAATATCATCATTATCCAAAAAAACCTTTCCAGTATCCGGCCGAATCAAACCGACCATCATATAAAAGATAGTTGTCTTACCTGCACCATTAGGTCCTAATAATCCAGTTACTTCTCCCTTATTAATCTCCAAATCCACATTATCAACAACTCTTCTAGCGTCGTAGGTCTTTGTTATTCCCTTGGCCGATAGGGTTTTCATCCAATCTATTTTTCTCTTCTTTTATTTTCTATATTGATAGTTGCCTTCACTCTTGTATGCTCATCCGCTTCTACAATACCCCTGTCTTCACCTAAAAAAAGAATGATCCTTCCTCCATTGATTATATTATCACCCTCTTTCACCTTGGGGTTCCCAGTGAGGATTATTTTTTCTTCAGAATTGAGAAAAATCGCTTTGTGCCCTGTGGCCTCTCTGTCCTTCATGGTTACCCTTACATTTCCTTTAGCAATTACCTCCCTTACATCCCTGTTGATTTCATCATATACTATAGAAATACTATCTGAATATATGGAGACATTACCCCTTTTAGCAATTACATTCCCACTAAATGTTACAGTATTTCTCTTATTATCCCCTTCAAGACGATCAGAATTAATAGTTATTGGCTGGCCTTCACCTTTTAACTCAAACTTTCCATCCTTACACAATACATCAGGGGCATTAAATACCAAAAATACACTCATATAAAGAAAGGGTATTGTGATTAAGATAATTCTTCGTATTAAAACTTTCAACTCCATTTGAAACAACTCATATCATTTTAGAAGATGACCCTGACTCTTTACTTCGGAAAACATTTCGCCCTTTTTTATTATTCAAATAAAGAAGAGAATCAATCTGCTTTCATGGCTTTAATTATTGTTGAAACGTTATTTAACACAAAAAACTTTTCTCTGTCAATATCAATGCAAATTCCTACGCCTTCTAGGCTCATTCCATAGCCATTAAAGAAAATTTTATCCGGTGAAGTTATTTTTCTTTTTTTTAAATCATACTTCAATGAGTTGGCCTCAAAATGATATAAAAGACCTGAATTTAAAACCACATTTTTCCTTATTTCAACATCTCCAGTATTTGTTGCAATCTCCCCCTCATCTCCAACTAAGGTTACATGTTCACCGTTTTTAAAGAATATCTTTACTGAAACGTCCTTAAAGATTGCCAGCTCTTGATCCTTGAAGTACTGTCCAGAATTTGCTTTTAGCTCCCACTCTTTTTTACCGCAGTTCGTATTTACATAATGGACATTCTTTATAAGCAGATCTGCTTTGGTAGAAATCATGTCGGGGGGATCTTCCAAGTTCCCCTTTCTATTATAATTGATTAATGATATCCATACAACAGTGAAAATAAGTAAAGCGACCAAGGAAACAAGAAATAATTTCGTTTTTTTCATCCTTAATATATATCATTTTCGTTTGGAATCGATTGATTGCAAGATAAACTGAGAACTGCTTCCTGCTCTCTTCTTTTTAAGATCCTTATTTATGGAGAGGCCCTGATACTGATACAAAGAAAGAAAAATCACTTTTCCGTGTACTCTTTCCATTTGTCTTGAGCTTTCAATATCAACTCACATACCTCCCGTACTGCCCCGTTTCCTCCATTCTTTATGGTTATATAATCGGCTATACTCTTAATTTCTTTAGAACCATCTGCAACAGCCGCAGAAAAACCGACTCTTCGCATCAGGGGTATATCAAGAAGATCATCGGCAATATAACATACTTGCTCATCTGCCAATCCATTTTTATCTCGTACCAGATCATAAACCTTTACTTTATCATATGCCTTTTGATATAAAATAGAAATGCCTAGGTTCTTAGCTCGATATTCAACAGCTTTGGACTCCCTTCCTGTGATAATTCCTACTTCAATACCTGCTCGCATTAAAAGCCTAATGCCATGTCCATCTTTTACATTAAAGCATTTTAACTCTCGACCACTATCATCATAAATAATCCTGCCATCTGTTAAAACACCATCTACATCCAATATCACTAGCCTTACAAGGCGTGCTTTATCAATTATTCTCTCCTCTATCTTATCCTTATCCATCATTGTCGGTTTTGAATATTCCCTTCAATCTTTTTATTCATAAAGGCCCCAAACGTACTGCGATATCTATCTAAAAACAGAATCTTTAACGATATCATTAATTTTTTTAATCTGTACCAATAAATCTGGTAAAGAATCTAAGCTTATCGAATTGGGCCCATCGCATAACGCTCGATCAGGGTCCTCATGGACCTCCATAAATATCGCATCTATCCCAACTGCAACAGCAGCCCTGGAGAGGTAAGGGACAAACTCTCTTTGTCCTCCAGAAACTTTTCCTTTCCCTCCTGGCAATTGAACACTATGAGTTGCATCGAAGACCACTGGATATCCAAGAGTTTTCATAACAGGCAAAGAACGCATATCAGCAACAAGACTATTATAGCCAAATGATGTCCCTCTTTCAGTGAGCAATATCTTATTATTATCCACTGAGTGAATCTTTTCAATAACATTTTTCATGTCCCAGGGGGCTAAAAACTGCCCTTTTTTGAGGTTTACTACCTTTTTTGTCCGTGCAATCTCAGTTATAAAATCCGTCTGCCTGCAAAGAAATGCAGGTACCTGGAGCACATCTAAAACATTGGCTGCTCTTTCAATTTCTTCAAAACGATGGATATCGGATAAGACTGGGAGCCTGTACTTTACCCTTACCTCATCTAATATCCTCAATCCTTCTACAAGACCAGGACCTCGATATGAATTGATTGAAGTCCTATTTGCTTTATCATAAGAAGACTTGAATATCAATGGTATGGATAGGGTAGAAGCAATCTTTTTTAGTTTCTCAGCTATACGTAATGTAATCTCATGCCCCTCAATTACACATGGCCCTGCAATAAAAACCAGAGGGTTAGCTCCACCGATTTTAATTTCTGATCCTTCTATGGGAGTCGTCAAACGGATTATGTTAGTCAATACTACCCTCTCCTATGATACTTGAGAAACACCTTTGTTTAAAACAAGGTCTCACTGTTATTAGTTTAAAAAATAGACGCCTTAATAAAATCTCGAAATAATGGATGCGGATTCATGGGACGAGACTTAAACTCGGGATGAAACTGACATCCCAAAAACCATGGATGGGAATCGATCTCGATTATCTCAACAAGTTCTCCATTTGGAGAAGTACCACTGATCCTAAATCCTTTTTTGATCAAATCTTCTTTGTAAGTATTATTAAATTCATATCTATGTCTATGCCTTTCTGAGATCAGTTCTTTCCCATATGCTCTGTATGCAAAGCTATCTTTTATCAACTTGCAAGGACATGCACCTAATCTCATTGTACCCCCCAAATCCGCATCTTCAGCTCTTCTTTGAAGCGTATTGTCCTTATAGTCTATCCACTCTTTTAAAAGATAGATCAATGGAAAGGGAGTGTCTCTGTTGAACTCCATGCTATGGGCAGCTTTCAACCCACATATATTTCTTGCAAACTCAACTACAGCCAGCTGCATACCGAGACAGATTCCAAGGAAAGGAATTCTATTCTCCCTAGCAAACCGAATTGCCTCGATCTTTCCTTCAATCCCTCGATCTCCGAACCCACCTGGCACTAAAACTCCACAGAGATGGGCCATTAGTTTTTCTGCTCCCTTATCTTCTATCTCTTCTGAATCTATATATCTCAGGTTAACCTTGCAATCATTTGAAATACCCCCATGAACAAGGGCCTCATTTAAACTCTTATATGAGTCTCTTAAACTTACATATTTCCCAACAATTCCAATCTCTGTCTGTAATTTTGGGGTTTTTATTTTTTTTATTACTTTTTCCCATTCATCCAAAACAGGGATTCTAGTCCACATATTGAGCATTTCACTGATCTTCTCATCCAGGCCTTCTCTATGAAATACTATAGGAACTTCATATATACTCTCTACATCCTTAGCTGTAATTACAGCATCTTTATCCACATTGCAAAAAAGTGCTATCTTAGATTTTATCTCAGGAGGAAGAAACTGGTCAGTTCGGCAAAGCAGGATGTCAGGTTGGATGCCAATCTCCTGTAACATCTTTACACTATGTTGTGTTGGTTTCGTCTTTAATTCACCAGCAGTTTGAATAAAAGGAACCAGTGTAAGGTGAACATAAAGAACATTATCCCTTCCTAGATCACTCTTAAATTGTCTTATCGCCTCTAAAAAAGGCTGGCTTTCAATATCTCCTACCGTACCTCCTATCTCAATAATCACCACGTCAACATCATTTGTAACCTTTAAAATATTCTCCTTTATTTCGTCTGTAATATGAGGGATTACCTGGATCGTCTTCCCTAAATAATCCCCCCGTCTTTCTTTTGAGATTACATTTTCATATATCTGCCCTGTTGTAAAATTGTTGTCTTTCGTCATTTTGGCCATGGTATACCTCTCATAATGGCCTAAGTCGAGATCCGTCTCAGCTCCGTCATCTGTAACAAATACCTCACCATGCTGAAAAGGGTTCATTGTACCTGGATCGACATTTATGTAAGGATCGAGTTTTTGTATGGTGACTTTTAATCCCCTGCATTCTAATAGAGCACCTATTGAAGCTGATGCCAAACCCTTACCTAAAGATGAAAGCACCCCACCTGTAACAAAGATCAGTTTCGTCTTCATCTAAGAACTCCTGCCTGCCAATTTCCCTAGTCTTCTGCTCGTTCGCTTTAATTCTTTTATCTTATTTCGAATGCTCTTTAATTCTTTTTTCTGCCTATTCGCAATATATTCGTCTCTTTTGGCCATTAGGATTCTTATTTCTTTTTTTGTATTTTTCAGGCTTTTAGATTCTTTTATTGGCTTTATTTCTCCCGTATTCGATTGACCTGAAGCCTCAAGGATTGCCTCAATCAACTCAGCTTTCTTCATAGCATGAACACCGGCGATTTGTGGATATTCCTTTGCCTTTTCCCTTAATCTAGTTACTGTCATGTCTTCCAAGTTTTTCTCCATATCCCTCCCCCTTTCGAAGTCTATAACTAGTAAAATATATATATCATACCAAAATCTTTACCGCAATTTAAATTTTGAAACAATGCTCTTTGATATTCAAAGATAATTGTTTGAGCCCCATTTGATAAAGGAAAAAGATAGACATATGCTGCTCTTTCTTCTATACTATTAAAGATCATTATCCAGTGTCCATCCAAAAATGAGCAAAATTTCTCATTTCTGGGTAGATACTATCTAAGGAGAATTTAGAGATATGCTTGGGGTATCAACATGTTGGAAATCGTCTGAAGCCAAAAACGGAAAATCTCTGCTCGATCATTTGTTAATGTTGGGGATAGATGCCTTAGAACTAGAATATCGGATCCCCTCGTTTATGTTGAAAGAGATGATCCCAATTCTAAAAAAGATGCCTATCAAAATAATGAGTATCCATAATTTCTGTCCTATCCCTGATATCATACCCCAAAACAAGGCCAGTGCAAATGTCTTCTTGTTTTCATCAGGAGATAAAGAAGAAAGAGCACGTGCGATCAAGTATTCAATAAAAACGATCCAATTGGCCCATGATTTAGAAGTAAATGCAGTAATATTACATGTTGGTCATGTGGATATGGATGCAAAGAAAGAGCTATTTACAAAGCTATTTAAAACAGGAGAAATTGATTCTCACACAGGGAGGAGTTTCATTAAAAAACAGTTGCTATTAAGAAAAGAAGCCCGGCAGAAAAACCTCGATTCCGTATTGTTCTGTCTCGATAAGCTCAATAAAGAGGCTGAAAAACTGAATGTATGTATTGGGGTTGAAAACAGGTGTCACTTTCATGAAATACCGGATTTTGAAGAGATTGGAATTATAATAAAAGAATTCATGGGAGGTCAAGTCCGATACTGGCATGATGTAGGTCATGCCAGCCTTCAAGAAAAATTTGGAATACTAAACCACAAAAAACTCCTCTCAACCTATGCTCCGGACCTTCTTGGTATGCATATCCATGATATTAAAGGAGACGATGATCATCGCGCCCCTGGCACTGGGGATTTTAATTTTAGCCTTATTAAAAAGTACCTTACACCGGACACAATAAAAATCGTGGAGGTTCATCCCAAGGTGAGCAAAGTAGACCTCTTAAAAGGGATTGAATTTTTGAAATCCTTGGGGATTGAATAAAACTTCTGTATCATTTTTTAGTTTTATGAAATAGAGAACGGTTAGTCAGCTTTAACGGCAATCAAATTTTAATCCGTATAAAACTCTCATCAAAGTGAATATAAAGAAAGAACAACATATCACCATTCAACTCAGCATACCCATTATGATCTATTTCAGGCATAAGATGAGAGGTTATCCCCTGTTCTTTCAAAACGTATACTAAGACGGACAGCACACACATTAAAATTTAACCGCCGTTGAAGCGATTCTTTTCAAAAAGCTAAACTATTACGATTTTTTTGGGAGGAGAAGATGGAGTTAAAGAATATTAAGATCAATATACCAGAGGAGTGTAATCTAGTGCTGGGGCAAACCCATTTTATCAAGACAACAGAGGACCTGTATGAAGTAATGGTGAGCATAGTACCGTCCGCGAGATTTGGGATTGCATTCTCTGAGGCGTCTGGCCCCTGTCTGATAAGGACAGAGGGAAACGATGAGGAACTCAAGAAGATGGCTGTTGAAATTTCAAGCGATATCGATTGTGGACATACCTTTGCAATACTCATGAAGGATGCCTTTCCTATTAATGTCCTCAATGCGATTAAGATGTGCCCAGAGGTCTGTTCCATTTACTGTGCCACAGCCAACCCGATCGAGGTAATCGTTATGGAGACAGAACAAGGAAGAGGGATAATGGGTGTGATTGACGGATTTACATCTAAAGGCATAGAAGGGAATGCAGACAGATCTGCAAGAAAAGAATTCTTAAGAAAGATTGGATATAAATTGTAAGGCAGATACAATCTGGACTTGGTTAGGAAAAACTTTATGGAAAACAAAATATTACGACGATACATCATTGTAGATCCTTCTCTTTGTCATGGCGAGCTAACTTTCTTTGTACACGAATCTAGTTTGCAGATGTCAGTAGCCCCATCAAGGCAAATTGAACAAAAGATATGAAGACCTTTAAGCAATACATTTTAATCTATGAAGGGGAGGAAAATGAACAGTTTGAAGATGGATCAAAATCTACATTTGATAGAATTGAAACTGGAGATTGACGGGTTTAGAAATTTTATAAGTTCATGGATCTATACAGGAAAATACACATTTTTGGTTGATGTTGGTCCATTTGCCTCAATACATACCCTTATTGAATCTCTGAAAGAACTAGGCATAGACAAAGTGGATTTTATCCTTCTAACCCATATACATATTGATCATGCAGGTGGTATTGGTGAGTTTACAGAGTACTTTCCTGAAGCTAAAGTGGTTTGCCACGAGCAAGCTGTCAAGCATCTAATCGATCCTAAAAGGCTCTTTGAGGCAACAAAGAAAGCGCTGGGTAAAATAGCCATCGCATACGGAGAAATGAAACCCGTAATCGAGAAAAAAATTATTCCATTAGAAGAATTTCATGAAGAGGGATTTGAGGCGATACGTACTCCAGGCCATGCAATACATCATGTAAGCTATATTTATGATAAATACATATTCGCAGGAGAAGTAGCTGGGGTATTGCACATGGTGAATGACGCCATATACCAAAGGCCTGCCACCCCACCTAAATTCTATCTTGAAAAATCAGTGGAAAGCCTTGATAAGCTCCTTAAAAAAGGTAAAAAAAAGATTTGCTTCGGGCATTTTGGGATGCATAATAATGCAGAAAAAATTCTTTTACAGCATAAGGAGCAGTTGTTTTTATGGAAGGACGTGATTGCTCAGCAGATGAAGCAGGAATCAAATAAGGAGGCCCTTTTAGATCAATGCATAAAAGAACTCCTTTTAGCGGATCGACTCTTTATGCCATATCATCAACTCGATGATGATATCAAGCAAAGAGAACTTTTCTTTGTAAAAAACACTATAGACGGCTATATAGATTATATTAATGACGGATTGAGCAAGTAATCGGCCTGATATTGATTAACATCGCTTGCTGATCTCAAATTCATCTTATATCTATGAGTGCCAATAGCTGTTTCAGCAACCGTTGAAACTCATCCAATAGTAGGGTCTGTTCCTTGTAACACAATGGACAGATACCTAACATATCTTTAGGGGTTTATCATTCCCCAAACGTGTCCCAAGCCTACAACCACAATATGCACATACTATCATGTACCACCTCAGTTTTCTTTATCACTGTAATTTAGATATTGACACTGATAAAATAAAAATATAGAGTTCCCCTAACAGCCTGAACGGTATAAACACAAACACTCCTGATTATGATTTGGAGCCCTTTGGCTGTTAGGGGTTTTTTCGCCGTCGCCTTACGAGGTGAAGGATGTATTCAATCAATATATAGACGAAAACGTATATTATTTCAAGAAAAAAGTAGGCGCATGTGTATATTTTTTGATAATAATATTTTTATTAACAATATTAAAGAGATTTTAGATAGACACCAGATCACACAAAAAGACTTTACAAAGAGAATTGGCAAGAAAGGAGATATTGTTAGTAGAATAAAAAGGAATGAATTCAAACCAGGGTTAGACACTATTGCACGTATAAGTAGAGAATTTAATATATCTATAAGTGAACTGCTCACTGGCGAAGGCGAGATGAAAAAGAACCTTACAACATACGAGAATAAGGAAGATAATGCTAACTGGGTGGGTGAAACCAAGCCCGGGTACTACAAAGGGGTAATGGAGAAGATTATACTCATCCTTGAGAAGATGACAGAGGATCAAAAGAAGGATATTCTTAAATATCTTGAGAAAAAGCAACTTTTAGATGAATTACTTGAGGAAAGAAGGGCCAAAAAGGAATGTTAAAGGCCTAACATCCTCCCAATGATTACTTTCATTATCTCTGTTGTACCACCAGCAATAGTCGAATAGCGGACATCTCCGGATGCCCGTGCGACAAAGTACTCCTTCATATATCCATACCCTCCATGGAATTGTGTGCAATGGTAGGAAATACGATTGACCATTTCTGATATCCACCATTTGGCCATCGATACTTTGAGGGTGATGTCTTTCCCTTCAATAAAGTCCTCGATCAACGAATTGAGAAAGGCCCTTCCGATTTCGATCTCTGTTGCCATCTCTACGATCTTAAATGTATTATGCTGAAACTTCGTTACAGGACGCCCAAATACAGTACGGACCTTGCAGTATTCTATTGTTTTTTCTAGAATATACTCTGCAGCAGCCTGCGAATCGATAGCAACGATGAGTCGCTCCTGCTGCAAATTATACATCAAATAATGAAATCCCTGGCCCTCATCTCCCAACAGGTTTTTCTGCGGGACACGGCAATCCTCAAAGAACAACTCCCCTGTGTCCTGACTATGTCCACCCGTCTTTTCCAAAAGACGTCCCTTAGAAAACCCAGGCATCCCATCTTCAATGAGGAGTATGCTGATCCCTTTATATGGTGGGTCTGCTTTTGTGTCTGTCTTTACAGCCGCCACTGTAAGATTACAGCTTATACCATTTGTAATAAAGACCTTCTGGCCATTTACAATATAGTCATTCCCATCTCTGAAGGCCGTTGTCCGGATCCCGGCAAGATCAGAGCCGGCCTCCGGCTCTGTCATAGCTACAGATGTAATTATCTCTCCGGTTGCGCACTTTGGAAGATACTTTTCTTTTTGTTCCCGATCTCCATGATGATGTATATATGGGACGATAATATCACTGTGTACACCAATTCCACCTACCCCAGAGGCCTCTGACCTACAGAGTTCTTCATGAATAATCACGGAGTATTCAAATCCGGTACCTGCGCCTCCATACTTCTCCTCAAGCCATGGACAGAGATATCCCTGTTCCCCCATCTTTAGCCAGAGTTCCCTAGGAATCTTCTTTTCGTCTTCCCATTTTTCTGCATACGGTTTTATCTCTTTATTCACAAAATTCCTGAATGCCCTTCTAAAGATTTCGTGTTCTTCTTTATAAAACTGTGCTTCCATATTACTTCCTTTCAGATTAAAATCTATATTCCAATCCCGCGAATATCCCCTCTTCGATCCTTACCTTCTCTATTTCTTCTATATCTATCCAGAGATTGCGGTATCCAATATAAACGGTTCCTCTTGGAACAAGTTCATACGCAATCTTTAGATCTGCCTCCAGTAAGCGTTCTGCATCGAAGAAGGATAAAACGCGAGGCGCATAAGAAAGGAGTCCTGAAAAAAACAGGCCATCTAATTCAAAAGGAGCGTATCTGAAAAGGGCACCAAAACCGATGAAAAAAACGTCATTGTCCTTTGTATTCGCTCCGTACAACTTCCCTCCAACACCCACTTCTAGCCCGGACATACCTCCTGGTTCACCGAGGATATCGGCACCCAATGAATACACAAGATCATCTGATGTATAAAGGACTCTTGCATTCAATTCTGTATCGCCGAAACTCTCTTCACTGAAGATGCTCTTAAACATTAGCTGAGCACTTTCTTCATTGATATCTACACTGATTGATTGGGCATGTGCATTAACAGTGCAAAGCAATATAAAAAACACAAATGCAAAACATCTGTGCATGCGTTTATCTCTTTTATGTAATTCTTTCATAGTAGAAACTTCCCTTTTCCGCTCCCTTTAACATGTTATTTACTCCATCAAAGAGACATAAGCAGTTATAACCTTTAGCATAAGCTGCGTTTATCCTTAAATTTTACAATCCCATCATTCTTCCGATGATAAGCTTCATGATCTCTGTAGTACCGGCAGCAATCGTCAAGAGACGCACATCTCCTGCTGCCCTTGCAACGAAGTACTCCCTCATATAACCATAGCCACCGTGTAATTGCGTGCAATGGTATGCAATACGATTGACCATCTCCGAGGTCCACCATTTAGCCATCGATACTTTTATGGTGATGTCTTTCCCTTCAATAAAATCCTCGATTAACGAATCGAGAAAGGCCCTTCCGACTTCGATCTCAGTCGCCATCTCTACGATCTTGAAAGTATTGTGCTGAAACTTCGTTACAGGACGCCCAAATACAGTACGGGTCTTGCAGTATTCAATGGTCTTTTCTAAAAAATACTCAGCGGTTGCCTGGGCACCAATCGTGGATACAAGACGCTCCTGTTGAAGATTATACATCAGGTACTGAAATCCTTCACCTTCCTTGCCCAACAGATTCTCACCTGGAACTCGACAATCTTCGAAGAACAACTCTGCTGTATCTTGGCTATGGGCACCTGTCTTCTCAAGGAGACGCCCCTTAGAAAATCCGGGCATCCCATCTTCGATGAGAAGTATGCTGATCCCCTTATATGGAGGATCTGCCTTTGTGTCTGTCTTTACAGCAACTACTGCAAGATCGCAGGTTATGCCGTTTGTAATGAAGACCTTCTGGCCATTTACAATATAGTCATCTCCGTCTTTAACTGCAGTTGTTCGGATACTAGCTAGATCAGAGCCGGCCTCCGGCTCTGTCATGACTATGGCGGTAATGATCTCCCCACTGGCGCATTTGGGGAGGTACTTCTCCTTTTGTCTTTCGTCTCCATGATGGTAAATATAGGGAACAACGATATCGCTGTGAACACCCATCCCCCCTGCACCAGCGACCTCTGATCGACTCAATTCTTCATGGATGATCACCGAATATTCAAATCCGGCCCCAGAACCGCCATACTTCTCGTCAAGCCATGGGCAAAGATATCCCTTTTCTCCCATCTTTAACCACAGGTCTCTGGGAATCCTCTTGTCGTCTTCCCATTTCTCCCAATGTGGTCTGATCTCCTTATTAACAAAATTCCTGAAAGCTCTTCTGAAAATCTGGTGTTCTTCTTTGATAAATGCTAACTCCATGACCATTACCCCTTCAGACCATAATTGTCTAAAAAAATGCCACGCACAATTCTATTAAGCTACTCCAAAATCGCGTGCGAAACAAGAAAAAAGCCTTCAACATTTGACCGTCGTCGAATCCTACTGATAGTTTTCTATTTCAACGTACTGATATTATACAAAAATGCTTATTCAACAAACCCTCTTTTCACAAAACAAAGCAATCGATTGTACTGTGAATCGATCTGATCCAGGATGCTGCTCCACTGAGAGGAGATCTTTATGTTAACCTCAACAGCAGATCCTGAAATACCCCTTTGCTTCAGTCTCTCTGTCAGGAGTTCTTCCAATTCCCTTTGTAAGACTACATACTGTTCCTCTTTTTTGCGTTCATACTCATCACAGATGTCCCCAATTTTGTCTTCGATCTCTTTGATTTCGTATCTATCGAAATACCCTTCCAAGCTATGTAAGCCTTTTAAAAGTCTCTTATAATTCTTGAGGTCTATCTTTTCTATTAGCCTTGAAAATATGACCCTGGCAATAATTGTTCTCTTTGCCTTTTTGTATTTGCTTATATATCTATCAAGGTCATCTGTACCTTTGGATAAGCCTTTTATGTATCTGTCAATAAATACCCTGGCTGCTGATATCTCTTGTTTCATTCCTTCTTCTTTTTCCGCCATTTCTCAAGTCTCTTTTTTATTTCTACCTCAAAGCCCCGATCAGATAGAATATAATATATTTGGTCTTTGAGATTTTCTGGGAGATACTCCTCTTTTACATACCCCTCTGGAAAGTTATGGGGGTATTTATACCCCTTTGCATACCCCAGTTCTTTCATCAAAGAAGTGGGTGCATTGCGTATATGTAAGGGAACAGGAAGGGTCTCCTTCTTTTGAATATCGTCTTTTACCTTTGAATATGCACGATATATCGCATTGCTCTTTGGGGCACAGGCAAGGTACAAAGTGCATTGTGCAAGGGCAAGTTCTCCTTCAGGTGAGCCGATAAAATGGTATGCCTGCATGGCACTTATCGCTATTTGCAGTGCAAGTGGATCTGCATTTCCAATATCCTCAGATGCAAAACGGATCAAGCGCCTGGCTATATACAGAGGATCTTCCCCAGCCTCAAGCATCCTTCCAAGCCAGTAAAGGGAAGCATCAGGATCGCTCCCCCGCATGCTCTTATGCAGGGCTGAAATCAGGTTATAGTGTTCCTCTTTATCCTTATCATAGATAAGCTGCTTCTTTTGTGATACTTCCTGAGTGATCTCAAGGGTAATATGCCTTGTATCATTTTTATCGGGTGCTGTTGTCAGTACAGCCATTTCCAGAGTATTCAAGGCTCGTCTGGCATCACCATTGGCCATTAAAACGATATGCCTCAATGCAGGCGGGTCTATATTGATTCTATAATTACCGAGTCCCCTCTCTTTATCAAGGAGAGCCCGGCGCAGTATACTCTTCAGGTCCTCTTCCTTTAAGGGGTGTAAGACAAAGACTCTGGCACGTGAGAGAAGAGGTGAGATAACCTCAAAGGATGGGTTCTCGGTGGTAGCTCCGATAAGGATGATTGTGCCATCTTCCACATGGGGAAGGAATGCATCCTGCTGGGCCTTGTTAAAGCGATGGATCTCGTCTACAAAGAGTATGGTCGGTTTCTTTTTCAACCTCCAGTAATCCCTCGCCTGCCCTATAACCCCTCTGATATCCTTCACACCAGCCAATACCGCACTGAAGGAGATGAAGTTTGCCATTGTTTTTTTCGCTATAATCCGTGCGAGGGTGGTCTTGCCTGAGCCCGGCGGTCCCCAGAATATTAAGGATGGAATCTCATCTGCCTCGATTGCATTTCTCAGAACCTTCCCCTTTTTCAAGATATGGTCCTGCCCTACAAACTCATCGAGTGTAACCGGACGTATACGTTCTGCTAGGGGTGCCTCCTTGCCTATATTCTCTTTTTTTTGGTCTTCAAATAGGTCGATCTGCATAACCGATGTTTCGTCTTATCGTAATAGTTTAGCTCTTTAAAAAGAGATGCAAGAAGTGGCAATCAAATTTTAATCCCTGTAAAACTCGCATCAAAGCGAGCGTAAAGAAAGAACAGTATATCGCTATTCAATTCAGTAGTTCCATTATCAACTCTTTCAGATATTTAATCTGAGGTTATCCCCTGTTCTTTCTTAACGCTCACTAAGACGCTCAAACAACTACACGCATTAAAATTTGACCGCCACTTCTTGCTTGATGAGATCTTTTTATTTCATAAAGCTAAAGTGTTATGTTTTATCTATAAATCAAACATTTTATATAAAACCTGCAATCAGGTCTTTTGTTCTTTGCTTCTTGTCTTTTATAACTCCAATTCTCCCAGGGTATGTATTATAGAATCCCCTGCCCTCTTCTTTTCTCTATCCAAAAAGACGGCGTTTGCCCCTGCCTCTTTAGGGGAGATATAGTCAAACTCCCAATGATCACCGATATGGACAAGCTCTGAGGGGAGTATGTTCAATATATTACAGATATTGAGATAGCTCTTTGGTGTCTTCAAGAGTTTAAAATCCGATATCACAGAAAAGTCAAAATTGAAAAACCCTTTGAAATCTTTTATCTTTACATCAAGGAACTCTCTTGGCATTGCAGTAGTAAGGATAAGTGTAAATCTGGACTTCAGCCTTTCTAATGCAGGGATTACATCCGGGAAAATCTCAACTTTAGACTCATATTTAGAGACTATGGCCTCAAATGTAGTGTCAAGATCAAAGTGCCTGATCCAATGGTTCATCTCATACCAGCGCATATCGTTTTCACCGACCTTCTCATACTCAGATATGGTATAGGCCCTTGCCTCTTCAAGGCTCATGCCTTTTTTCCTGCCGATGAGGGCAGGAAGCTCCTCCATCCATATCATATTGTTAAAATCCATAGAAACCAGGGTTCCGTCCACATCGAATGAAACGACCTTTATATTCATCTTCATCAAACAACCTTTCATTTATAACGTTTTCATTGAATAACGATTTGGATGGTCTTTGACGAATAAGTGTAACAATATTTTCGGATAAATTCTATTAAAATCTTCTACAGCGAGATTTTACAAGGCTCTACATGAGATGAAAACACGGAATAAAGCAAAGGGGTCTATATGGGGGTGTTATTGATCGGTTTTTATGTTCACGGTCCAAGGTTCCTCGACTTATGCCCTCTTCATCTTCGCCTCATTGTTCCCTTGAACCGTGAATCCCGGAACTCAAAACCTGGGCAGTTAATAAAAATCTATCATATCAATGACATCCGCTATAAGAGGATAAAGATCATTTTGAGCATCACACGTTATCAGCCAGTCATCTTCATAAAGTGTGAAACCCGCATCCGGCTCGCCTCTCTTTGCACATCCATCCATCTTTTCTATTACACCACACTTTAATTGAACCAATGCAAGATTGGTGAATCCCTTCTCGTATGTACTCAACGCTGAGTTTATCCGCTTTAACAGTATACCTCTCAAGAGTCCGGATTTGAAATCATCATCATCCAAATCATCTATTGCGGTTATTGCTTTTTCAAGAAGGGTTTTAACAGGATTACCCACGTATTTGATAGTGCAGTAATCAGAAAAACTCTCGCCAGTTACATAGATATTGCCATCGCCGTCAACTGCTATGGCAAAGGCGAAATCATAGCTATATCCGGGCCCAGCGTACTTTTGAACCCACCGCTTATTCCCATTGCTGTCATATGAAACCGTGCAGTAATCATATATAGTGTAATCATGCATGCTACGACCTGTAACATAGACATTACCACTGCTATCAACCGCTATGGCAACTGCTTTATAATAATCATTCAACTGCTCACTGTGCCTTTGAGCCCAACGCTTATTCCCATTGCTGTCATATGAAACCGTGCAGTAATAAAAATAAGTCCCCTCCCTGGAGTTCCAGGCCGTGACATAACCTGTAACATAGACATTACCGCTGGTGTCAACCGCTATGGCAGAAGCTTTATACCAGAAACCTTTCAACCCATCGTACCTTCGAACCCAGCGCTCATTCCCATCTGAGTCATACGAAATAGTGCAATAATCTTCATCAGTGAAGACAGTAGTAGGGATAGATATCTTGACATAGCCCGTGACATAACCTGTGACGTAGACATTACCGCTGGCGTCAACCGCTATGGCAGAAGCTCTACACTCGCCATTTCCCGGCCTGTCGTATATTCGAACCCAGCGCTCATTCCCATCGCTGTCATATGAAACTGTGCAGTAATCAGAATCAAGGTCGTCAACTTCGCTATAGCCTGTGACATAGACATTGCTATCTACATCAACCGCTATGGCAGAAGCTCTGTCCCCGCTATTTCCAGGCCCATCGTACCTTTGAACCCACCGCTCATTCCCATCACTGTCATACGAAACTGTGCAGTAATCAGCAGATGTGCTGTCTCCGTAACTACTGCCCGTGACATAGACATTGCCATCTACATCAACCGCTATGGCAGAAGCGCTGTCCCAATTATTTCCCGGCCCATTATACCTTTGAACCCACCGCTCATTCCCATCACTGTCATACGAAACTGTGCAGTAATCAGCAGATGTGCTGTCTCCGTAACTACTGCCCGTGACATAGACATTGCCATCTACATCAACCGCTA